>JAJRSM010000018.1 GCA_024278765.1 Deltaproteobacteria bacterium | reverse complement strand
TCCTTTTGGTCATTCGCCAAGAGGAGGCTCCAAAAGTTCCAAGGGGTGCCGAGGTCAACCTTTTATTTACACCTTAAAGAGTGCGAATTCCGGTTCAACTACCGGAACAAAAATATCTATGTTATAGTACTTAAAATATGCTGAGAAAAACCTCTCAGCTAGTCAAGACCCAAGGCTAATTACTGCTACTATCCACCCGTAAGCCCCTTAAAGTCGCCGCCGGTTGGGTTCTGGAAGACGCGAAGATCAAACTCTGGAAGGACTGCGAGGATATGGTCGAAGATATCGGCTTGGATGGCCTCGTAGTTTATCCAGTTCTTGTCGCTGCTAAAGACGTAGATTTCAATCGGTAGGCCGTGCTCGGTCGGCGCGAGCTGGCGAACCAGCAGCGTCATGCTCTTGTTAATCATCGGGTGTGCACGCAGGTAGCTCTCCAGATAAGCTCGGAATGTCCCGACGTTCGTCAGGCGTCTGCCGTTTACCAGCACCGAGTCGTCTATTGAGCGGGTCTCGTTATAACTCTGAACTTCTTGTTTTTTTCTCTCAATATAGTCTTTGATGATATCTATCTTTGCGTAGCGCTTAGTCATCTCTTCTGTACAGAGCTTAATCGTAGATAGATCGATAAAGACCGAGCGTTTGATCCTTCGCCCGTCGCTCTCTTCCATTCCGCGCCAGTTCTTAAAGGAATCGCTAATGAGCGCATAGGTCGGTACTGTTGTGATCGTCTTATCAAAGTTCTGTACCTTTACGGTGCTGAGCGTTATCTCCATGACGTCGCCGTCGGCACCGTACTTTGGTATCTCTACCCAGTCGCCGTGCGCAATCATTTTATTGGTTATCAGCTGGATACCAGCGACAAAACCTAAGATCGAGTCTTTAAATATCAGAATCAGGACGGCGGTTAGTGCGCCCAGGCCGCTTATCAGGTAGACAGGACTCTTGCCGAGCATAATAGATACGATAAAGATTAGGGCGAAGAAGTAGATTACGATCTTTAGGATTTGGATAAAGCCCTTGAGCGGGATTTCTTTTGAGGCTTCAAAATTTTGGTAGATATCGAGTAGCGCGTTTAGTAAGGAGTCGATAACGAGCAGCCCTACGATTACCATATAGATAAGGGCTGCGTGGCTGACGAGGCCGGATAGCCGGTCTAGGCCACCAAGGGCTATCGGGGCCAGCAGGTAGATGACGATTGCCGGAGCGAAGTGAGAGAGCTTTGTAAAGACTTTTCTCTCCAGTATTATATCGTCTATCTTGGTCTCTGTTCGACCGATTAGATACTTAACACCGATCAGGACGATCTTCTTGGCGATGATATTGGCAATGGTAGCGAGAATTATAATTACTATTAAGCCGGCTGCGCGAACAGCGAGCTCGGCAATCTCCGGGTTGAGTCCGGCACTAGCAAGTAAGTTGCTTAAGTTATTAATATCCAACATAAAACCTCTTTTGTGCGTTAGCATATCCAGCGAGGCCGTAGCTAGCCTTGCAGAAGATCAGCCTTTATTCTACTCTCTTAGGTAGGTCGCCGTCAATCCTACAATATAGGTTTTTGCTTAGCTTTAAAAACTGGTCGGGAGCTAGCTGGCTTTCTTTGCGACCGTTGTCTTGCTGACCCCTGGCATTAGGTATCTTTTGCGGCTCAGACGGTAGAGGAGTTCGGCGGTCGTTGTAGAGAGTGCGCTGGTAAGGCGCGGTGCGAACCTTGGCGGGGCGGTGCCGCCGCCGATCATGGTTCGAGAGTGCGTGAAGCCAGCCTTCTTCAGCATCTTTGCTATAGTATTCGGCGAGAAGTCGCAGAGATGAAAGGGCGGATCAAAGAGTTTATTCTTTATCTTCATCGGCTTTAAGAGCTTTACTATCGGGGTCGTATGCGGCACACGTAGCAGCAGGACTCCGCCGGGCTTTAAGAGTTTTTTTACGGTTCTAAGTGTTGAGAGAGGGTCGGGCAGATGCTCTAGGACATAGAACATAGTTATCGCGTCAAAGCTATTCTTCTCTTTTATATCTTCTGGCAGGGCGAGTGTGACTTTCTGTCCGCGTTCTTTGGTAAAGGAGACGCAGTCATCTGATAGGTCTATGCCCTCGGCCTGCCATCCTCTTTTTGTAGCCTCTTCCATAAAGAAGCCGTAGCCGCAGCCGATATCAAGGAGCCTGCCTTTTTGCGGGTAGAGTCGTTCAAGTAAGTTCGCGGATTTTGTGAAGATCTTTTGCATATATGGCTTCCACATGTGCGGGTCGCCGATGCGGTTGCGATGGTAATCGATATAGAAGTCTTTCATCGCAGTAGGTTTTGGTCTCGGGTTGACGTAGACAAAGCCGCAGAGGTTGCACTGGACGACCTTAAAGGAGTTTTGTTTGGTTATAAAAGAAGTATCGGCCTTGCCGCAGAGGTTGCAGACCGTCGGGAAAGTCGCGGGGGAGTTTGTAGTCTGTTTAGCTGCCATTATTTAATTCCTTTTACCTGCGGCTGGTCTTCGTGCCTTTCTAAGTAGTTTTATAAATCTTACGGTATCTTTAGTTTTGCTGATAGATGATGATGCGTTATTATAGATTGTACGCACAGGAACAGAGGTGATAGTAAAGCCTGCCACCGCAGCCTTTATAAGTATCTCTGACTCTGTGTCGTAGTGCGAGGTCTCAAGCGTTATATTCTCTACCACTCGACGGTTTATAGCCCTGAAACCGCATTGCGTATCCGGTAGTCTCTGTCCCATCATAGATGAGATAAGGCGCGACATGAATTTGTTTGCCATAAGTCTTATAAAGGGCATTTCTTTTGTGTCACTCATGCGTGAGCCTACTATCATATCGATTCCATTGGATTTCATTTTTTTAACGAATCGAGGAATTTCGCGGTGATCATGCTGGCCGTCGCCGTCCATTGTAATTATCCAGTCAAAGTTATTTTTGAGTGCGTACTTGAAGCCGGCCTTTAGCGCAGCACCCTTGCCTGTATGGGCCTGCCTGATTGTCTTTACATCCAGTCCTTTAAGGACCGCGTCGGTCGAGTCTGTTGAGCCGTCGTCGATGACCAATACGTCTTTGGTTACTCTGAGCGTACCTTTTATAACAGAACTCAGGTTCTCCGCTTCGTTAAAGGCCGGTATTATGACTAGATATCTCATTGATGTGGAGGGCTATCCTCTGCTCTTAATTGCTTGATTAAGGGCCATTGTTAGTTCACATTCTAGGATTTCTTCAGCACCTATGGTAGCTTTTGCCAAAAACTTCGCCATTGTCTCAAATGTAATGATCGTCTCTGTCTGCAAGTGTAATGACTCGCCGGCTCGTGGCATTCTTTTAAGCTCCAGATTGTTTATCCCTGCCAGATACGCGCTGGTGTAGTCTTCTCTGCTACTGGCCATTACAAGCCCGGATAGCTGCGCTAGTGCCTCTGCTATAAGGAGCGGCGAGAGGGCAGAGGCACTAGCGTTATCTTTTACGTGAAAAAAGTCATTCGCGCTTATGGTTTTAACGGCTTTGGCACTTGTCTCATTTATCTCTATTAGCCTGTCTAAAAACCTGAATGGATAGGCGTGCGGAAGAAGCAAAAGTGTCTGGTCAAGTGTTCTTTTGGCCTGTTTTTGGTGTGCAGGCACTGTTGTTGAATTCATCTATATAAAACCCTCGGTAGCGTAGCCCGATCTAAGCGGGCGAGGCCAGAACTGTGTGTAGTCAGCTATGCACCGTTATTTATAAACTCGGCTATTGTATTTACAGAGATAAGGATCTTCTCGGCTTTGTCCTTGTTGTCTATTACGCAACCGAATTCTTTCTGTAGGCCGACGACTATCTCTAGGGCGTCGATTGAGTCAAATGAGAGCCTGCCTGGGCCAAATAGTGGTTCGTCGTCAGCGATATCTTCTGGTTTTATGGTGAGCTTGAGCCGAGTGGCAAGCATCTCTTTTATCTTTGTCTTTGTCTCTTCTGAACTCATTTTTCCTCAGCTGTATGGTGTTTTAAGGTAGACCACCGCTTACTACTATTGTCTCACCTGTTATGTAGGAGGCGGCTGGAGAGGCGAGAAACTCTACGACTCCGGCGACCTCATCGGGGAGGCCAAACCTGCCAAGCGGTATGATTTTTTTAAGTTTTTCCTGTTCACTCTCTGGTATCTCAGCGAGCATAGCAGTATCTATAGCCCCTGGGGCCACGCAGTTAACACGTATGCCAAAGGGGGCCAGCTCCTTTGCAAGCGAGCGGGTAAAGGCTATTAGGCCGCCTTTGGTCGCTGAGTAGGGGGCCTCGCCAGCAAGCCCTGTAACGCCGCTTAAGGACGATATATTGATAATAACCCCGCTCTTCTGGTCGAACATCTGACGGCTTACGTTTTTGCAGAGATGAAAGACCCCCTTCAGGTTTATATCTATAAGTGCGTCCCAGTCGGCCTCGTTGTAGAGCATCAGCATCGTGCTTTTGGAGATACCCGCGTTATTTACCAGTATATCGACTCTGCCGTAACGCTCTACTACCTCGTTGATCAGCCTCTTTGCATCTTCTGATTTTGAGATATTAGCTTGGATGGCAAAGGCCTCTGCGCCACCAGCTTTGATCTCTTCAACGAGGGCCTCGGCTGCGACCTTGCCTGAGTTATAGTTTATCGCTATGATATCACCGTTTGTCGCAAATCGGCAAGATATCGCCGCACCGATGCCGCGGTTTCCTCCTGTAACGATTACAATACGTCTGTGGTCGGCCTTTGTCTGTGTTTTGTCTCTTTCCACCATAGGTTGCGCTTATAACACAAGGTCGCTTGAAAATCAATTTATATAAGAATCTATCAATCTGTTAAATCTGTTTTTATTCTTATACTTTGAGTAGTTACATTGACTTAGCGTTTACCTCCAGATCCCCTCTGTGCGCTGGACCTTACCGGTATCTGCGTTGAACTCTATGCCGATGTTTTTGCCAAAGCGTCTTCTTGCATATATCCATAGATTTTCATTCATGATTTCATCATATGTCATTGAAGCGGTTTTCCGACCGCGGACTTTGGCAGGAGGCCCCATAGCGATATAGACCTGTTCTTTTGTCATACCTATATTTGCGAAAGCATTTTTTATCTCTTTTTTAACAGAAGAGGAAAACTTCTTTGTCGAGGTTCGCCGTTTTAAGACGAATTTTTTGAGGTACTGATCACCACTGGCACCTAGTATCAGAGTATACTCTTTGTTTGTCTTTGGGTCTCTTAGTTGTGCTTTTTTGCCGCCATTGTAGCTGACTTCAAGCTTTCTGCCGACCGGTATTATATCACTTGTTGACTGCCAGTTTACCCATGAGATAAGAGAGCCCTTTACAACCTTCAGGTTGCACCTGGCATAGTATGTGTCACCTGACAGTCCTTTTGCCGGAGTGAATAGAACGGCAAGAAAAACTATAAGGCTTGCAAGAAGTATTTTTTCCATAACTCAACCTCCTTTGGTGTCTGTTAGGGGGATAATATAGAGTAGGCACTATAGCATAATTATAGAGGCAACTCATTGTTTTATTGGAGTTTTGTCTTTTAACAAATACCTTGCCAAGGTAAAGCCGCTGTGTTATAAATTACGTGTTGAATGGGGGAGTTTTATGCGGACCGAGAACCTAGGTGAGAAAAGGCACATACTTGGTAGGCCGCTAGTCTACGATATAGGAATGTGGGGTGTCGGTTACCTGCCTAGGGGCTTTTCCTATGCGGTGGCCGATAGGGTTGGAGAGTTAAGCTACCTATTTTATAAAAAAGCACGCCAGAATATTCAAGATAACCTACGCTATGTGCTCCCTGATGCAACACCTAAGAAACTCACATCACTTGCCTTAAATACCTTTAGAAATTATTCAAAATACCTCGTTGATTACGGACGCTTTAATAATCTTTGTATTGATACGCTCTTTAAAGAGGTCGTGCATATAGATGGCACCGATAATATCGACCTGGCCCTTGCGCGTGGTAAGGGGCTTATTATGCTTACGGCACATCTGGGAAACTGGGAGCTGGGCGGGATATTTTTTGGTCGCCAGGATATTAAGATCAATGTTCTGACGGCCAGTGACAATATAGCTGAACTTGATGAGATACGTAATAGATACAGAAAATTTCATAATATAAATACGATAGTACTTGGTGATTCTCCTTTTGATATTTTGGAGGTCTTAAATGCCCTTAGGCGCAATGAGATCGTAGCGATGCTAGTAGATAGAGGTGGGATGGATGGGCCGACCGTGCCTTTTTTTGGCAAATCCGTAACCTTTCCAGAAGGCCCGATCCTGCTTGCCAAAGAGACTGGAGCTCCGATTATTCCGGGTTTTGTCTTAAGGGAGCAGGACGGCTATAGGGCGGTGGCAGAGAGCCCAATATATTACGAGGCACTCGCAGGTGATACTCAAAAAGATCAAGAGAGGATAGCCTGCTCGGTGCTTCGGGTATTTGAGAACTATATCCGCAGGTATCCGGACCAGTGGTATAACTTCGTACCTTTTTAGAGTATTTTACTTGATAAGTTGTAAGATTGTGTGATGTTAAGGGAGTGTTCTATAGGCATGAGTAACTTGATAATGAAGTCTTGTGAAGCTGTAAGTAGTCCTGGTTTACAGCCCATACGGAGTGGAATATATACATATATGGATTCTCTTACTCCGCCGATCTCTAATGACCTTCCAAAGACAATACAATTCAAGTTGTTCTCTGAATTAAGGCTACTCGGTGTTGTGAAGAGGCATTTTATTAAAGACGCAGCCCCGACTGGGCTGAGCTTAAAGAAGTTCCTCAAGGCACTGGATGTGTACTCGAATAAGAACTACATCTGGGACGCTACAAACAAGGGGCATACCGTTAAATATGGTTCTTGATCAGTTAAAGATTGTTTGTTGCAGTGTGGCTTTATTGTTGTTTGCATTGTCGTCGGTGGCCTTTGCGGGTGATGGGGCAGGGCTTTTGCTAGGTGAAGTTGAGAGCAAGGCCGCGATAGTTGAGCTTCGTAGCCAGCACGCAGGGATTGATACTTTCTCTGCCGTTACGGTACAGCGCAAGACGAGTGCGCTACTTGCAGAAGAGGTCCGAACAGAAGGCCGGATCGTCCTTAAGAAACCAGGCCTTCTTCGTTGGGAGATCCAGCGGCCCGCAAGGATTATTATAGTGGTAGATGGCACTGCGATGTGGATCTACCGCCCTGATAAAAAAGAGGCAGAGAAGCGTATATTAAGTAATGATGTTATGGCGCGGTATGCCATGGAGTTCTTCGCTTCAACGATGGATTTTTCGATGGAGCGGTTATCCAAGCGTTTCTTTGTGGAGATCTATAAAGGGCCGGGAGGGACGGTACTGAAGCTCAAGCCGCGCTCGAAGATGGCGGCGCGTCACCTGGAGAGCATCTCTATCTGGTACAGAGGGGGCGATGGTGCTCCTGAAAAGATGATACTCAAGAGCAGAAAAAAAGGGACCACCATAACAGAGTTTAAGGACGTTAGGCTTAACGTGGAGCTTGTGGAGGATGCTTTCAGCCTTACTCTGCCGGCGGATGTACTGGTCTTGGGATTGGAAGAAGATGAAGACTTCTGAAGGTAAAAATAAAATGCTAAAGAAGATATTGGGTATTGCCTTGATAAGCGTTATCTATGTGGTGCTTTATTTTTATTTTTGTAAATTTAATGTGGATGCGGTAAAGGACTTTGTCACGAGCTTTGGGATTGTCGCGCCGCTTGTCTTAATATTGGTTGTTGTCTTTAAGCCTGTGCTCTTTTTTATTCCGTCTATGGGGCTTACCGTTGTGGCAGGGGCTCTCTTTGGTCCTTTTTACGGGACTATATATATCGCGGTTGGCGCAGCGGGCTCGACTATTGTTGCATTTATGCTTGCAAGAAAATTTGGCAGAGAGCGTGCCTTGCGCTTTATAAAAAAGAGCGAGCGGCTCTTAAAGCTTGATGAAAGTATGGAAAATAATGGCTTTCGGACTATTCTTTTCATGAGGGCCGTTAATATCCCGTGGGATATCGTCAGTTATTCGGCGGGCTTTTCAGCTATTCGTTTCCGTGATTTTTATCTGGCAAGTCTTATACTTATCTTGCCTATCAGTTTTGTATATACTTATTTTGGCAGCTCAATCTGGGAGCCGGGTAGTCAGAATTTTATAATATCTTTATCGTTGATAATAATAATCGGTACTATGCCGTTTGTAATAAATAAGGTTAAGAAAGCAAGGTATGCGAACGCCAAGTGAGATAGGGAGGATTAAGCTCCCTATCCAGAGACTTCATTTAGAGGTAACAAGCCACTGTAACTTTGCTTGCGAGTTTTGTCCTGACTCCAAAATGGAGCGTGGTCGCGGCTTTATGGACTTCGCTCTATTGCGTCGTATCCTTGATGAGACAGCAGAGAAGGGGCTTGCCAGTACCGTGCTATTCCATCTTATGGGCGAGCCTCTGCTTTATCCGCAACTGTTTGACGCAGTGGCTTACGCAAGTAATAAAGGGCTTGAGACGATAGTCACTACCAACGGGGCCTTGTTAACAGAAGAGGTTCTCGATGATCTGAGAGCTGCCGGGCTTACGAAGATAATACTATCTTTGCAGACGCCGGACGAGAAGAGCTTTGAGATGAGAGGGGCAAAGGGGCTGGAGTTCACGACCTATAGTGAACAGGTAAGGGGCATTGCCAGAAAGGTTATGCGGGAAGGCGGTATCTCGCTAGAGTTGAGTTTTCTTTCTTCGCCGCTTAGAAAATTAATCCTGCCGGTGATGGCGGATGTTAGTATCGCAGATACCACGGGGAGCTTAAGGAAGTTTCTCTCGGTCTGGGCGGATAATGTTTTAAAGGGTACGGAGTTTGAGGGAGAGCTCGTAGGGCTTCGCAGGCGGCTACGTAGGGTAAGGAGTTTTAAGCAGAATACGGTTCAGCTTACCCCTGATCTGACCTTTACAACACGCGTTATGGGTGATTGGTCTGAGCATTCTATTGATAAGGGCGTCCGGGCGCGGGTGGGGTACTGTCCGGGGATTAGAGAGAACTTTGGTGTGCTCTGGAACGGCGATATTGTCTTTTGTTGTGTGGACTATGAGGGTAGAACAAGCGTTGGCAATATTAAGGATATGACGCTTGAGGACGCCTTGGCAGGTCCTGCAATGCAGGGGGCAATAGCAGCTTTTGATAAGCTCAGGATCGTCCACCCGCATTGCCAGAGGTGTATAGGTGATAAAAATCATTTGAATACACTGGTCAGGCAGGTCGGCTCTATTGTCTATTTTAAGGGCGTGAAGAAGTTTTTCAAAAAGAAAGAGGCAGATGGGAAGGTTTGTGGGGAGAGGCCTTTAAGTACCCGCAGTAGGGTGCAGGAGAAAGAGAGGTTATGAAAAAATTAAGGATTGTTTTTATTCTGGCTGTTATTGCGATTGTCGCAGGATGTGTGCATACGGTCGAGTTCAAGACTCCGGAAGCAGCGAGCTATAGCAAGACCTTGCCGTGCAAGGCCGCACTCCACATGAAAGAGGACTTGAAAAACAAGATGTATTCCGCCAGGGCTTTTAGTTCAGGTATCGCCAATAGGTGGGATGTGCCGATTGGAAAGATTGTTTATGATTATGCCGACTCGTACCTCCAGAAAGGTTTTGACGGGTTTTATAAGGTGGATAGTTTGTCAGGAGTCAAAAAAGGAGACGTGTTGATAGACATTGCTGATATAAATTATTATATGGGTGGTCAAGCAGCGCATGCCGATATTGTTATTGACGTAAATGGTAAAAGTGGAGAGAAGACCTTTAATAAGAAGTATCGCGCTGACGGACCGTCTGGGTATGGCAGGTTTTTTTTGGGTGGTGCCTTTGCTCAGAAGTCAGCGATAAGGCAGAGTACGGATGTGGTATTGAAGGATATCTTTAAGAGCTTTATGGCTGATTACGCTGGAAGCAAAGATATGTGTCGTTAAGTGGTCATTAAAAACTTTCATGGAGAATAAAATTATGAGTAAGATGAGGGTTAATGAATAAAAAGAAATTACTACTTATATCACCGCTTGCGCCCAACAGCATGATGGGTAAGGATTTTTATTTTCGTCTACCGACACTTGGGCTGCTTAAGGTCGCGGCCCTTACCCCTGATGATTGGGAGATAGAGATAATAGACGAGAAGGTCGAGCCGCTTGATCTAACTCAGAGCGCGGATCTGGTCGGCATTACCTCTATGACACCCGCTATTTTTCGGGGCTATGAAATAGCAGATAGCTTTAGGGCTCGTGGGATTAAGGTCGTTATGGGTGGGATGCATCCGTCCAAGATGCCTGAGGAGGCTCTTCGCCACTGCGACAGTGTTGTCATCGGCGAGGCCGAGGGGCTCTGGCCAACGGTCCTAGAGGATTTTAAGCAAGGCAACCTAAAGCAGACCTATAAGCATGACGGCTTTCCTGATCTTTGCAATATGAAGGCTCCAGATTGGAACCTTTATAAAGGAAAGGGATATCTGCCGGTGCACTTTGTCGAGACGACTCGAGGGTGTCCGCATGACTGTGAGTTCTGCTCTGTTACTAATTCTTTTGGTGGTCAGTTCCGCTCTCGCCCGCTTGACGAGGTAGAGGCAGAGGTCAGGAACCTCGAGCCTTTTGAGGGTAGGTTTATCTTGAAGAACGCTGTGTTTTTTGTGGATGACAACATTATAAGTAATAAGACCTATTCGAGGCAATTTCTGGAGCGTATAACCCCTTATAACCTTAAGTGGTTAGGGCAGACCTCGGTTAATATCGTACACGATACGCCGCTTGTAAAACAGATGGCAAAGAGTGGTTGCATGGGGTTGCTCGTTGGTTTTGAGACGCTTTCAGATAAGAATCTGAATAATGTTGGTAAGTCCTTTAACCATCCCGATACTTATATAGATGTAATAAAAAAACTGCATGATCATGGTATAGGGGTTGACGGTTCTTTTGTCTTTGGTCTGGATGACGACGATGAAGGGGTCTTTGAGCGTACCCTTGAGTTCGTCATTAAGGCCAAGATAGATGTCTGTTATTTTTCTATATTAACTCCTTATCCTGGCACTACTCTTTACCATAAGCTGCATAAAGAAGGGCGCATATTTGACTATAACTGGTCGAACTATACAACCAGCAATGTCGTCTTTCAGCCCAAGAAGATGAGCCCGGAAAAACTACTCGATGGATATTACATGGCTCTGGAAAGTGCGTATTCATATAAGTCGATATTTAAGAGGCTCTGGGGGAATAACTCAAAGAAGAACTTCTTCTACCCCATGAACTTCGGTTTTAGGCAGAGCGTTAAGAGATCGGCCAAGAGGGTGCGGAGGTCTGGTAACAAGGACTGTGTGAGAATACCGGTCTTGAACTCAGGCAACACCTGATAGGTGAGAACCTGATAGGCGATAAAAGGATAAAGGTTTTTATTAATAACGTACCTTTACTAAAGAGCAGGGAAAAGGGGAAGACAGATAGTGTCGCAGAAGAGCTCTAGAGTACTGATACTGGACGGAATGTGGAACAAAACGCTTGCTGCGGTAAGAAGCTTTGGCGAGCGTGGCTTTCATGTGACCGTTGCAGAGAAGACGAGATTTGCTACTGCGCTCTTCTCGCGGTACGCGACGAAGAGGCTCGTCTATCCCTCGCCTGTAACTATGCCAGAGGCCTTTATGCAGTGGCTTTTGGCTGAACTTAAATCTGGCGACTACGACCTGTTGCTCCCAACCGAACTCTCTACCCAACTCTTGATCGCCAGAGATAAAGATAAGATAGAACCTCTTGTAGGCTTTCCGTTTGCTAGTGTTGCCTTAACAGAGAGCGTCAATGATAAGGCATGGTTCATGCGCTTTGCCAAGGAACATGGCTACCCAACGCCAAAGACAATATGTACGGATAACCTTAGCCCTGTTGCAGGTGTGGAGACTAATGTCAGGGAGATTGCAGATTGTCTTGGCCGGATTTCAACGGACTTTACCTTCCCCCTTGTGATAAAGCCCAGAGAGAGCTCCGGCTCTCGGGGTATACAATACGTATTTGATGAAAAAGATCTTGTGACGGAGTACATGAGGGTGCACGAGAAGTATCCTTATCCTATTATTCAGGAGTATATCCCCTCGCCCGAGGTCGGCAGTGGGGGTTACGGCGTGGGTGCGTTATTTAACTACAACCATGAGCCGAAGGCGAGTTTTGTATATAAGAGGCTTCGTGAGTATCCTGTGTCAGGCGGGCCGAGCACCTTGCGCCAGAGCGTCAAGTATGACGAGTTGCGTGACATCGCGATTGGGATCTTGAAGGATCTTAAGTGGGTAGGTCCTGCGATGGTCGAGTTTAAGGTAGATCCAAGAGACGGTAGCCCTAGGTTGTTGGAGATCAATCCGCGTCTCTGGGGTTCTCTGCGCCTTGCTATATTATCGGGCGTTGATTTTCCGTACCTCTTGTATAAGCTTGCAGTTGATGGTGATCTCGAAGAGGTTGTTGATTATAAGATGGGCGTTAAATGCAGGTGGCTTATCCCTGGCGATATATTGCATCTCTTATTTGCAAAGAAAAATGTAAAGAATCTTTTGGATTTTATTCGCCCTTCCGACGGCGACGATATCTTATCACTTAAAGATCCGATGCCGATTATCGGAAGGCTTTCTTCTTTATTTCCATTTTTATATGACAAAGAGATGAGACGACTTCTTTTTAGATAGAGGGTAATGGCTACTATGAAAAACGCGCTGACAATAGATCTGGAAGACTGGTATCACATTTGCGGTAGTGGTGAGCACACCGACCCTGCAAGGTGGGGCGACTATGAAAGCCGGGTTGTTCGTAATACCGATATTATCCTAGATATGCTTGCTGGTAGCAGAAGCAAGGCGACCTTTTTTGTCCTTGGCTATATAGCGGCGCAGAATCCGTCTTTGATTGAAAAGATATCTCAAGAAGGCCACGAACTGGCTGTGCACGGTTATTATCACAGGCGCGTCTATGAGATGACAGCAAAGGAGTTTGACGATGACCTTAGAAAATCTATAGATGTGGTAGAGGATATAACCGGCGTAAAGGTTTACGGCTTTCGCGCCCCGGAGTGGTCTATAAGGAGCAGAACGGCTTGGGCACTTGATATTATGAAGAAGCAGGGTCTGAGTTACGACTCCAGTACCGTGCCGCTAACGGGTATGGGCGAGCGTGGCTTTAAGCGGTTTCCGCATACAATAGACACTGCTTACGGCCCTCTTCGGGAATTCCCTTTGACTACGTTTAAATGCCTCTGGGAGAATCTACCCTATACCGGTGGTTTGCCACTGCGTATTGCCCCTTATTGGCTTGTCCTGGAGGGCATAAAGAGGCTTAACAGGGCGGGTCAGCCCGCTATGGTCTACCTGCACCCGTGGGAGTTCGACGACGCGCAGCCAAAGATAGAGCTGCCGCTTGCCAGACGCTTTATGCATTACTTTAATACCGGCACAACGCGGCCGAAGTTTGAGGGGCTTCTCCGGCATCTGGAGTTTTCGTCCATCAAGGATGTTTTGAGGATATAGTTTGTGTAACTCTAAAAGAAGGAGAGAGCAAGATGAAGAAGATCGTTGTTGCTGTGGCTCTTATTTTAGTTTTTATTACGACAGGGTCAACCTTAGCCGAGGCCGCCTCGGATAAAGGAATAGTAAAGTCTTTTTCTGAAGATGAACTGCGCGAGTTGTGGAAGCTCTTTGAAAAATTCAGCGAAGAAAAACTACAGAATGAAATCAAAGAGGTATCGACAACGTTGGATAAGATAGAAGGTCTGCAGGACGATGGAGATAACGAGTGGAAGGGGCTTATTATGGACGTTTACAAGAATGCATTGAAATTGTACAAGAGAGAGCCCGGAATGCCGGAGACGAGTCTGCTTGTGGCTAGATCGTTCTATTACAATGAAAGGCTTAGCAGGGCAAAGACTTTACTTAGGAAGGTGTTTTACTATGATGGTGGTTTAGTGGGTGCATATATTTTGGATCTTGATATTAAATTATTAGAGTCTAAGCCTAATTCAAGCGATCAAAGAACTGATTTCACATCAGATGATGGAGTTGATTTTCTTTATGGGTCTTGACTAGCTGAGAGGTTTTTCTCGGCATATTTTAAGTACTATAACATAGATATTTTTGTTCCGGTAGTTGAACCGGAATTCGCACTCTTTAAGGTGTAAATAAAAGGTTGACCTCGGCACCCCTTGGAACTT
>JAJRSM010000017.1 GCA_024278765.1 Deltaproteobacteria bacterium | reverse complement strand
GAAGCAAGATATTTGATTACATAGAGGTCTTTTATAACAGACAGAGAAAACATTCTACTCTCGGCTACAAATCGCCTCTCGCATTTGAAGAACAGCGAAAAGTAGCTTAACTCTGTGTCTACTTTATCGGGGGAAGATCATAGTGGTAACATATCCGGCATCCCCCCACCGTTCAAGCCTCACCGTTATGCCGATCACCCCTTTGCTCGTGTTGCAAAGGGGTGATTTTTTTATTGCAAAAGCGATTTATTTGGGCTTTAAAGTAGGCATTTTAGGGTTTGTACCTGATGGTAAAGACATCTCGAGTAAGTATTAAATAAAAAGGAAGAAGAGAATACTTGACAAAATTGATAAGGTATATTAAATTATAAAGAATACCTTACCTTTACGCTCAATGTATATTAATGGTGTCTTTTCGTGTTTCACCTAAGGGTTGGTAATTAAAAGGAACTTTATAGAGAGTCAATATGAGATTAACTACAAAAGGACAATATGCAGTTCGTGCTATGGTCAAGCTCGCCTCGCACCGTGGTGGCGAGCCGGTATCCCTCAAAGATATTTCAAAGGAAGAGGGGATTTCTCTGGCCTATCTAGAGCAGCTTTTTCTGAAGCTTCGTAAGGGTGATATTGTCAGGAGCGTTAGGGGGCCGGGCGGTGGCTATGTGCTGGCACGCAGTGCTGCTGAGATAAGCGTCGGCGATGTGATCTCGGTGGTGGAAGAGCCGCTTAATCCGGTGGCCTGTCTAGATGATGACGCAGAGGTCTGTACAAGGGCTGATAACTGCATAACTCAGAATATCTGGAAGGGGCTGGGCGATAGGATAAAGGGTTTTTTAAACTCGATAAGTGTAGAGGATCTACTGTCGGAGCTGGAAGAGGCGAGTGGCAGTGCGCATATGTGTGATATACAGAGCCGTTAGTTAGCCTGATATTCTGATATTAGTGAAATAGTAAAATATAGATTTCAACGGAGGTTTTTCCTTGAGTAAGCAGATATATTTTGATCATAACGCGACCACACCGGTTGACGGTGAGGTCTTTCAGGCTATGAAGCCTTTTCTTACAGAGCAGTGGGGCAACCCGTCCAGCATTCACTGGGCCGGGCGTGGTCCGCACAAGGCGATAGACGAAGCAAGGGATCAGATCTGTGAGTTTCTGGGATGTTCTTCAGTTGAGCTTGTCATTACAAGCTCCGGCTCGGAGGGTGATAACCTTGCCATCAAGGGTGTTGCTTATGCAAAGAAGAAAAAGGGCAATCATATTATTACTACTAAGGTAGAGCATCCGGCTGTTTTGAATCCGTGCAAGTTCCTAGAGCGAGAGGGCTTTAAAGTAACCTACCTTGGTGTTGACAAAGACGGCATGCTTGATCTCGATGAGCTACGCTCTGCGATTACTCCGGAGACTACTTTGATAACTACCATGTTTGCCAACAATGAAACAGGCGTTGTCTTTCCTATCAAAGAGATCGGTGCTATAGCGCGTGAGCATAAGATTACTTTTCATACCGATGCCGTACAAAGCGCAGGTAAGATTCCTATAAATGTAGCAGACCTTAATGTTGATCTGCTCAGTATCTCAGGCCATAAGCTTTATGGTCCTAAGGGTGTTGGCGCACTTTTTGTAAAGCGTGGCGTAAGGATTGTTCCGCTTATCCACGGAGGCCATCATGAGCGCAACAGGCGCGGCGGTACAGAGAACGTAGCAGGGATTGTTGGTCTAGCCAAGGCCTGTGAGGTAGCGATGCGTGATATGGCAGGGGAATCAGCAAGGGTAGCGAAGCTTAGAGATAGGCTTGAGAAAGGTCTGCTGGAAGGCATTCCGGCACTCAGGATAAATGGTAAGAGAGATTCCAGAATCCCTAATACGGCGAATGTTGCCTTTGATTTTGTAGAGGGTGAGTCGCTACTTTTAAGTATGGATATGCTGGGTATCGCAGCAGCCAGTGGCTCGGCCTGTACCTCGGGTAGCCTTGAGTCTTCGCATGTCCTTAATGCAATGGGTGTCAAGGCAGAGCTTACGCATGGCTCGGTCAGGTTCAGTCTTGGCCGCTCTAATACTGAAGAAGAGGTTGATTACCTCATAAAAGAGATGCCGTCGATAGTAGAGCGTATCAGAGGGATGTCACCGCTCTGGGACACAAAGGCGCAGAAGGGGATTGAACTGGACTTTGACTAGAAGGTCTGCACGTAAGAAATAAGTAGAATGGGCGAGCCATTGCCTGTTATAATATATGGAAGGCGCAATATTTATCGTGGGATCGCAGAGGCGGTCATGTGCATTAAAAACTATAAAATAATCAACGGGAATATGACCCGTCTAAGGCGGAGGGTATTAAGAAATGTATAGTGAAAAGGTAATGGATCATTTTACTAATCCGAGGAATGTCGGAGAGATGGATGACGCAAATGGCGTCGGTACGGTCGGTAATCCGGCATGCGGAGATATAATGAAGCTCTCCATAAAGGTAGATGATAATGATGTTATAAAAGAGGTCAAGTTCAAGACTTTTGGTTGTGGTGCCGCTATCGCAACGAGCTCAATGGTAACAGAGCTAGTTAAGGGTAAGAAGCTATCTGAGGCCGGTGATATCTCTAACAACACAGTCTCAGATGCGCTCGATGGTCTACCTGCGGTAAAGATGCATTGCTCTAATCTGGCTGCCGATGCGCTGCAAGCCGCTATTGATGACTATAAAAAGAAGAAAGAAGCAAAGTAGTTTTATACGTCAGATTTGATAGGGTTTTCAGATTGGCGATTTTTGTTTAGAGAAGGCGAGGCCAAATGGCCTCGTTTTTTTTATTTTAAGACTAAGGCTTGATGCCTTGGATGGTTTTTGATATGGCAGATAAAAACAAAAAAAAAGGTGTAGCAGCAAAAAAGGTCGTTGTTGCAATGAGCGGTGGTGTGGATTCTTCTGTTGCCGCGGCACTTCTTGTAGAACAGGGCTTTGATGTCATTGGTATCTCTATGCAGCTCTGGGATTACTCCGAGCCAGACGGCTCGGGTGACGGCGCGGGTGATAGTTCAGATGATGGTGTTGGGGTAGCCGCAACGGCAGGAAGCTGCTGCTCACTCGATGATCTGCAAGATGCTCGCCGCGTCTGTTATAAGTTAGGGATACCTTTTTATGTGGCAAATCTGGAAGAGGTTTTTAAGCGCGAGGTCGTTGATTATTTTATCGGTAGTTATCTCAGTGGCGAGACCCCGAACCCTTGTGTAAAGTGTAATGACGTGATGAAGTTTCAGGTGCTCTTGCAGAGGGCTCGCGAACTGGATGCTGATTATCTGGCAACCGGCCATTACGCGCGTATAGAGACGCCTGCTGCCGCAGGCGATGGCTACAGGCTTTTAAAAGGAGTTGACTCAAATAAAGATCAGAGTTATTTTCTGTTTACAATGACGCAGGACCAGCTTGCACGGACCCTCTTCCCTGTAGGTGATATTACCAAGGACGAGGTCAGAAGGCTGGCTGCAAAGGTAGGGCTTAAGGTCGCCGGTAAAAAAGAGAGCCAGGAGATATGTTTTATCGATGGCGATTACGGTGAGTTTCTTGCAGATCGGCTTGAGCAGAAGGCGGGTGAACCTCAAAAGGAAGATACCGGTGATATAGTTGATGGCACCGGAAGGATTGTTGGCAAACATAAAGGGCTCTTCAGGTATACGATAGGTCAGCGTCGGGGGCTTGATATTAAAGACGGCGCAGGGCCGTATTATGTGCTTGGTACTGATCTGGAGAGTAATCGCCTGATTGTTGGTAAAGACGAAGAATTATTCGCCGGTGGCCTGATCTGTAGAGAGCTTAACTGGATCTCTGGCGCGGCACCGGATCTTAATGAGGTGACGGTCAAGATACGTTATCGTCACCAAGGTGTTTTGGCGACGCTAGGAGATATCAAAGACGGAGAGTTGCGAGTAGAATTTAAAGAACCGCAGCGTTCTGTGACGCCCGGGCAGGCCGTTGTCTTTTATAATGGAGATCAAGTCCTTGGTGGCGGATGGATCAATAGGGCTATAAAGGCCTAGACGAATAATTGTTAAAGGGATTTTCTAGATGGATTCAATAGATAAAAGAGTGGCAATCACAACGCTTGGCTGTAGGTCGAATCAATATGACTCCACGGCTATGGAGGATTTTGTCACGGATGCCGGCTTTGAGGTCGCGCCGTTTTCAGCTGAGGCCGAGGTCTATATTATAAACACCTGCACGGTTACGCACAAGACTGACGGCGAGGGCCGGCAATTGGTCAGGAAGGTTAGGCGCAAGCACCCTGATTCCGTGATAATAGTTACGGGCTGTTACGCTCAGGTCTCGCCTGATGAAGTCGCAGAGATTGATGGCGTTGATTACGTCCTGGGTAATCCCGAGAAAGATAGAGTCGTCGAGTGTATAAAAAAAGGTAGACAAAAAAACGGTGCGCATGTTGTGGTCGGTGATTACCAGAAGGGTACGCCACTTAAGCTTCGTGTGCAAAACTATATTAGGCCAAAGTCTGGTCGTAATATTCGCACGCGCGTAAACCTAAAGGTGCAGGACGGCTGCAATAAGAATTGCGCCTTCTGCGTCATTCCGCTTGCAAGGGGCAGGTCCAAGAGCGTTGCGTTGACGGACGTGATGGCAGAGATAAAAGGGTTGGTCAAAAATGGTTTTAAAGAGATGGTCCTGACCGGCATTCATCTGGGTGCTTATGGCATTGACTTTACAGCTGGCTATTCTGTTTTGCAGCTTTTGCGAGAGATCGATGGTGCTGGCTTTGACGCGAAGTTCCGGGTAAGCTCGCTCGACCCTGATGAGGTCTCTCCTGAGATGATAGAGTTTTTGGCGAGTGCAAGCTCGATCTGTAATCACCTGCACCTGCCTGTGCAAAGCGGCGATGATAAGGTCTTAAAAATGATGAACCGGCCTTATAGCGCACAATCATTTGCCGGTACTGTAAGGGGTCTTGCCAAAGAGGTTACTGATATTGCCATTGGTACGGATGTTATTGTTGGTTTTCCGGGTGAGGGCGAGCAAGAATTTGAGAATACATATGATTTACTAGAGGCCTTGCCGATATCCTATCTGCATATATTTCCATATTCAAAGAGAGCTAAGACCTTGGCCATAGATATGCCCGGTCATAATGATCCGAAGATTATTAAGCAGCGTGCCGCGCGGTTGCATGCTCTGGACGCAAGGAAGAGGCGGGCTTTTTATAATCGTTTCCTCGGGCGTGAAATGACGGTCTTGATCGAGTCGGGCCGGGACCGTAAAACAGGGCTCTTAAAAGGACGTACGACAAATTATATTCCGGTTCTGGTAGAGGGTGGTGATGAGCTAAAGTGTAAAGAGGTTTCGGTTAGATTGACCGATATTTTAAAAGACGGTATGAGGGGGAGCTATGACTAGAAAAAAAATAATAGAGAATTTTAAATCAACTCTGCCGTTTGTCTTTGAAGACGATTCAATCCTTGGGTTGGCTTTTGTCCATAGCTCTTACATAAATGAAAAGATAAAGCAGGGGCTTGAGTCTAATGAGCGTCTTGAGTTTCTGGGCGATGCCGTTGTCGGTGTTGTCATCAGTAAGTTATTATATGAGAAGTTCCCGGAGCTCGCCGAAGGCGAGCTGACTCGTTTCAGGGCACGTCTTGTAAACAGGCGAACGCTAGCCGGGCTTGGTAAGGACTGGGGGCTTGGTCCGTTGCTCTTGCTAGGTAAGGGCGAGCTTATGGCAGGGGGCAGGGAGAACCCGACGATACTTTCTAATACCTTTGAAGCGGTGCTTGGCGCGGTCTTTTTGGATCAGGGCTACGAGCAGGCAGCGGCACTTATCGAGAAGGTATTTACCCCGCTTATGCAGACGGGTCTTGAGGAGCAAGGACACTTTGCTTTTAAGCCGGAACTTCAAGAGATCGCGCAGAAGTTTTTTAAAGAGCCTCCTCTTTATAGGGTGATAGATGAGCAGGGGCCCGCGCACGAGCGGGTCTTTACCGTCGAGGCCGTGGTCGGTGGCGAGGTGCTGGGCATGGCCACTGGTGCCCGCAAAAAAGACGCGGAACAGTCTGCTGCTAAAGAAGCAATAAAGGCCTTGGGTGAGAAGGGCTATAGCCTCAAGGTCTGAGGTATCTAATGGCAAAAAAAAAGCAACTTATTATTCCTGTATTTATTCCTTACGGCGGGTGTCCGCATAAATGCGTCTTTTGTAATCAGCGAGACATTACCGGGCAGAGCGATATGCCGACCGTCCAAGAGGTCTCTGGTAAGGTCACTGAGTATCTTTCTTCTTGGAAGGGGACGGGGCGTCGTGAGGTTGCTTTTTATGGGGGTAGTTTTACAGGGCTTCCCGTAGATATTCAAGAAGAATATCTGGCTGTCGCAAAGGCCTTTGTAGACGATGGTAGGATTGATGCCCTGCGCATCTCAACGCGCCCTGATTATATCGGTGTGGAGGTGATCAGGCGTCTGCTGCGTTTCAGGGTAGAGACGGTTGAGCTTGGGGTGCAGTCGCTCGATGACGAGGTCCTTAAGTTGTCGGGTAGAGGGCATGATCGTAGTGCTGTAGAGCTTGCTGCGGGCCTCATAAAAGAGGCAGGCATTGCGCTTGGTATCCAGCTTATGCCCGGGCTTCCGGGTGATAGTGCTGAGCGTTTTATGCAGACGATACACAGTACGGTTGCACTGGCCCCTGATTTTGTAAGGATCTATCCTACTCTGGTTATTAAGGATACCGAGCTTGCGGTCTTGCATGTTGCAGGGCGTTACAAGGCATGGGAGCTGCCGGTTATGGTCGAGCTCCTAAAGAAGGCAGTGGCGGTTTTAGATAATGCCGGTATAAAGATTATAAGGATGGGGCTGCATGGTTCAGAGGAGCTTCGCTATTCTCTTATTGATGGCCCATATCATCCAGATCTGCGAGGGCTGATCTGCGAGGGTTAGTCGCAGGGGCTGGTTAGGTTGGCAATCAGGGATCTATAGATTTAAAAATAAAGGCTTGGAGAGCTAGAAAGCTCTCCAAGCCTTTATAGTTTTATTTTTATTTTTTCTTAAGAAGTTTCTGTAGTGCCGCGTAAGCCTCTTCGCGTACACCTTGGTTTTCATCATATATTGCCAGGTTCAGTTCATCAAAGCTCCTTATATCGCCGAGTTTTCCAAGCGCAATCGCGGCTTCGCGTCTGACAAACGGCTCGGAGTCGTTTTTTAGTGCCGAGGTTAGTGTAGGTAAAGCTGCCTTTTTGCCGGAGTTACCCAGTGCCCTTACGGCCTCGACGCGTTCAACCCATGGCAGGCCTTTATTGGTCGAGCGTTTTATTAACTGGGTAAAGCTGTATTTTACCCTTACCCATCTCTTGACGGGTTTAGAGGGCTTTCTTGCTTTTATCGTCGCAAGTGCCGTTTTGGCGGCCTCTGCAACTGTTGCCTCTTTTTTGCCCGAGAACTTATAGCTTGCCTTATCATTCAATAGTTTTTTAATGGCAAAGCTTGCTTTGGCATCACGCGAGGTGACCAGTGCCTTTATTATTTTTACGCGAGTCTTTGGGTCTTTTTCTTTTTCCAGCGCATTAATCAGGGCGTTTGTTGTATATATTCTTTTTATATTACCCAGATATATTGCGCTGTAACCACGTACACCGCTGTCGCTATCGTCGTTTAGTGCATCTATGAAAATACTGATTGTCGCGTGGTCTTTGTTCTTTAGTGCTTGTGCGCCAGCGCGTCTGACCCATACGCTTTTATCGGTCCGAAGAGCTGCCTTCATCGCGGTTACTGCCTGATCGTTATCACTATACTTGCCAAGGGCAAGTGTCGCGTGCTGGCGTACGTTCCACTCGGTATCGTCTTTAAGTGCTTTTATAAGCACCTGCATGGTTTTATCGTCGTGGTTTTTTCTGAGCTCTTTTATGGCCGCTACTCGCTCTTTCCCTGACCTGCTTTTATCCTGGGCGATTGTAGCTAGTTTTTCGGTGTCAACTAATATTTTTATCTTCTTTGTGGTCGTTGCTGGTCTCGTTGTTTTCTCTGCCGTCTTTTTAGCTAGGGCCTTTGGTCTGATTAGCTTTGTTTCTTTTTCAGGGTTTTGGATCGTTGCCGTGACCCCCATCTTTTGAAGGGCCTCTTTGGCGGCGATTGCAACGCTTTTTTCATTTGTATATGTCCCGTCCTGCTTATAGACAGAGACTGTATCAGGGTCTTTAAGGGCTTTTTTCAGCGGCCCTATTGCGATCTTGTTACCAATCTCGCCTAGAGCCGTGGCCGCTGCTTTTTTAACGAAGACGCTATCGTCTTGCTCCAGTATGTTGATAAGGGCGGCGACCCCGTTCTTTGCCTTGAGCCTGCCTAGAGCCTCTGCCGCATTCTGCCTGACAACCCAGTTGTCGTCTTTTTCCAGAGCTATGATCAGTGATTTTGCGGCCTTCTGATTGCCTGAGTTGCCAAGCTTCATAGCTGCCTGACCACGCTCAAAGCTCTGGTTATCTTTGTTCAGGAGTGTTTTTATATCATTGGTGATGCCCGGCACCTGCGGTGCGCTTTGCTGGATATTCAATCTTGTGGTGGTCGTCCTGTTGCCGTCTTGTTGCTGCATCTGAAAGGTCATATTTTTCTGCATGCCTGTCATGCCTAGCATCAGCATTGGTAGCATCGTAAGCCCCATTGCTCCGATCATTGTGATTATAATGATTATAGGCACCAGCGGCCCTAACAGCGCGATTAAGATAAAGCCGATCTTCCATTTTCTGGAGGGCTGAAAATCAAAGTCTCCTTTGATCTCTCTTAGTTCCTTATAGATAAGAAATAAATAGATCATTAAAAAAGGACCGCATATTATAGATACGATAAAGCCTACTATAGGAATAAGCACTAAAACAGCCAATACAATCGTTAGGACAAGGAGTCTTAAGAAAACACTTAGTCCGTGCCCCCTTACGTACGCCATGCTCTTTAAAAGCGCATTCATTCCGCGTTCGTCTTCTTCCATAAAGACAAATATTGAAAACATGATCCATATACTAAGTATGATGCCAGGGATGATGAAGAGAAAGTAGCCACCCATAATTACAGATGATTGCAATAAAACTATCCATAGAAATGACAGGATTCGCCCTTTGGTCTCTTTGAATGCCTCTATTACACCGCAATCACGAGGTATGGCGTAGTAGAGTGCAGGGTAAGATCGTGCCAAGAGATAAGATATGAGGATCAGATAAAGAATTACGGATATGGGGATGAATGCTGGGGTAATCAAGATCGGCACAAAAGCTATGGCTGAACCTATAATCATCAGTATGGAGGTTAGTATCGTTATCAGGAAAAGTGTCCAGAAGCGTGCCTTAAAGACACCCAAGGTATTTCTGAAGAGTGTGCCTATGCCTGAGAGCTTATCCCTGCTCGCCGTCGTGGGTGGCGGCGGTGTGCCGCTTGAATCTGCAATACCGGCAGGCTCTACAGAAGGGGCCGTTGGCAGATCCTCATCAGAGATGCCGCTGAAATCATCTTTATCGTCACTCATTGTAATCTCCTATTATATTAAAGGCTCAGGTCTACGGTTTTATTGGTTTAAGTCCTTATGATGATTAATGGTCGGGTTTCGCATCTGCGAGGTTTTACTGTCCAATACCTATATATCGGCAAAGAGGGCGGTAAAATTGAGAAAATAGGAGTCTTTGTTTGGGGGCGTGGTCGCGTCTAGTGGTTGTAGCTTTT
Organism: Deltaproteobacteria bacterium; assembly: GCA_024278765.1. Lineage (GTDB taxonomy): Bacteria > Desulfobacterota > GWC2-55-46 > GWC2-55-46 > DRQE01 > JAJRSM01. The sequence goes on along the minus strand of JAJRSM010000017.1, from coordinate 22,498 downwards.
TTTCTTTTTATATATAAGGGTAACGACTGAGAGGATTATGATAAGGCCAAGCCCTGCAATGAGAGGCCAGCCTACCTGCCCTCTGGCGATATCAGGGATTGAGCTTGAGAAGGTGACGTAGGCTATGGTCGCCGGTAGCATAAATATAAATGTGGGTATTATATAGGCCTTAAATCCTATGTCGGAGAGACCAAAGGCGTAGTTTAAGAGGTTATACGGAAAGAGCGGAATGAGGCGTGTGATCGCGACTATCTTCCATCCGTCTTTCTTGACGCGTTTATCGAGAGAGCCAAGGCCGCCTTTTTTAAGTATCTTTTTGACCCATTTTCGCCCCAGCAGTCGGGCTACAAGAAAAGCAAGGGCCGCTCCGCTGGTCGAGCCGATAGCGACATATACGACGCCCCAGAGAGGGCCAAAGAGAATGCCAGCTGCGATTGTTAGAGGTAGGGCCGGAAGGAGTAGCGTAGGGGTTACCGTAAAGATAAGTATAAAAACAACCGGGCCAAGCATGCCTAGGCTGTCAATATAGGTCGTGAGTCGCTCGGTGCTTAGCTCTACGGCACCGGGGTTGGTCTTTAGTATCACGGCAAAGGCTGTTACTAGAATAAGTAATACCGCAAGTCTGAGTGTCTTTTTCTTCATCTTAGATGGCCTGATCTTTTGTAAGCTTTAGGGCTTTTTTTACGGTTGGTATTGCGGTGCGTCCTCCGGGTTGTTGACACTTAAGGGCAGCTACAGCTGAAGCGAACTCGATAGTCTTCTCTATTGTCCAGCCGTTAATGACTGCGTAGGCAAAGCCGCCGTGAAAGACGTCGCCGGCCCCTGTCGTATCAATGACATTGATTTTGTAGGCCTCTCTGAAGATGCGTTTGCCTTTGGCGCAGGTAATACTGCCCTCTTTACCAAGGGTTATGGTAATGGCCTTTGCCTGTGGATTTAAGGCGCGAAGTTCTTTTAATGCCTTGACCGGGCTACTTGCTACGGCCCGTGCAAAGCTCTCGGAGGCGACTATATAATCCGAGACCTTTGCAAGCTCCATCATACCCGGGCGCATGCTGCCTGCGTCCAGCAGTATTGGTACGCCCGAGTCCTTTGCAAACTCAGCCGCAGCCAGTGAGGCATCTTTCATTAGACCGTCAAGGAGCAGGATTGAGGCGTTTTTTATAAGCTCGGTTCTGATCTCTGCCGGTGCCAGAGGCGTTGCGCTTGCGCGTTGCCAGATAACGGTTCTTGAGCTATTGCCTATATTGACGATGATACAGGCCCGCTGCGAGGTAGTGCCTTTTCTCGTAATCAGCCCTTTGGTCGAGATGCCTTCAGCTATAAGGCCTTTTTTTATGGCCATGCCAGCGTCGTCATCGCCGATAACACCCATGAAATTAGATGTCACGCCAAACCTCGCAAGTGTTACGAGGGCCGTAGCCACTGGCCCTCCGCCTTGCGTTAAGAGCTCTTTGGCCTCGGGCTTTGAGTCTTCCGCTGGAAAATCAGAGACAACCGCTATCTCATCGAGTGAGCACTGACCAAGGCCAACGGCTACTAGTTCTGCGGATTTAGTGGTTTTTCCCTTTGGCATCATCTTCTCAGTATAGTTGTAATCAATAAAAACCGCAATCTATTAGCTCTTTCAGGTGGCTGGTGAAGCTTTTTGTGTCATTACAACAGTTATATTTGAATTGTAAAATCTTTGTATTTTTGATATTTTACCATGATATGTTAGTCGAGTTTCCCCATCAGGTCAGAATAGAGAATACGAACTTCTGTAACGCCGTCTGCACGATGTGTCCTAGAGAGATGCTTACCAGACCCAAGGGTACTATGGGGCTGGGTTTCTTCAGTAAGATAGTTGCGCAGTTGGTTAAAGGAGGCACAAAAGAGCTGCACCTTCAGGGCTATGGCGAGCCATTTCTCGATAAGACCATAATCAAGAAGATAAAGGCCGCAAAGGCCGCGGGCATGCCCTATACCTTTATGGTCACGAATGCTTCGCTTTTAACCGATAAGGTCTGCCGCGAGCTGCTGAGCTCGGGCCTAGATAAGCTTAAGATCAGTTTTTACGGCGTAGAAAAAGAAAGTTACGAGCAGATCCACAACGGTCTTAAATTTGAAGAGGTCAGGGCCAATGTCGAGCGACTTTTGCGGATAAGAAAAGAGATTAAAAAAAACGGCAAGCCAGTGACCAAAATTGATGTTAAGTATATAGGTAGGCTCAGAGACTTCGTGCGCTTTGCCTTTCAATGGGGTTTTAAGGCGCATATATCTTTTGCGCGTATGCATAATTACGGCTATGGCAGGGGCTTTAATAAGGCTGAGAAGGAAAAGAGCGAGCGTAAGTGCTCGATGGTAATAGACCCTGTGATGCAGGTCTTGTGGGACGGCCTTGTCGTACCGTGTTGTTATGACTTTGACGGGAAGATGATCCTTGGTGATCTTAAAAAAGAGACGGTCGCAGAGGTCTGGAAGGGTGAGAAGTATACCAGGTTTAGAGGGATTCACGAGCGTGGTGAGTACGAGAAGCTGCCCATCTGTAATAACTGCGATAAGCTCCGCTAGAGGCACGGGTCGATGGCCTTAAATATACTGGTTGTAAAATATAGCTCGCTTGGCGATATAATAAATGCCGTGCCAGCGGTAAAGCTCTTGCGCGAGGGATTGCCAGAGGCTCGTATTCATTGGTTAATAAATCAGGCTTACGCGCCGCTTATCGAAGGCGTAGCTTTTGTCGATGAGGTTATTGTGGCACAGGGGCGTGGTCTTGGGCCAACGCTTCGGGTCATAAAGGTGCTGCGCAGCAGACGTATTGATATGGTTGTTGACCTGCAAGGGCTTTTAAAGAGCGCTGTTATAGGTTATTTTTCGGGTGCGAAGCGGCGTGTCTCTTTCCCATATACGCGCGAAGGTAGTGCGATCTTTTATAATGAAAAAATAGGCGCGAGCAGATCCGACGGTGTCCATGCAGTCGTTGAGAACGCATCGGTTGTAGCAGGGATTTTGGGTATAGAGTTGCCCGTTAAGCTAAGTACCGAGTTGCCCGTCTCTCAGGCGGCGACTGGGCAGGCTGAAGGGCTTTTAAAAGAAGCCGTTGGTAGCGGGCCTCTGCTCGTGCTGAGTCCGACATCGAGGTGGGATTCCAAGATGTGGGGTGCGGCTTCTTTTGCGACACTCGCTGATATTTTTATAGAACAAAACAATGCTAAGGTCGTCTTTACAGGTACTCCCGGTGACTTGCAGTATATAAAGGGCATAATAAAAAAGATGAAACATAAGGCTTTAAATCTTGCTGGTAAGACCGATATAGCGCAGTTGGCAGCGGTCTTTAGAGCGGCTGATATTTATATTGGCTGCGACTCCGGGGCTACCCATATAGCGGCCTCTCAGGGGACGGCAGTCGTCGCTGTCTTTGGTCCGACCGATCCGGCCTATACCGGGCCTTACGGAGACAATGCAGAGGTTGTAAGCATGAAGGCCAGCTGTTCACCGTGCCGCAAGCGTGAGTGTAAGGATATGAGGTGCATGCACCGGGTCACACCCGATATGGTCTACAAAGCAGCCGTTCGGAGACTGGGTTCGTGACGCGTCCGGGCAGTCTTTTATACCGAACTCAACTGGCAGGGGCGCGTCTGGCGCTACCCTTACTTGACAGTCTTGGATTTTTTAAATTCCCTCGCACAGTAAGGCTTGAGAGCACAGCCAACTGTAATGCCGATTGCATCACCTGTACGCGCCAAGTCATGACCAGAAAAAAGGGCGTGATGGACTTCGCACTCTTTAAAAAGGTCGTCGACGAGTGCGCCTCTTATAAGGTCTCTTCCATTCATCTGCATAATTTTGGCGAGCCCTTCATTGATAAAGGTATCTTTGATAAGATTCGCTACGCAACAGGGAAGGGAATAAGCACGCGGCTCTTCTCTAATATATCGCTGCTGGATAGGGCGAAGGCAGTAGAGCTGGTAGGTTCAGGTTTGACGCGTATAAAGGTCAGTATCGACGGCAACAGTAAAGAGACCTTTGACGTTATAAGGAAGGGCCTTGATTTTGATAAGGTCGTTGAGAATATAGAGGCCCTTATTGATGTTAAGAAAGAGCTTAACTCTAAGACCCCGGAGATAGGGCTGGTCTTTGTCGAGACCGATAAAAATAGCCACGAGCGTGAGGGCTTTATGAAAAGGTGGAAGGGGCGAGTCGATTCAATAGATATCAGTTCTTACCATAACTGGGGCGGAAGCCTGCAAGGCGGCGAGCGAGGAGACAAAAGGGGGCTGCCGTGCCTGCGTGTCTGGCAGACCTTTACCGTACTCTGGAACGGCGAGGTCTCTATCTGCTGCATGGACTATGACGGCAAGGTGATACTCGGTAACGTCAAAAAAGATAGCGTCTATGATATCTTCCATAATGAGAAACTCAGGCGTATAAGACGCAGACACCTGAAGGGAGACTTCTCGAAACCAAAGATCTGCCTGTCGTGTGAGGGGAGAAGGTAGTCTTATAGGGATTTATTTCAAAGTAGGTATCAGTGCCACGTTGTTCTTTTAGTGACGTGGTTTTTCATATTTAACGGATAGTGTTCCGGCAAGGTGCTGATTTGATTACTCTTTCATTTGGTTGCTTTTTTATTGATCTTTGTGATAAATTTAGATCAAGATCTACTAAGAAGAGGTGTTTTCCAGAGGTTATGCCCGATAAAGATATAATAAAGAGAATCTTGGTTCGTGTCCCTAACTGGATCGGCGACGCGGTGATATCCATGCCCGGGCTTCATGCCCTGAAAAGGCTTTATCCAGAGGCCGAGATAACCGTCCTTGCAAAGGCGCGTACCCTGCCTCTATATCTGGGTAAAGAAAAGATCGTAAAGGATGTTATCGAGTACGACCCGAGCGGACCTCATTCTGGTTTCTCGGGGAAGTTCCGGCTTGTAAATCAGCTCAGGCCTCGTAAGTTTCAGATGGCGGTCTTGTTTCAGAATGCCTTTGAGGCGGCCCTGATTGCGTTTATGGCAGGTATACCAAAGCGCGTGGGTTATGCGCGCGACTTGCGTACTCCTCTCTTGACTCAACCAATAGATTTTGACGAGCATATCTCAAAAAAACACCAGGTCTTTTATTACCTGAATATTATCAAAGAGCTGGGGCTGGATCTATCTTTAGAGGAACTGGAATTGCCGCAGGTTAGTATAGGAGCTAATGACGCGGAGCGAGCCCTTGTGGTGATGGCTGAGTATGGCCTGGGCCCTGATGCTGCGATGGTAGGGGTCGCCCCGGGAGCGAGCTTTGGTCCTGCCAAAAGATGGCCGATAGAGCGTTATCACGAGGTACTGGAGAGGTTATCCAGAGAGTGTAATCTAACTCCTGTAATATTCGGCGGCGGCGATGATATAGAGGTCAGCACGGCACTCTCGATGAGTCTGACGAGTGCCGGTATCAAGCATGTCAACTTTGCCGGAAAGACTAGCCTTAGGGAATTTATAGCTATAGCAGGTAAGACGCAGCTCTTTATTACCAATGACTCTGGTCCTATGCATGTGGTAGCTGCCCTTGGTGTACCAACGGTAGCGATATTCCTATCTACATCAACTGCCCTGACCGGCCCTCTTGGCCGTTGTGTAAAAGTCTTATATAAGAAGATTGAGTGCAGTCCTTGTTTTAAGAGAGAGTGTCCTTATGGGCACTATAACTGTATGAAGACCATCTCGGCGCAGGAGCTATACGCCGCCTCTGTTGAGCTTCTAGCAAAGTCCGGGGCTAATTTTAGCTTTAAGGCTAATCCTAGCTTTAAGGCCGATCCCGGCTTTGATGCCGATCCCGGTTCTGATGCCGATTCCAATTCTAAAGCCGATTCCGAGACCGGTCCGGAGGTGTGATGGCAAGAGAAGTAAGGGCCGTTGTCTATCTGGACCGTGACGGGACGATAAACCATGACCCGGGATATCTGAGTACCCCCGATAAGGTTGTTTTACTTGACGGTGCGGCAGCGGCTATAAAGGCCTTGAATGATGCTGGTATAAAGGCGATTGTTATTAGCAATCAGTCGGCGATTGGCAGGGGTTATTTTACCGAGCGCGAGCTCTTTGCCGTAAATGCGAGGGCCTCAGAGATTATAAAAGACCAGGGCGGCGCGTTGGACGGAATATATTATTGCCCTCATAGGCCGGACGAGGGTTGTAGGTGCAGAAAGCCTGAGACGGGTCTTATCGAGCAGGCAGCACGTGAGCACGATCTTGCCGGCCTGCCGGCCTACTTTATAGGAGACAAGGTCTCTGATATGGGCGCGGCGCGCGGGGCCGGGGCAAAGGCCATTATGGTCCTTACCGGATACGGTAAGGATGAACTGGCTAAGTTAGAGCTTCAGCCTGATTATGTTGCGCAAAATCTAGTGGACGGCGTAGATTGGATACTAAATGACCTTGAAGAAGATAAGTCTGCTAAGAATTCTTGATGAAAGGTGAATGAAAAGGGTTTTTGCAGTTTTTTTAGATGAAATAGCACAAGTTATCTCTAGAATTTCCGAAAAGGATATAAGGACTTACAAAATAGGAAAGGGAAGGTACAGTTGCCTGAATCCATATCAATAGTTATCCCGGTCTATAACGAGGTCGAGAGCCTGCCTCGCCTTTATGAGGCTATAAAGGATGTAATGGAGGGCCTAGACAACCCCTATGAGATCGTCTTGGTCGATGATGGCAGCAGGGACGGCTCTTTGAAGTATTTGGAGGAGCTTGCCGAGCGGGATTCTCATATCGTTGTTGTATCTTTTAGGCGCAACTTTGGTCAGACCGCAGCCATGGCTGCGGGCTTTGAGTACTCAAAGGGAGACGTCATAATAACTATGGATGCCGATCTCCAGAATGACCCGACCGATATCCCTATGATGATAGAGATGATAAAGGGTAAGGATATCGTCAGCGGTTGGAGAAAGAATAGGAAAGACCCCTTCTTGTCAAGAAAACTGCCATCCTTAATAGCCAACTGGATTATCTCAAAGGTGACCGGCGTTAGCCTGCATGATTACGGTTGTACGCTTAAGGCTTACCGTAGGGAGGTCGTAGAGAATATAAAGCTCTACGGCGAGATGCATCGCTTTATACCGGCTATCGCCAGCTGGGTTGGTGCCGAAATAGTAGAGGTCCCTACAAAGCACCACCCTAGGCGTTTTGGTACTTCAAAGTACGGCATATCCAGAACAGTACGAGTCGTCCTTGACCTTATAACAGTTAGATTTCTTCAGAGTTTCTCTACGCGTCCTATCCATGCCTTTGGCCCTCCAGGGCTCTTGATGGGGTTTGTAGGTTTTATGATCTCTCTTTATCTGAGCTACGAGAAGATAATCCATGGTGTCCAGATCGGCAATAGGCCGCTCCTGCTGCTCGGGGTTCTGCTTATGATCCTAGGCGTTCAGGCTATTGTAATGGGGTTGCTTGGCGAGATGCTAGCACGCATCTACCATGAATCTCAGGATAAGCCGATATTTGTAGTGAAGAAGGTCTTTAGGCAGGATATTGGTGAGGTCTTAACAAATATAACCGAGGCGGATAAAAAACTCCGAGACAAATGAAGAAACTTCGTTTAATTATAGTAAAGGTCATAGTAAGTGCTGTAATCCTCTATTTTCTATTCCGGAACCTCGATTTCAAGCTCTTTCTGGATATGTTTGCTGCTATGCCGCTGCTTAACTTTGCGGGTGCAGGGTTAACGCTTCTGATTGTTCAATTAATATCTACTTATCGGTGGTCTAGGGTTGTTAAAAAAGATATAGTAATATCTTACCGTAGCCTATTATCTATATACTTTATTGGTATGTTTTTTAATAGTTTTCTACCTACAGCTGTTGGTGGAGACTTTGTTAAAGGGTATTATCTTTTCAAGAGGAGTGGTAAGGCCGGGGCATCTTTTGCATCTATATTTGTCGATAGGTACTCTGGTTTTGCGGCGATGATCTTTATAGAGGCCATGGCCCTTCTTATAGGCTACAAGGTTGTGCTTAGCATCGGAGGGCCGTGGCTTTTACTAGTCTTTATTTTTCTTATAGCTGCGTTTGTAATGGCAAGTCTTTTTGTTTGGGTCGAGTTCCTGCATGGTTGGCTTATTGCGATATCTGCAAGGATACATTTCTACAAATTAAACGATAAGATAGACGGTTTTTATAAAGTTTTTATGGCATACAAAGGAAAAGGGCTGCTTATCAGGATATTTCTGATCTCACTGGTGGTCCAAGGTGGGGTAGCCTTAAGTTACTTTATATTAGGAAGGGGGCTTGGAATTAATGCTCCGATAGGGTATTATTTTCTTTTTGTTCCGATGGCGACCTCTGCTGCGATGATCCCGCTCTCGCTCGCTGGGCTTGGTATAAGGGAAGGGGTATTTATCTTTCTTTTTGCCGGTGTCGGAGTTTCGAGTGAAGCGGCCTTAGGGCTTAGCCTGCTCTGGTTTGTGACGACTGTAGTGATAAGTCTGCCTGGAGCGGTTGAGTACATTAGGGCAGGTGGTCGAAAGGCCCGGATGCCCAAGACTATGCCTGATGTTATGAAAGAAACTTAATTATTGTAAAACTAAGGAGAGATGAATATGCCGATAGATAGTGAACTTTTGAGTATACTTGCTTGTCCGAAATGCAAGGGAGATGTAAGCCTTGACGGTGCTGGCAGTGGAATAATCTGCAAGAGTTGCAAGTTGTTCTTTCCTGTAAAAGACGGTATTCCTTCCATGATACTAGATGAGGCCCGGGAGCTTGGCTAGCAGAGCTCTTGTAAGGTCCTGTGCTCTGGGGGGCATGTGAATATCCTTGCCTATATTTTATTTAAGGCCTTTGCCTCCATTACGAGCTTGCTGCCGTTAAGGGTAGCACTTGGTTTTGGCAGAGGCTTGGGGTTTGCCTGCTACCGCCTTGGCGGCAGCAGGCGAAGACTTGCATTATTCAACATTAGGCGGGCTTTTGGCGATAGCCTGTCTGAGGGCGAGGCGCGTGGTATAGCCGCCGGTATGTTCCGCTCTCTGGGGATGATGCTGGTCGAATTCGTAAGGCTTGGCAAGGTGGACAGGGCATATATAGACAAGTACGTAAGCTTTGAGGGGTTAGAGCACTTTGAACAAGCGGCTAAAAAGGGTAAGGGAACGGTCGCTCTAACAGCGCATTATGATAATTGGGAGCTACTTAATGCTGCCTTAAGCCTGCGGGGCTTTACAATGGGTGTTGTCGCAAGACCGCTGGATAACCCTTATCTGAACGCGTATACTGAGAGGGTAAGGAGTGCTTTTGGAGGGCACGTAATAGAGAAGACAAATGCCCTGCGTGGAATGCTGGGGCTTTTAAAGGATAACGGAGTGCTGGGAATATTGCTTGACCAGCGGTCTTCGACAAAAGACGGCGTAATGGTGGATTTTTTTGGTACTCCGGCCAGTACCAGCAAAGGACTTGCTGCGATTGCCCGGAAGACTGATTCGCTGGTTATCCCTGTATTTATCAGAAGACTAAAGGGCCCTTATCATAAGGTTGAGTGCATGGAGCCGTTAAGGCTCGCTAGTACCGGTGATAAGATTGAAGATATGAAAGAGAATACGCAGCGTTTTACGCGAGCAATAGAGGACTATATCAGACGTTATCCTGATCAGTGGTTTTGGCTGCATTCAAGGTGGGAGCGTAGAAAGAAGGCCGGTCTTAGCAAGGGCAAGGGGTTGTCTTAATGAATTCAGCTGGAAGTAATTGGTAACTATGAAGATAGCACTTGTAGGTAGAGGCTTTTCCACATCATGGGGAGGGGCAGAGAGGGTCGGGGTTAATCTGGCGAAATCTCTAAAGGCCGCGGGGCACGGCGTTGCCTTGTACTCGGCCCGAGCTGATCCGAGCGTTGATGGCATTGCGGTTACGCAGGTACGGGTCTCTGGTTTTTCTTCTGCCCTTAAGATTCTGGGGTTCAGCAAGAAGGTCGGTCAGTTGCTGGATGCAGGGGATCAGGATATTGTTTTTGGACTTACTCAGATCTATCCGCTTGATATCTACCGCGCAGGAGGCGGGGTATACGCGCACTGGATGCGCATGCGTTATCCGAGTTTTTACCAGAGGCTTTTAAAGTTTATCTTCGCCCCGGTTCATCCGGCTATGTTAAGGCTAGAGAAAAAAATCATGGCCCCGGGCAATTGCCGCTACGTTATAACCAACTCAAAGCTTGTAAAGGGCCATATGGAGAGTTTCTTTGGCGTGCCAAGTGATAAGATCCGGGTTATATATAATGGCATAGACCATAGCGTCTTTAATCCTGACCTTAAAAAACATCGTAAGGATGTCAGGGAGAGGCTTGGCATCGGGCAGCAGGATGTTGTCGCGCTCTTTGTCTCAAATAACTGGAAGAGAAAGGGCTTTGGTACGATTATCAGGGCGATGGCAAAAGCACCTTATCTTAAGGTGCTGGTCGTTGGCAGGGGCTCGACTGCCTTGCAGAACGCGGCGGTAAAAAGGATGGGGATGGGAGGGGGTAATCTCTTCTTTGCAGGTGCCAGTCAGACGGTAGAAGAATACTATGGCGCGGCTGATTTTTTTGTCTTGCCAACGCGTTACGACCCGTGTAGCAATGCGTGCCTTGAGGCCATGGCCTCAGGCCTTCCTGTTATAACGACTACCGAGAACGGTGCCTCTGAGTTTATAACAGAAGGTAGGAATGGTTTTATTCTGGACTACTGGAATGATGATGATAAGCTCGCCGAGCTTTTTATGCGTTTAAAGGGGAGCGGAGAGCGCAGACGTATGGGAAGGGCAGCGGCTCTTGCAGTAAAGGGGCTTACGATAGAGAACTGTACCTCGCAGATAATAGAGCTCTGCGAGTTGGTGATGAAGGAGAAGGCTACTTAAAGGGGCGCGTCTTAGGTATATGAGTAAACTCAGTACGCTCGTAAGCGTAGTTATACCGACCTATAATCGCAGGGAAGAGACCTGCGAGGCAATCGAGAGTGTCCTCGCCCAAGATCTTGCTGGCGTTGAGGTTATAGTAGTTGACGACGGCTCGACCGATGGCACCGGAAAGGCCATACTTGATAGATTTGCCGGCAGTATTCGTTTTGTATACCAACATAATCAGGAAAAAAGTATTGCAAGGAACAGGGGTATTACGGAGGCGACAGGCAAGTACCTCTGTATGCTCGACTCTGATGACCTTATGCTGCCAGGTGCTATAAGTGCTATGCTTGAATGTTTTAGGATTAATAAAGAAGCAGATGCAGTCTACGGACTAAGCGTCAGACAACGCCAGGACGAAAGCCTGCTAGAGCCCGATGAGACGTTAGATTATCCAGAGGGTGATATCCTTACGGAATATATGGAGCGTAGGCTTATTAATAACAACTCTTATATGATTAAAAGGGAGTTGATGTTAAGCTGTGGTATGTACAAGGAAGTCCTTACTAATCATGAGGACTATGAGTTGCTATTGCGGCTGACGGCAAGGCTTAAGTTTTTCTTCTGCAGGACGCGCGTCTGTCTGGTTAGACGTAGCAAGCAGAGCGCAAAGGACAATACGGACAAGATAATCGAGCAGGGGGTAAAGGCCATTGACGAGCTTTTTTCTACCGACAATCTGCCTGATAAATTACTAAAGCAGAAGGACAAGCTTTATGCAAAGGAATATCTTCAGCTCGCAACAGCCTGTTATCACAGCGGTCGCACCAAGGAATATCGCTTATATTATAAAAAGGCCGGCGAGCTTTGCCCCTCGCTTGTGCGCGGAGGAAAATATCTCAGGCGTTACATCTTGAGTTTTGTTAAATAATGGATATCTCAGTTATTATAGTAAATTATAACACGAAAGACCTGTTGCTTGCGTGCGTGGGTTCTGTGTTTTCTTCCCTTGATACTAAACCCAAAGATGGGGACGGCGGCGGTGGTTCTGCTCTGGATGTAGAGGTCTGGGTCGTTGATAATGGATCGAGCGACGGGAGTGTGGCGGCCCTTAAAAAGAAGTTTCCAAAGGTAAAGCGTATAGAAAACAAGGGTAATGTTGGTTTTGCAAGGGCCAATAATCAGGCCTTGGTAAGAGGAGCTGGCAGATATGCAATACTCTTAAATAGCGATACAATCGTACCCGCAGGCCAGCTCGATAAGCTCGTGGCCTTTATGGACGATAACCCAGATGTCGGCATCCTCGGTCCGCAACTCCTCAATAAAGACGGCTCTAAACAGAATTCAATTGCAAATTATCCGACTCTTTTGACAGAGTTATTTAATAAGAGCCTGCTTCGCAGGTTCTTTCCCGAGCAGTTTCCCGGAAAAGAACATGACATTAGCTCGCCGATAGAGGTCGATTCGGTCATCGGTGCCTGTATGGTGGTTCGCAATAAGGCAACGCATGACGCAGGTCTTTTTGATGATGGTTTCTTCTTTTTCTTTGAGGAGACCGATTGGTGTAGGCGAATGCGTTTTTATGGGTGGAAGGTAATGCATCATCCTGATATTAATATCTATCACCTGCAAGGGGCAACGGCAAAGGAAGTTAATACGCGAGCTCGTGTTGAGTACTGGCTCTCTCGCTATGGTTATTTTAAGCGACATGCCTCAAAGATGGATTATATTATGCTGCTCTTTGGGTTGATCGTCAAACTTGTCTTTAATGTCGCAGGGGCACTTGTTGTGAATGTTTTCAGTTTCTTTACCTCAAAGAAGGCGCGTGGCAGGCTTTTTCTGAATCTGCATCTCTTGTCCTGGCATCTGGCCGGGTGCCCTGCGCTCTGGGGGCTTCGAGGGAGGAGTCGTGGTAAGAAATAATTCGTTGGTTGTAGGCGAAGAGCCAAAGGCTTAAGCCCTCGTCACTTAATGTACGTTATATGAAGATGAAACTATAGGAAGTTAGAGTTAAGGGATAGATCAGGCAATGATACGGTCGGTCAAGACAGATCAAATAAAATGGAATTACGTGTTGCCGGGCTTTGATCCTATGCAGGCATTGAGTGCCCTTGGGCGTGATGGGCTCTGTGTTAGAAGGCTTGGTAAAAAACGTGAGGTCTGGCGGGTAGAGAGGCAAGGACGTGTCTTTTATGTGAAGCTCTTTAGCTCATCCGGGCTGCCTGCAAAGCGGCGCGAGGCCGATTCGATAGATAGGCTCGCAAAGCTTGGAGTTCCTGTCCCGGTGCTTGCCGCGCGTGGTTATGGTGGCGGCGGTGCTGTCCTTATAACCGAAGAGGGCGCGCATAGCCAGGTGCTCAAAGAGTACTTCTTTACTACTTTTAAAGAATTAACCAGAGAAGAGAAGAGAAGAGTGATCGGGTATTTTGCAGCCTTTATTCGTCTTTTACATGATAAAGGGGCTATGCACAAGGATCCACATATGGGCAATATGCTTGTAGTTGAAGACGCTACGAGTGATGCCGGTGAGGTTGGTTTTTGCCTGCTGGATCTGGGAGAGGTCGATTTTATTGGTAAGGTAAGTCTAGTCGATCGCATTGCGAATCTGGAGCTAATTAACCTTAACTATCTGGCAGGGCTGGAGCCTTCTCTGAAATATTATTTTTTAAAGGCATATGCAGAAGGCCTGTTTTTAGATAAAGCAGCATTGCGGGCAGTTGTAGAGAAGGTCGAACTGGCAACTCTTACCAGAGCCGCAAAGATATGGAAGAAGAAGGCGCAAAGATCTATGACCGGAGGTAAACTCTTTGCCGAGTATACCGAGGGTTTCTTTGAGGTCCACATGAAGAAGGTGTGGTACGAGGCTGGTGCGCTTGATCCGATAGTAAAAGACCCGGATGGCTTTCTAGATAGTGAGCGAGCTGTTATCTTTAAAGACGGACGCACGGTAAAGGCAGGGATGATAGAGCTTCAAGACGGAAGAAAGGTATTTCTTAAGAGATATAACGTAAAGGGCTCGGTACATACTATAAAGAATATCTTCCGTACCTCAAGGGCCAGCAGGGTGTGGCAGATGAGTTACGGCGCGGAGCTTCGCGACCTGCCGATGCCAGAGCCTCTGGCATTTATCGAGGAGCGTAAAAAAAACAGAGTACTTGGCAGAAGCTATATAATAAGCGAGTTTATCGACGATGCTCCGAGGCTCAGTGACCTAGCCCTTGATGAAGACTGTAAACCTACTGGTTGTTTCAGTGATCTAATCTTTCATATTGGACGAGAGTTGCGTCGTATGCATATTCTAGGTTGGTATCACGGAGACCTTAAGTGGAATAATATTCTAATAAAGAAGACAGCTGACAATTTTAATCCGGATATTTTCTTTCTTGATATTGATGGCAGTTCCATTAGCACTGAATTGACGAGCTCGGAGATAAAGAAAGATCTGGAGCGTTTTATGACCGAGATAGATAAGTTCGGCCTGAGTCAGAAAGAAAAAGACGGCTTTCTCGCTGGATATAAGAGTTATCTGCTGGGGATAAGACCTACGAAGGACCTGATTGATATTTACAAGGAGCTTGGAGCGTAGTAATGGATTTTATAGAGCGCGGAGGACTTCTGATAAACGAGGCTTTTTTGGAGGTCCTGGAGAAGGCTCGTCTTGATAGTTTTGAGGCCTTGATGCAGCGTAAAGAAGGAACCGTCTTTAAAGAGAAAAAGGCCCGCTCTGTAGTACGCTTTGAGCTTGAGTCAAGCAGCGGTATGAAGGCTTTTTTCCTTAAGCGTCACTTCGATCCAGAGGCCGATAGAGCAGGGCGCGGCCTCGGGCGTTTCCTAAGGAAGAAAAGACCGGAAGATGGTCGCAATGAATGGGAGCGTATGATTGAGCTAGCTGATGCCGGTTTTCAGACGATGATCCCGGTAGCTTATGGCGAGACCAATAAAGGATCTTTGACCGTTACAGAAGAGATCTACGACAGTGTCAGGGTAGAAGATCACATACCGTCCCTTGCAGGGCTCGGTGACGACGCGATTCTAGAAAAACGCGATATCATAGTGCGCGTAGCAAGACTTGCAGCACGTTTTCACGAGATGGGTTTTAATCATCAGGACTTCTATCTCGGCCATATCTTTATTCGTCCCACTACAGGCGAGCTCTTTCTTGTCGATCTCCAGAGGGTTCAGCGTAGAAGCCCGGCACTTGAGAGATGGATAGTAAAAGACCTGGCACAGTTTGTCTTCTCCGCAATCTCGATTGATAACTTCTCGGCCTCTGACCTTGTCCGCTTTGGTTATGCATATCTTGGTAAAGACAAATTCAGCGCAGCTGATAAAAAACTTATTAGAAAGATAATGGCCAAGGCCGAGCGGATCTCGCGCCATACGGTCAAGCTCTTAAAGCGAAGGGCGATGGCACAGAAATAAGTTTACCAATATAAAAGTATTTTGGAGTTGATATGAACTGCCCTGAATTGCAGAATGATAGTTATAGATTTTTGGTTACCGGCGCAGCCGGCTTTAAGTTTATCAAAAGAGAAGTATTTTGGAGTTGATATGAATTACCCTGAATTGCAGGATGATAGTTATAGATTTTTGGTTACCGGCGCAGCCGGCTTTATAGGGGTTAATATATCTCTTAAGCTTATAGAGCTAGGTCAATTTGTTGTAGCCCTTGATGATCTTTCAACCGGTAAGCAGGAAAATATCGATAAGATAGCCGCAGCTGCTGGCTATACGGGTCGTTTTAGGTTTATAAAAGGTGATATCAGAGACCGTGCTGTATGTATGGAGGCGACAAATGGGGTTGACTATGTTTTGCATCAGGCAGCCCTTGGTTCGGTTCCTCGTTCTATTGCCGACCCTATAACTTCTACTGAGGTTAATCTTATGGGCACGGTCAATATGCTTACGGCAGCAAAGGAGCATAAAGTAAAGAAATTCGTCTATGCATCGAGTTCTTCTGTATATGGCGATGCCCCGGCCTTGCCAAAGATCGAGGGTAATGAGGGTACGACACTCTCGCCTTATGCAACCGGAAAATTAGGGGACGAGCTATTTGCTGCAAATTATCACAGGGTTTACGGCCTACCTACGGTCGGGCTGCGTTACTTTAATATCTTCGGCCCTATGCAGGATACCGAGTCTGCTTACGCAGCTGTCATCCCTATCTTTGTTCGTGAACTTCTTGCGGGGCGAGCCCCCACTATAAACGGTGACGGTGAGACGAGCCGCGACTTTACATTTGTTGACAATGCCGTCCAGGCCAATATAAAGGCAGCGTTGTCTGGTGATAAATCTTCCGGCAAGAGCTTTAATATTGCCTGCGGTAGGCGTGCTACTTTAAATGAACTCTACCAAAAGATAGCCCTCCTGCTGGGTAAAGATATAACCCCTGTCTATGCCACTGAGCGTCCAGGGGATGTGCGTCATAGTTTGGCTGATATAAGTCTTGCCCGCGATCTTATGGGATACGCTCCTGAAATAGACTTTGAAAAAGGGCTGGAGCTTTCAATCCAGTGGTATAAAGACGCGCTAGGCTGATTTGGTTTCTTTTCTCGGATTTGAACCTGAGGCATTAATGTGCTATATCTTTATCACTTGGAAGGCTTAGTCCTTACAAATGAAATCTTATTTATTTCGTGAATATATATCTTGTTAAAGGTGGCTTTTATGAAGAAGATGCTAAGCCTTAAGAAGGCACGTACGCTGGTTGGCAGTTTTAAGGGGGCGAAGGTCTTGGTCGTCGGCGATCTTATTATGGATCATTTTATCTGGGGTAGTGTTACGCGTGTCTCTCCCGAGGCCCCGGTCCCTGTCGTCGATGTAAGCAGCGAGACCCGGATGCTTGGCGGCAGCGCGAATGTCGTACATAATATAACCAGCCTTGGCGGTAAGTGTTACGTAACCGGTATTATTGGTAAGGACGATGACGGGAAAAGACTTATTAAGGAGCTTGCTGGCAGCGGCATTAAGACCGATGGAGTAATAGTTGATGCAGGTAGGCCAACAACGATAAAGACGCGCGTGATAGCACATCACCAGCAGGTTGTTAGGTTTGACAGGGAGAGCAATGAGGAGCCCAGTTCAAAGATAATATCAGAGGTATATGATTATATAAAGAAGATGGTGCGTTATGCCGATGTGGTAGTTATATCTGATTATGCAAAGGGGTTGGTGACCGAGTCTCTGGTAAATATTACCAGAGACTTAGCTTCGCGTTCGGGTAAGCCGCTTATAGTTGATCCTAAGGTAGAGCACTTTGATTATTATACTGGTGTGGACCTGATAACGCCAAATTGTAGTGAGGCGGGGCTTGCGGCAGGTGTGAAGATCAGAGACGAGGCGAGCCTGCGGGTAGCGGCGGATGTGATTACAGAGACGCTTGGCTGTGGCGCACTTCTTATTACTCGGGGAGAGCACGGGATGAGTCTCTTTGAAGAGACCGGTGAGACGCATATACCGACTACGGCAAAAGAGGTCTTTGACGTCAGTGGCGCCGGCGATACCGTCGCAGCTGTTTTAGCACTGGCACTTGCCGTAGGGGCTAGCTACAGAGAGAGTGCGGCACTGGCAAATGTCGCAGCCGGTGTGGTCGTTGAGAAACTAGGTACGGCAACACTCACGCCGGATGAGTTTACCGAGGCACTCTCGCATAATCTGGGGCTTGCCGGTAAGTAGAATGGAAATCTTAGAAGCACAACAACAAGGGGGTTGCAGTGGCTATTAAGAGTATGACAGGTTATGGCAGGTCAGAGTTTGATGCTGGCGCAGGTTCGTATAGTCTGGAGCTGCGCTCACTTAATCATCGGTATCTGGAGTTATCCGTACGTGTCCCGGAGCGTTTTTATCCTCTGGAGATAAAGGTTCGGGATGCCCTAAAGAAAAAATTCTCACGTGGTGCCTTTGCACTTTTCATTAATGCCTTGCCCGGGACGGGACGAGATCTTGAGCTTAATACTACGTTGGTCAGGTCTTATCAGGATGCCGCCGAGAGGTTGAAGAAAGAGTTTGAAGTAGGTGGGGAACTTCAAGCAGGGTTCTTTTTAAGACAGAAGGATATTTTCTCTACTCCTGAGGGAGGTGAAGCTGCTGGTGAAGACTGGTTGGTTCTGCGGACGGCACTTACTGAAGCGGCTAAGTCTCTCAGTGTTATGAGAACCGACGAGGGTGCGCGTCTCGTTGATGACATAACGACGCGTCTTGCTGTTATTGAGCGACATTTAGGTCAGGTCGAAAAGCTTGCCCCTGAGTTGTCTCGGCGTTATAGGGAAAAACTGATAAAGGATATGGGCGAGCTGCTTGGTAAGAATTTTGATGAGACACGTATAGTTGCCGAGGCGGCTATCTTGGCCGAGAAGAGCGATATCACAGAAGAGGTGGTACGCTTCAGGAGCCATATTGAACAATTCGGAATATATCTCAACATGGATGAGGCCGTTGGTAGAAGGCTTGATTTTTTATGTCAGGAGATGCTTAGAGAGGCAAATACGATTGGCTCGAAGAGCCATGAAGTCGATATAACGCGTGCCGTGGTAGAGGTAAAAGGCGAGCTCGATAAAGTCCGCGAGCAGGTTCAGAATATAGAGTAGTATAGGAGAAGGAGTTTTTAAGAATGTCTGAGAAGATAGATAATAAAAAAGCACAGAGTAGAGGGAAGTTGTTTGTCGCCTCAGGGCCTTCGGGAGCGGGCAAAAGTACGCTCTGCAACGAGGCTTTGGCGTGCTTTGACAAGATGAGCTTCTCTGTCTCTTATACTACCAGAGCACCGCGTGCCGGAGAGACCGATGGAGTCGAGTACTGCTTTATAGATCAAAAGTCTTTTAATGAGATGGTTGATAAAGGCGAATTTCTGGAACACGCCGGAGTGCACGGTAAGTGCTATGGTACGGCGGCCACAGATATTGAAAAATTGCTAAAGGAAGGAGTGGATGTTCTGCTGGATATAGATGTGCAAGGGGCAGCGCAGCTTATGGAGGCACGTAAAGACGGAATTTATATCTTTGTATTGCCGCCCTCTATGGATGCCTGTGCCAAACGGCTGGATGCAAGGGGAGATTTAAAGGAAGAGGAGTTGGCAGCTAGGTTAAATATAGCACGCGATGAGATGAAGTCTGCAAAAGACTATGATTATGTGATTATTAATGATAGACTAAGTGAGTCGTTTGATAAATTTAAGGCGATAGTGACCGCAGAAAGAGCGAAAAGGGCTCAAGTAGCACCGGAAGTCCTAAGTCTTTTCCAGATAAGTATTGATTAAGAGGGAGGGTTTTTAGAAATGGCAAGAATTACTATAGAGGATTGTTTAAAGCAGGAATCAAGCAGGTTTACGCTAGTGCATTTGGCCGCAAGCCGGGCTCGTCAGCTCCTTAAGGGTGCGCCAAGGTTTGTTGAATCAGAGAACAAAGAGGTCGTTACGGCCCTTAGAGAGATAGCAATTGGTGACGTACACGTCGCAGATAAAGATAGCTGATAAAACTCGGCTCTGGTTAAGAGCCACAATCATAGTGGACGGTCTTTTGTTTGAGTTCAACACCTCGGAGCTGTAATAGGCCTCGGGGTTTTTTGTTTAAAGGCATTTTAAAATGCAAGGAGAATAATATGAGTGATCTTGGAATCTCAAAGAGGCTTGACTGTGATTATGAAGAGGCGATAGAGCGGGTAAAGGCCGCGCTTAAGCCAGAGGGGTTTGGTCTCTTATCAGAGATTGACGTTAAGGCAACGCTTAAGAAGAAACTTGATAAGGACTTTAGAAGGTATGTTATCCTTGGTGCATGTAATCCGCAGTATGCCTATAAGGCCCTAACGGTCGAGTTAAATATTGGCGTCTTTATGCCGTGTAATATCATTGTATATGAAAATGACGGTGGCGGCTCTACCGTAACGGCAGTCGATCCGATGGTCTCGATTGGCTCTGTTGATAACGCCGGTATCTGCGAGGTCGCAGGTGAGGTAAGGAAGCTTTTAAAGAAGATTGTGGACGGTCTGTAAGCAACTGCGTTGCGGCAAAAACCGGCAAATAGTTTTTTATTACAATAAGTAGTGTGAAATCTTATTGATAGGCTCTGCCGTGCGGCGAGCACCAACTGCGTTGCGGCAAAAATCTGCAAATAGTTTTTTATTATAATAAGTAGTGTGAAATCTTATTGATAGGCTCTGCCGTGCGGCGAGCACCAACTGCGTTGCAGCAAAGTCTCCTCACCTCAGCCTGTGTCTGCGCGAGACCACTCCTAAGTCGAGAGGGAGCAAGGCTGGCCTTGAGACAATTCAGAGCGTATTGTTTATTGCTTTGCCTTTGCGATGAGTTTTGAAATGAGTTCTGCTTAGGATAGATAAAAGAAATTTGTCATGCTGAATTTAGTTCAGCATCTGTATTTAAAGTATTTAGAAAGATCGATCTTGAAATTAACTCAGGGTGCATTATTTTATTTTGAAGGTTAGTGAATGATCTTGTTTTAATCTTTATCGTAGGGCAACCCTACAGGGTTCTGCCTTCAATCTTTTGTTTTAAGTAAGGCTTTAGGGCTCAAGCCCTGCACCACTAAGGAGAAATATGACTGAGAAAAGATTTTCCAATTGTTCGGTCTCCGAAAAACTACTGCATACCTCGTTTATTCTTATCCTTGGTATAGGCTATCTTTTTGCGACCTTTCTGATATTTTATACTGTCTCAAAGAAAGACGCAAAGCCCGGGTTATCGGTAGAGGATATTATAATCAAGTATCATGGCAATCGTAGCGGTACAAAGCTGGAGGCCGCACTTACCGGCGGCATGAACGCATACGTCTCTCCTGAAGAGCTTCTGAGTATTGTTTCATGGATTCATCTGGGCGCAAAAGAATCTGATTTCAATAAGGAAATAGAACCGATACTCTCGGCAAATTGCGTAGGGTGTCATAACCCGGACGGCTTTATGGCCTATGTTAACCTTACGAGTTACTCTAATGTTAAGAAGTTTGTCAAGGTCGATACGGGGCAGAGCATAGGTGCGCTCGTCAGGTCCTCGCATATTCATCTCTTTGGTTTGTCGATTATCTTCTATCTCCTTGGTAGAATATTTCTGCTTACCGAGCTGCCGCCTTTGGTTAAACGCATAGCCGTTATTATTCCTTTTGTTGCTATATTTGTGGATATAGGTTCGTGGTGGTTTACCAGATATGCCCATGTCTTTGCCTATCTGGTCCTGATCGGCGGGGCCCTGATGGCCCTGAGTTTTGCCTTCCAGTCTTTTATGAGTCTGTACCAGATGTGGTTTATGAAGACAAAGACAAAAAACTGAGGAAGTATAACAGAGGAAGTATAAAAGATGAGATCTGTCTCTGAGGATAGTGCATCGCCCGTGACTTCTCGCCATCGTCGCACCTTTAAGTTCTGGTGCAGGGTTACACGGCTGCCATTTCTTACGGCGACCCTTGTGCCTGTCCTGCTAGGGGCTGCGATGGCGCATCGTCTGGGTTACGAGGTAAGTCTTGGGTGGCTCTCCCTTACTCTGCTTGCCGTGGCCTTTCTGCATATCGGTACTAATACCCTGAATGATTATTTTGATAACAAGAGCGGTGCAGACGTTACGAACGAGAGCTATATAGCACCCTTTACCGGCGGCAGCCGTACTATACAGAGCGGCCTTATATCCGCTCGCGGTATGCTTATGGTCTCGGTTCTTGCTTTTGTTTTTAGTACTCTTGCAGCAGTTCCGCTACTTTTCAGGGCGGGCCTGCCGGTCTTGTATCTGGGTCTTGAGGGACTGGTGGCGGGAATTTTTTATACTGCACCGCCGTTGCGTTTTGTAGCTAAAAGAGGGCTCGGAGAGTTTTTGATAGGGCTGAATATGGGGCCGTTAATGGTCGGCGGCAGTACCCTTATCCAGACCGGGACTTTGGAATGGAAGGCCTTTTTAGCAGGGATTCCTGTTGGCCTGCTTGTTACGGCGATTATCTATATCAATGAATTTCCGGATTACGCTGCGGATAAGGCCGCTAAAAAAAATACGCTTATCGTCTATCTCGGGCAGCGGCGAGCGCGTATTGGTTATGTCTTGCTTTTCGTTGCTGCGTTTTTGTCTGTCTTTATTCTCGCCTTTTCAGGTATCTTTCCTCTCTGGGTTTTGCTCTCGCTTCTTGGAATCTTCCTGGCTTATCGTGCTACAAAAGTCCTTTACCGCCATTACGATAGTCGTGAGCTCCGCCCTGCTAACCTCGATACAATAAGACTTCATCTGATAACAGGGCTTCTGCTTACGCTCGGGGTCTGGTTGGGGTAGGCAACTGCGTTGCGGCACCGGTTGCACCGGAGGCAAGGCGACTTCGTCGCGGCAAAGTCCAATAGGCAGTTTTTTATTATAAGTAGTGTGCAACCTTATTGATGGACTCTGCCGTGCGGCGAGCACCAACTGCGTCGCGGCAAAATCCAATAAAACAAATTTTCATTATAAGTAGTTTTGTAAGAAGGGCTGTGCCTTACAATATGTCATTGCGAGGAACAAAGTGACGAAGCAATCTCGTCTTCCCCCTCTCTTGACGGGAGGGGACTGAGGGGATGGTGAGCATTGCCCTTGCCCCTGTTTAGTGGACACATCGAAAGGTTAGTGATAAAAAGCTACCATAGGAGGTGTTCAGATGGAAGAGAAACGAGGTCGTAAGAGTTTTGACCGTGAGTTCAAGCGCGAGGCAATAAGTCTTATTATGGT
>JAJRSM010000016.1 GCA_024278765.1 Deltaproteobacteria bacterium | reverse complement strand
TCTTGCCCTGAAACCTTAAATCCGTTATCCTGTCTCGTTCCGTAAGGCTAAGATGCCTGTATCCTTTTCCCATAACCACCCAGAGTACCAGCAAAAGGACAGTCCTGCCAGGTGTTGCACTTCCTCATTGAACCCGCGTAAAGTAAAAGACAGATCCTGAAACAAGTTCAGCATGACAAATTTGAAGGGGAGGTGGAACTATAAAAGATCACTATAGAGCCGGAGAAGACCCCTGCTAGGATACTTACTATGCCTTCAAGAATATTATAGCCGACGGTAAAGTATTCAAGATGGAGTGCCTTTCTGCGCTGTGCCTCGCGCTGCTTATCAGAACAAGGTTTTGTCTCTGCGCAAAATAAGTACATTCCTCCATAGCTTTTGTCCCTAGCTGGTCAGTTCGGCCTCTGCCTTGCAGCACTGGACGGCCTCTTCTACGTCGAGTTTGCTGCCGATAATAAGGGGCGTGCGTTGGTGCAGGTCTTTTGGGTTGATATCCATAATATTTTCAGTTCCGCTTGATGCTGCCCCCCCCGCCTGCTCGATTATAAAGGCCATTGGGTTGGCTTCGTAAAGAAGGCGAAGCTTGCCTTTGTTTGTTTCTTTATCTGCGGGGTATAAGAAGACTCCGCCCTTTAAGAGATTGCGGTGGAAGTCGGCAACGAGTGAGCCGACGTAGCGAGCTTTGCATCCTCGGGCCTTTGCTTTTTTAATAAAGTTATAGGTAGAGTCGTGCCATTTGTTTGAGTTGCTTTCGTTGAGGCTATAGATGCTGCCTTGCTCGGGCACCTGTATGTTTTCATGTGATAAGAGAAACTCGCCAACGCTCGGGTCGAGCGTAAAGCCGTGTACGCCGCAGCCAGTGGTATAGACGAGCATCGTGCTCGAGCCGTAGAGAAAATATCCGGCGCAGACCTGTTCGCCTCCGGGTTGGAGAAAATCAGACAGCTCTGCGTCGTCGTTGGTGGTTTTTTTCTTTAGGATTGAAAAGATAGTACCGACGCTTATATTAACATCGATATTTGAAGAACCGTCTAGCGGATCAAAGAGTAGAATGTAATCGCCCTTTGGAAACTCATCGGGAATAGGAATAATGTTTTCGTTTTCTTCCGAGGCCATTCCAGCCAGATGTCCGCCTGATTCCATTGTTGTGATGAGGGCATCGTTGGCGATAAGGTCTAGCTTCTGTACGTCCTCGCCCTGGATATTTGTCTGTTCGGCAGAGCCGAGGATATTAATAAGGCCAGCCCTGTTTACGTCGCGCGAGATTATCTTAGCTCCGCGTGCAAGGTCTGTAAAGAGGTCGGTAAAGTTGCCGGTGCAGTTAGGGCATTTTCTCTGCTCTTCGTACAAAAACTTTGTAAGTGGCATCCCTATTCTCATCGTACTTGCTCTCCTTATAAAAATATTATGGTTGGTTTTTAAGTTTTTACTTCAGGGAAAACAAAATCAGTAAGTTCTTTGACCTCAAAGAGTCCTGTGTGTTTGTCGCTCTCTAGAAGAATCTTTTTTATTTTCCCTTGCCATAGTTCGGTAAATAATTTCTTTTCATCTGCTGTTGCAATACCCTTAATAACCTTTGGGGTAAGCTCGGGCATGCGCGGGTCTTCACCAAGGACCGAGGGGTTGTATTCTATCTTAACGGCCTTGCTGGTATCTGCGCGCATAAATATAAAGGTAGAGAACTGAAAGTCGTCTTTGTCAAAGATAAGTTTATTGTGGCGCGAGTATTTTCCGCCAAGTCCTTTAAATCCGGTCTCTGGCGATGCCCCTGTAATAAGCGAGATTACCTGGGCCTGAGGGCCATAGGCGAGTTGCTCTGGTGCGCCCTTTATAAGGACTCGTATGTCACCGCGTACAGGTAAATCGTTGCCGTAGAGGGCACGTAGGGCGATAGCCGTCATCTTATATGCACCGGAGACGGCTGGGCACGAGTGACCAGCAAGCTTTACGGCGTCGCCGTAAGAAAAGACAAAGGGGTCGCCTTCTATCTGCGAGCCAAGGACGTAAGAGAGAGGATCGGTCAGGCTGATTGTCTCGATTTCACCTATAAAGGGGATATTCCATTTTGTCGCATCTTTTGCCATTGCGTTCTTACCTCCGTGGCCTTTTGAGCCGAGTTTATCCTTTAATGTTGTAAGTTTAGCAGAATAAATTTTTAGGGTCAAGAAGGGCGTACGGTCTGCGTGTGCCCCGGGCCTTTTTGTCTTGTATGGATGGCGA
Source organism: Deltaproteobacteria bacterium (assembly GCA_024278765.1). Lineage (GTDB taxonomy): Bacteria > Desulfobacterota > GWC2-55-46 > GWC2-55-46 > DRQE01 > JAJRSM01. The sequence continues at coordinate 374 of JAJRSM010000016.1, read as the reverse complement.
GCTTTGTTGACATAAGCAGGTGAATCTGATAAATCTGGTAGGGTAGTTTTTTACGGGCCGTTCTTTGATGAGTCAGGTAGGTGCGGCCCTTTTTATATCCTTTCTATTATGCGTGGGAGATCCGCAGTCCCATTCGCATGCAATGCCCGAGTGGCGGAATAGGTAGACGCACGGGACTTAAAATCCCGAGGGGGAAACCTCGTGCCGGTTCGATTCCGGCCTCGGGTACCACTTATAACATACTAAAAACTCTAGTGAATTACGGCTACGTCTCTTTCGGGTATGTCTGTTGCTTTAAGGTGTGATTTAGCCGATTGTGCTAAAATTGTGCTAAATCGTTTTTGTACCTTTTGGGCGGCAAGTTTCAGGTCGTC
>JAJRSM010000015.1 GCA_024278765.1 Deltaproteobacteria bacterium | reverse complement strand
TCTTGCCCTGAAACCTTAAATCCGTTATCCTGTCTCGTTCCGTAAGGCTAAGATGCCTGTATCCTTTTCCCATAACCACCCAGAGTACCAGCAAAAGGACAGTCCTGCCAGGTGTTGCACTTCCTCATTGAACCCGCGTAATTTAAAGACAGATGCTGAACTAAATTCAGCATGACAAATGGGTTATTTAGTGCCACCGCAGGTGTCAGCATGGCAAAATTATTTATGAAGTCAAGTGCTATGCGTAGTAAGGTGCTTTATTAATGGGTTTGCCCGTGCGGCGAGCACTATTTTACATCTATTTTGCGCGGGCCGGAGGGGCGCCATGCCGGGCTAATAACGCCGGAGTCGTCGTACTCTTTAAAGAGCGTACCCCACGTTATGGTTGCGCTGCCGTAGCGTCTGTTGACTCGGTCCATCGCGGCTAGTCTTTTGTCTGTTTTTATCCGTGATTCTTTGTCTTGAAAGAGATCGCCTTGTCCGTGCTGAGCTAAGTCTGGGTCGGAGTTCGATAGTGATGAGATACTTACTCCCAGCAGACGTACCGGTTGGCTGAGTCTTTCTGCATCCATAAGGGCCAGTGCTACCTTGCTTATGGCATGGCTGTCTTGTGTTGGCGTGCTGATTGTCTTGCGTCTTGTAATGGTGCGAAAATCGCTAAACCTTATTGTGATTGTAATGGTCTTGCCATTTAGATTATATCGTCGCGCTCTTGCACCTACTGCTTCGGAGAGTTGTAATATAATGCGAGCGAGGTCTTCCATGTTCGAGACGTCTTTTGGCAGGGTCGTCGAGTGTCCGAGGCTCTTTACCGGCTCTTGCTCGCCTGTTGTCATAACGCGCCGGGTATCAATGCCACGCCCCATTAAGGATAGCTGTTCGCCGGTGATGCCAAAGTGTGCTCGCAGTTGTCCTATTGGATAAGTCCCAAGATCCGCACAGGTATGAATGCCCAGAGCACTGAGTGCCGAAGTGGTCTTTTTGCCGATACCACAGAGCTCGTTTACAGGGAGGTCTTTAAGTAAGGCTTCTACGTCCTCTTCTTTTACTATGACCAGGCCGTCTGGCTTCTCTATATCCGAGGCGAGTTTGCTTATGAGTTTATTCGGCCCGATTCCTATAGACGCCGTAAGTCCTGTGCCCTCTTTTATCCGAGTCTTTATGTTGCGTCCTATTTGCTCAGGGCTGCCAAGGCACTTCTCTGTGCCTGTGATATCCAGGAAGGCCTCATCTACCGAGCATGGCTCGACCAGAGGGCTGAATTCTTCCAGTATCTTCATTATACGTACAGAGGTATCGGTATATTTTCTGTTATTTGCGATTACAAAGGTGAGCTGCGGGCATATCTTTGTGGCCTCAAAGCGGCTCATACCGGTCTTTATCCCAAGGGCACGAGCCTCGTATGATGCAGTTGTTACGACCGTTCTCTTACCCGCACCGACTATTGCTATGGCACGGTCTCGAAGCCCGGGGTTAGCGGCCTGCTCGACAGAGGCGAAGAAGGCATCCATATCCATATGTAAGATGGTTCTTTGCAAAGTGTTTTTCATTGGTATGGGGGACCTGGGTTAAGGGTTAGGCCTCGATTTTATGGAGTCGTCACTTTAAGGAATGCTTATTGCAGGTCAGCTCGTATAGCGCAGCCCCCGGTATTAACCGAAAAGTGCAGGACTGTGCTGCGGCCCTCCTGCTTGCCGCATGGCAAAGTCTATTAATATAATTTATTACTATGCACAGCACGGAATTTCCTAATGGAGTTTGCCCTCACGCAGTGAGCTTGACACCGGTAGGTTGTCTCGTCTATCAGGTAGAGGCGGCCTCGCCACCTGAACTTAACGGGCTGCATCGTATTGTAATTAAACGAGTTACCGCTCTGGCGTGGGCGGCTTTTACTCGGGCAATCGTCCTCAAAGATTGCGATAACCTTTATGCCTTCATCTATTATCGTTATCACGTCGGTGCTAACCTATATTTTTAATTACCGAGATGACCTTACCTGCGATAGAGAACTCGCCATCTTTTACTGTTATGGCTTTCATCAGGCTGTTTTCAGGTTGAAGCAGGATGTAATCTCCGTGTTTAAAGAACCTCTTAACCGTTGCCTCGCCATCTACTACGGCAACTACTATGTCCCTGTTTTGGGCTGTGCTTTGCTGCCGTATAAGTATATAGTCGCCGTCGTCGATACCGGCCTCTGTCATGCTTGAGCCTTCGACCTTAAGCAGGAAGTGTTCGTGAGAGTTTTTGCAGTTAAAGATCGTCGGGTCTATGAATGTATGGCCCTGTATGTCTTCAATGGCAAGGCCGGGCAGGCCCGCCCGGACACTACCGACAATCGGGATCTTCTGCGGAGGTACGGCGGATATCTCGGCAGGCTCACCCATAAGCTCTATGCCACGGGCAAGCTTTTCCGTTCTTTTTATATAGCCCTTTTTCTCCAGGGCATAGATATGCTTACGTGCATTTTGCGGCCCGCTAATCCCTAGATGAGTCGAGATCTCTCTTAGTGACGGGGCGTAGCCGTGCCACTCGATATGTTCACGGATAAATCTAAGGACTTCGAGTTGCCTCTTTGTGGGTCTGCGCTGGTTCATGATCTACCTTGTCGTAGGTGTTTTGGTAAGGTAACGAATGTTACCCATATTAAGGTTTTATACTCTATTTGTCAAGGCATCTTCTTTTATTTTTCTGCGTTATTTATGATGGCTACGATCTTTCGTCGCTCTGCATTTAGGCTATAAACTGCTTGCCTTGTCTTAACTTTTTCCTTATAATACAGTACTATATCTCGCTTATTTATAATGGTTTCAGAGGGCGGTCAGCCCTATTTGTATGCTGTTTTTATCCGGTTGTTTTCTCGCTTGGTCGCCTCAGGAGGGTTGGCTTCGGTGAATTTTACCTTTAAAATAAAGGGTGTTTTCTTGGCTCTGACCGTGGTTGCCGTGGTCTTGGCCGTCCTTGCTACGCTCGCCCCTGTGGATGCTCGTGAAAAGACTGTCAGGGATATGATAATACGTCTGGATAAAGAGTACCGCTATCTGGACGAAGAACTTGAGAAACTCCGGGAGAATATCTCCGGCTTTCCTGATACGATACTGGATCTTACCGTAATTAAAGAGGCCACGGGGGTAAGGCTTATCTCTGTAGAGCTTACGGATAATGATAAACTTTTAAAGAGTCATATATATACCCCGGCGGAAAATGCCGCAATAAGTGCCGGCGGACGTCAATCACTTTATCGAGGCGAGGTGCGTGACGGCCTGCATAACCTGCGTCTTGTTTTTTACTGGAGTGCTGCCGGTTCTGTGCCTGTTAAGGGAGAGGTCTCAACTATTGTTAACGTAGAGGCCGCAAGGCGACATTTCGTGGAGTTTAACCTCGTAAGAGGGCGGCGTGGCATGGAGCTAATACCCAGAAACTTCGGGGTAGGGGGCAGGTAATAGCTATGCTCCGCAGTGCCTTTAGGCTCACCACTCTTATACTCTTCTTTACCATCCTTGCCTTTGGTTTTACGGCCTCTCCGGGCATTACAGCCTATCTAGGCTCTAGTGCCTTTGCCGCATCACCTTCTGATAATACTGGTCAGGTAGAGCTGGCCGTCGAGGACGATCTCTCAGAGGAAGAGCTTATATTAGTTGAGCAGTATCCATATAAGACGACTCTCTTTGAGTACTTCTCTGGAGAGTATCCGAACTTTGATAAATTTTTAGATGAAGATTCCTATTCGTACCTTCTAGATACCGGTGATGATAACCTTACGCTGATAAGCGAGCTCTCACCGGAGCTGGTGATCTATATAGGTAACCTGTACCAGTTATTCCTTATCCAGAGTGCCGCCTTTGTTGATCGGACCGTAAAGGCCTCTGTCCAGTCCTCGGTTATATCTATCTTAAAGGGTGAGGCAGCTAGTGTGGCAGAGCCGGACTCTTTTGGCGAAGAGCCGCCGGTTGCTTCTGAAGATGTGGCTCGTTCTGTCTGGTTTCTCGACAAGCTCTATACCCATGCCTTATATAGCGACCTGATGCGTATCAGTAAGAAAGAACTGCTCAGAGGTGACGAGACCGGTGCTACTGCTTTCTTCAGGGGTATAACAAGCCTTGCCATGCGCGATTCTACGAAGGCCGTCAGTGAGCTTCGCGCCGTTGAGCGCAATAGTAAGCTCTATCCTTACGCGCGTGTGGCCTTTGCTCAGGCACTCTTTGATAAAGGAGACCTGAGCGGGGCCGAGACCGAGCTTAAGGCTCTGATCATCGGCACAGAGATGGAGCAGGAGCTGAAAGAAAAGGTACGTATGTTGCTCGGCCAGGTCTATTTTGAGGAAGACCTTTTTAGTGAAGCACTCCTTGAGTTTATGAATATTCCGCAGACAAGTCCTTACTACCGCGAGGCTGCTATAGGGACCTCGTGGGCACTTATAAAGAACGGTACATTTATCTCTGCCGTGGATATGCTAAAGGAACTTAAGGCAGAGGTTCCGTATAGCAAGCTTGAGTGGGAAGCTCAGGTTATGCTCGGCTACGGCTATATGCAGCTTGAGCTTTATGATGATGCGCTGAGACTTTTCAAGCAGCTTTTGGGTGAGGTGACCGATGCGCGTATGAGCCTTGACAGGATACGCAGTGATTCATCTACGCCGTCCAGATATCTGGATTTTCTTTTTAAAGACATTACAGAGACCTCCGTAAATACGGGTGTCTTTTCAAATACGGGTGTCTCTTCAAAGACGAATGTCTTTTCAAAGAGTGAGGATATGTATTTTACCATACTTAAGGACGATGAAATATCAAAGGTCCTTTTGCAGGAATACGTTATTATCTTGAGGTTGCGTAAGGTTATATTGTCCAGGCGCAGTGAGATAGCAGAGCGTAGGCTATATTTGGAAAATCTTATTTCAGGGATGCAGAACCTTTTCTCTTTGGTTGATATGGAGACCCGCCTGATAAAGACCATACTGACTAATATTGACAGAAGGGTTGATCCTTCTATAGACCCGAGAGATAGCATTAATATGCTCAACAGGGATTTTTTCAAGGATGTTGAGACAGGGCTTTATAAGCTCTGGGTAAAGCTTAAGGATAGAGAGATAAATGATAATGAGAAAGAGGTCGTAAGGCTTCTTTTGTATGACGTCGGTGAGTCTCTTGATTGCGTAAAGAGCTCGCTTATTTGTACTATCGTGGATATGGCAGACAGTACCGAGCTTAGTAGTGATAAGCAGGGGGTGCTTGCCAGGATTATAGATAGTCTTGAGGCCATAGCACTGGATATCGAGAGCGTTAGAAACGGCGAGCTTATAGCCTATGAAAGAAGTATCGAGGACCTGCGCAATATGGTTGTCACCAAACTTAATGCGGCCGAGCTTGGTATTGAGCATCTGGATGTGATGGATCAGAGGCTGCGCTATTTTCTTGATACCGAAGATATTGCTATGCGCCGCCTGTTCTTGACGATAGCTAGGCAGCAGATCAAGAGCAGGGGTAAGAACTTTAAAGACGATTTGACTGATCTTAGAGCGCATATAATCACAGGGCTTATATCATCGCAGAAGGCGGTTGAAGAGAATATGGCGGATGAGAGTGTAGATTAATGAGAGATAGGAATAAAACCTCAGTTGTTTTATTGGTGGGTGCTGCGTGCAGGCGCAGCATTGCAGTACCTGTGTGTGCGCTTGAGGCCGCTTGTAGGGTCGTGCCTTTACGTACCTTTATTGTAGTCTTTTTGCTTGGGTGCGTCTCGCTGTTTGCGGTCTCTTGTCAGACAACGACGCCGGTAAAAAGGCAGGCAGCTGTTCGTGCCAAAGCCCCTTCGCCAGCCCTTGATACCTGGGTGATTACCATAAAGGAATGGGAGGACTACATGGCCTTTGCAACCGATGATAAGGCCATAACCGTTGATATGATACTGACGATTCTTCGTTTTACCGACGGTTACTTTGATGCAAAGGAGATAATATACCGGCGTGCTATGAGGGCGTACGAGCGTCAAGAGAAGTTATTCAGGCGAGGAAAACTTAGAGGTGAGCCTCGCCTGCCGCAGCGCGAGTATACAAAGCTTATACAGTACTTCCGTCAGATAAGAAAGAGCTATCAGAGTGGATACGGCTCTGATGCTTTGTTGTACGGTATAGCCTTTGCGCTCTATGAAGAAGGCCGTGAGCAGGAGTCTATGCAAGCATTTGAAGAGCTTATATTGGATTATACTACGAGTACTTATTTTGTCGAGGCGAGTTTTCGTCTTGGCGAGCATTATTATGACAGTTACCGGAATATAGATGCAATGGATGCTTACCTGCGAGTTATGGAGTTTCCTAAATCAGTTTTTTACGATAAGGCCTTGTATAAGATGGGCTGGCTTTACTATAGACTAGATGATATAGAGAATAGTGCCTCGTCATTTCTAAAGGCCTTTGAGCGTAGTGGCGTGTATAAGAAGGGAGGTTTTCAGGACGAAGCCCTTTCGGGCGTAGTTATGAGCCTTGGTCGTTTTGCTGAACATACAAAAGCCCTTGAATTTCTGAATCGTCAGCGCGTTACCGATAACTCGGCGACGGTCTATTTTAAGCTCGCCGACAGGTTGGTCGCCGAGACGCGTTATAGAGAGGCCATAAAGGTATACCAGTCTTTTGTTGAGAAGTTTCCGGTTAGCGATAAGCTGCCATTTATCTTTGATCAGATGGCGCATCTTTACGATAGTTTAGATAATAAAAAGAAGTCTACAGAGATGAGGTTCCTGCTTATCACCAGATTTAACCCGGAGTCGCTTAAGGTCGGAGGCGACACGGATGCAAGTGGTGAGCTGGCAAAGCTCGTAGCCGATTCTATAATAACTCTGCTTCGCGAATCTCAGCGCACTGCTGGTAAGGCCGCAACAGGTGGTGGCAGAGATGCTGCCGCTTTGACACGTATAATCAGGATCGCCAGAATCTATAACGAGAGCTTTGTAGAGGGTAAGCTGCGTAAAGAAGTCACGGTCGCACTGGCCGAGGCACTCTTTGAGATGGAGTACTATTCAAAGGCCGCCCAAGAATATGAAAATGCTGTAGCCCTTGAGGTTGATCCTAAAAAGGCCGGTGATATTGCCTATACGGCCTTTCTTACCTATGAGATCGTCTTCTATCGTTATGATAAAGATAAACGTATTACCACTGATATCGTGCGTAGGCTCGCGATGGTCTTGACCGGCTATCGCACTAAATTTGAAAAGGCCGATAAGCTGCAACAGGTCATCTATAAGTTGGCCGATGTATATGCGCGTGCAGGCAACTACGCACTGGCCAGTAGCCTAGTTGCCGATATCGCAATGGGTAAGGATGCTGCCCGTGCCTATAAAAAGGCAGCGGACTTTGCTCTCTCTGGTGGGGATCTGGCGGCGGCCGAACCCTTATACGCAAAACTCGTGAGTGTAGAGGGCGGCAGTGAGAATAAGGAAAAACTCTCGGCCATAAGGTATAAGCTAGCAGAAGACCTGCTTGATCTGGGAGAATACACTGCGGCCCGTGATAGATTCAATGAGGCTTATGCTACATATAAAAGATCAAAGGTAGCGGAGTCTTCTTTGATTATGATTGCCCGTATAGAGATGGAAGAGGGCGAGGTCGATGAGTTTCGAGTCTTTAAGGCCGCGGTGATGCGTATTGTAAAACACAATACTCTGTCTAAGGCCCCTGTGGTGCTTCTGGTTGAGGCAGGAAGGATGATAGAAGACTTTGAGCCCGCAGTGGCCGCAGGGTTATACCTCTACGGAGCGGGGTTAGCAAAGGGCAGTGCCGAGTCCTTTAAACTTTACTATGCTTCTGCCTTGCTCTATGAAAAGGCAGAGATGCCGGTAGATCAGGAAAAGGCCCTAATGAGTGCCCTGCGCAGTAAGGGGGTAGTACCGGCGTTGCGCCCGGAGCTTACTTACCGGCTTGGTTTTTTACAGATGGAGCTTGGGCGGGGCAGCAGTGCGCTGCGCACTCTGAAGCCGCTTACCGATAGTAAGACAATGAATGATATGTATGTGATTAAGGCCCGGCTTTTGCTGCTTGCCAGTAGGCTTGAGGACTATAAAGAACTTCGTCTTACACATCCCTTCGAGAAGACGCTAAAGCGTAAGACCCAGCTAATAGAAAGCCTCATTCGCGACTATACACGTATCGCCGCAAAGGCTAGTACGGTAGCCCCGGAGGTCTTGCCCCAGGTTTTTTACAGTATGGGCAGCGCATTTGAGAATTTTAGAGACTCAATCATTAACTCCGATAGGCCACGTGGCCTGACCAAAGACGAGAAGGTCGAGTATCAGTTTCTTTTGGAAGAGATGGCATATCCCTATGATGATCGTTCTGTCGAGGCCTATGAAAAGACACTTAAATCCGCACTGGTCCAGAGCCTTTATGATAAGTGGCTCTTTATGGGGGTCGCAAGACTTGCCTACCTGCGCCCGGTTCTTTATAAGCGCAGCTTTGATATGCGCGGACTAGAGCCGCTTTATCAGCATGAGGTGTTAGGGGCAAACAAGCTGCGCCCTCTTTTTATGGAAGAGCCAACCAAAGTTCGCGGCTTTATCCTTAAAAACGACCCTGAGCCAGATGAAGATCAATCTGACGATCTAGAGGAGGATGCCAGATGAAGATTGCGCAAAAAAATCCGGCATTCACAGTCCTTTGTATGGTCTTTGCGGGCTTGCTTGTCCTTGCCGGGTGTACCACCACAAACCCGACCATGCCAAGGAGAGGATTTCATGGTGGCGACTCTGGCCTTGCTACGGGCGCAGGAGCTGCGGTGGGCAGTCGCGTGAAATCTCCCGTAACAACAGAGAAGGTAGAGAGGTTCTTTATCGAGATCGGCGTAGCCGGTATTGACCCGTTAACAGCGGGGCAGTCGCATAGCGGAGATATTTCAGGGGGCAGCATCTTTGACGATACGACTCGTTCAAGGCTCAAGCGCGAGGTCTACCTGAAGCCCGGCAACTGGAAGGCCCACTATCATCTGGGGCTATTTTATATGAGTAGAGCCGAGTTCGAGCAGGCAGAGAAATCACTGCACAAGGCGATGGAGTATAAAGGATCTCCTCGTTTGCTATATAATGCGCTTGGCACGCTATATGAATCCATGGGTAATCAGGAAAAGGCAATGGACTTCTTTAAGAGTGCGCTGGATCTCAAGAGCTCGTCTCTTGCCCGGAGCTCGTCTCTTGTAATGATGAATGCTGCCAGCACCTACATGCGCTCCGGGCAGCTGAATAAGGCCGAAAAGCTAATTAGGCGAGCCGATCTGACGGAGCTATCCAGCAAGCCGGTCTTTAATTACAATATGACCTTGATCTTATACCAGACAGAGCAATATGATGAGGCCCTGGAGCGTATAGAGAAAACCATAGCAGCCGGGCGCGAAGACTATCTGGTGCGCTATACAAAGGCCTCGGTCCTAGTAAAGCTCAATAGGTATAACGAGGCTCTCGAGACCTTTGGCCAGTTAAAGGCCGAGCGACCCGGCGACGCTCGTCTCTATAAAAATATGGGCGTGATCTATGAACTATATCTGGGTGATATGGCGCGAGCCTTGCAAAACTACGTCGGCTATATAGGAATAGTCGGCGAAGACAACGCAGGTGAGGTGACTCTATGGGCCGATGTAGTGCGCTCTAGAATAGCTCGCCTTGGTGGTCGCACCACAGGCAGTGGTAGCACCACGGGCAGCAGCACCACGGGCCCAGGTGGCAGCCAATGAAGAGACAACTAATATTAGTATCTATAGTGGCTTTGCTGGTTGTCTTTGCGGCAAGTTCCGTCGTACTTGCCCGTAGCAGCAGTAAACTCAGGCACGAGCCAAATGTTGTTTCTAGGGTAATAAGGATTGAAGGCTCGGTCGAGAAGCCTCGCGTCCTCTTTATCGTCCCAAGAAGCAGACTTTGGCGCGGAGGTTTCTTGAATAAGAGTTTTAAGGACGATATACTAAGGCCTGTATATCCGGATAAGTTGATCAAGCAATGGGCTCAGCCCTTACATAAAGGAGGATAATCTTTAATGGAAACGGTAGCGGCATTTTTTAAGGACGGCGGGATATTTGTAAAATTCATTCTTGCGGTCTCTGTCATAGGACTCGCCATTATAGTGGAGCGGGCAATCTTTCTGCTCTATAAATATAACGTCGATGGCAAGGTCTTGTGGAAGAAGGTATCTGGTTTTATTAGAGATAATGATATTGAGGGTGCAAAGACGATCTGCTCGAACAATACCGTACCCTTGATGAAGATAATGAACTACGGGCTTGAGGCCAGCAGCGGTAGCGCAAAAGATATTCAGAACGCAATAGATGAGGCCGCTCTTGAGGTCATTCCATCGGTAGATAAGCGTGTTGCTTATCTCTCAACGCTCGCTAATGTCGCAACGCTTCTGGGGCTGCTCGGTACTATTCAGGGTCTTATTCAGGCATTCTCGGCCATAGCCGTAGCCGATCCTTCGCAGAAGGCGGCCCTGCTGGCAAAGGGTATCTCTATAGCGCTTTATTCGACGGCCTCGGGGCTTGTCGTGGCCATTCCGATGTTGATTATGTATACGATCCTGCAGGCCACATCGCAGAAAATCATAGACGAGATAGATGAGTTCTCCGTAAAGCTCGTCAATCTTTTAAGCAGAGGTAAAAGTGGCGTATAGGCCCAGCAGAAGATCTCATAACCACGGGCAAGGGACGGAACTTAATATAATTCCGCTTATGAATGTCTTTGTCATCATCATTCCGTTTCTATTGCTTACGGCTGTCTTTGCCAAGACCTCTATGATCGAGATCTTTCTGGCGCAGCAGGACGCAGTGATAAGTGCAAGCTCAAAGAAGCAGGACCATGGCTACCTGACCGTAAAGGTCCTTAAGAGAGGCTTTGTCTTGGACGGTATTGGTAAGGGCATAGTTATCCGCAGAAAAAACGGTAAGCTCAACTACGAGCGGTTATCGGCTATGCTTCAGAAGCTAAAGGACAGGCATCCGCGAGTCCAGGAGGTCGCGATACTTTTTAATCCGTCGTTTTCATATGAGTCTGTGGTTAAGGTCATGGACGTCACCAGAGAGGCAGAGGTCTCGCGCAGCGGCAAGACAACCCGGCGCGTACTCTTTCCACTGGTCTCGCTCGGGGAGAATAGATAGACTATGGCTCGCCATCCATCTAGAAAAAGACGTCGTCGTAACCGCTTGGTCGTAGCGACCCTATCGCTTACGGCCCTGATGGACGTCTTTACTATTATTTTATTATTTCTCTTAAAGAGTTATTCGGCAGAGGGCGATATCATGTCGATAGACTCTAAGCTTATTCTGCCGGTCTCGACCTCTACCGAGATTACCAGAAGCAGTCTGCTTTTGCAGGTGACGCCAGAGGATATTATAGTAGAGGGCGAGAAGGTAATAAGCGTGAAGGACGCAGTCGCCAGTAAAGGCATGCTGGTCGAGCCGCTCTATGAAAAATTAAATGAAATAGCAAAGCGCACTGAATTTATAGCAAAGAGCAATAAGGCACTTAACTTTACGGGGCTTATAGTTATCCAGGGTGATAAGCGTATTTCTTTCAGGTTACTTGAAAAGGTTATGTATACCTCGGGCCAAGCCGGTTATAACGGTATATCGCTGGCGGTGACCAAAGGTGAGTAAAAAGGTATTTACAGTCCGTGTCCATCATGAGGGCCAACGCAGCAAAGAGCTCTTGCCGGGGCGCGGAGGCGTTGTAGTCGGTAGCTCTTACGACTGCGATATCGTCTCGGAGCAGCCCGGGTTTTCTAGTGAGGGGGGCAAAGGGAGTAAGGGCTTTGTTATTTTAAAGCGTTTCGGGCGCGATCATCTGCTGCGCCTGCCTGACGGTATCCAGGACGCAACCGTTACGGTCGATGGCAAGTCTTTGTCAATCACAGCCCTTGACGAGCTCGGAATCTTAAAGAAAAAACGCGGAGTCTTTCAGATAAAGATACCTGCTGGTAAGGATTGCACGGCAATTATCGGCAATATTACGCTTGAGATGGGGATGAGGGCCTTTGCCGGTGACCCGGCCGATATTAGTAGTGCCGTCCCTGTCGATGCCGCACTAAAAAGGTCCTGGATCTCGCGTGATGATTATTCTTTCCTGATGGTGCTGATAGCCAGTGCCATCTTGCACTTCGCAATCGTTACGATACTCGATAGGGTAGAGATAAAGAAACCACCTCCGGCTGAGATCATCAAGCAGATGGCCCCGCGCTTTGCGAGGCTTATACTAGAGTCACCCGCAAAGAAGAAGGTTATGGCCGTCAGAGGTGGCGGCCCGACAACGATAGAAGAGAAAAAGGCAGAGCCAGTAAAAGAGAAAAAGACCAAGAAGGTTACCAAGGAAAAGACCATAAAAAAGGTCGTTGTTAAGAAGCCCGTGCGCAGAAGCGTTAGGAAGCGGGGACTTGTTGGCGTTATTATGGCCAAGAGCCGCCCGGTAATTGCGATAGACACTGCCGACGATATAATCCGTGATATAGATAGCACCAAGCTGAAACAGAGTAGTAGGATGAAAGGACGCGAGGCCGTGACCTCGGTCGCTAGAAGTGTCGGACAGACGCGTCTTGCGGTAGTTGATAAAGAGATTAAAGGCCCGGGCTCTATGGGGAAGAATATTGGTGCTCTGGTCGGCGAGCAACGCGAGTCGGGTATTGCCGGCCGGTCAAACTTTGGCACAGATGACGGAAGAGGGCGCGGCGTTAAATCCGAGCAGGCTCGTGATCTAAGTGCGCTACGTTCCAGAGACGAAGCCGATGTCTATAAAAGAGTACGCTCTTATGTCGGAGGGCTTAAGTATATTTACAACAGTGCCCTTAGAAAGAACCAGAGCCTTAAGGGTAATGTTAAGGTAAGCTTTGTTATAACGCCTGAGGGTAAGGTCAAGGACGTAGCCCTGGTGGCTACGACGCTAGCCTCTGAAGAGGTCGTAGACAGAATACTCAGGAAGATCTACCACTGGAAGTTCAATAAGCTCAGAAGTGCCGAGGACTTTCCTATAACATATACCTTTGACTTCTCGCCGGTCGGTTAAGGTCGGGCGGCCTTGACTGAATATTTAATCGAACGGCACTTGACCTTTAGGTGGATAGGTTTTTTATAAGGATGTTTTTTGTATGTGTGTTGGTCGGTTGTTTAAAAGGTAAAGGCGGCTCCTGCGGTCTCAGCACGTGGTAGTGCGGTGTGTCTATAGATGGCCTAATTGGGTTTGTGCCGTCCTGATATCGAGATTGCCTCGTCTGCTTTAGTAAGGGTGATCTCGCTCGTGAATTCGGTGGTGGATTCATTAAGCTTGTTATCGGCAAGAGCGTTTGTCTCGTCATTTGTAGCTAGTTCATCTGGATAATGCGTATGTGAGTCATCGATAAAACTCTCCCACATCATGTCAAGCACTATATTCATGTCTGTAATTATCTCTTCTTCAGTAAAGCGCAATACCTTAAAACCCTGCTTTGCAAGCCAGCGGTCTTTTCTCTCTTGTTCGAGTTTATCTGTTTTTCTGCCGCGTCCTACATCAACCTCCATTACCACTCCCTTTTCCATATTAAGGAAGTCAACGTAATGGCCGCCGATTGAGGCGTGTCTTATGAAGGTTATGCCACGAAGCTCCAAGAGCCTCAGGTATCTCCATAAAAGCAGATGCGCCTCGGTGGTTAGGGCCTGGTCGGCCTCTCTGTCTTTGCCTCTAATAAGTTGCATAGTCGCAGGGTGTCCCTCGGTGCTAGAAGTATGGTTCTTATAATCAGTATGTTGCAAAAAGTATGCCATAAATCCTCACCTTGTATAAGTGCCTGTTTAATAAGGATAAAATATTTTAAGGAGGTTTTTGTTGGTGCCGAAGTGGGTAAAAACTGCCTCTTTAATTTGTATTTGCCGGTAAAAACTTCCACAAATCATCTGATCTGCCGGAGTGTGCCTTGATTTTACCTAGTCCCTATAGTGTTTATACGTACTACACTAAAACAATGCAATTACTGTGCCATAGTTTGTGTGCAATCTAAGTATTTGTTTTTGTTGGATTTTCACATGAAGTCGTCGAATGATGTTAAATAGTGTAAAAAATACCGACAGTGCTTTGTGATGACTCGCTATAAAAATACCATTTTTTTTCATCTAAAACAAGATATTTGAAAATAATCTGTTATATTTTTAAGTAGGGTGTGTATTTATCTTTTGTCAGGTTAATTGAGGTATTATGTGGGGTGAATAAATGGTTGATTCTGTTATTAAGGTCTTAGTGGTCGATGACCAAAAGACAATGCTGGTTATGGTCGAGCAGATGTTGCGTCGCGCAGGCTATATGGTCCAGGCAGCCGAAGGTGGTGATGCAGCTCTGCTGGTTCTGGAGCATGATTGTTTTGATATAGTTATTACGGATCTGATTATGCCGGAGATGAGTGGTCTCGAGTTTTTTCGCGCAGTCCGTGCCAGATATCCGTACCTGCCGGTTATTATGATGACGACCGAGGGGGTGCCTGATAGTGCGGTCGAGTTTATTCAGGCAGGTGGAGCTGATTTTATAACAAAACCAATAGACGACAAGAAGCTTGTGCAGAAGATAGAGCGGGCCATCGTGCTTACGAGCGCAGATGAGCTTACGGCCTTGAAAGAGATTATGAAGGTTATTAAAGAGGCCTGTAATGGTACAGAGCGTCAGTTGCAGACTGTGGGTGCAGCTCTTGGCAAGGACGTCTTGGATAAGGAGGATCTCAGGGGTGCGGAGGTCGCCATAAAACATATTGAAGAGGTCTTAAAGTCAATCCCTGTTATGATAGCGACCAAGGAGCATATTAAAGGGGGCTCGGATAAGGCAGTTTGAAGCATTGCCTTAGACCAGTACGTTTCAGGCACGATGGGTGAGTATTGCCGGGCTTATTTATGGGATAATAGAAAATGGGGTTGCGCCTGGTGCGCAACCCCATTGGTTATTAGTTCTTTATTTTTTTTCTAATAGTATGTGCTTATTTAGTCGCTATAGCTCTCTGGTCCCATTATAAACAGATTACATGCTGCATTCTTTACGAGGTACGCGCTAAGACTCTTACGAAAGGCACTCTCTCTCGCACTCTTTTTTCTTCTGGCGATTACTACGACATCCGGATTTTTCTTTTCAATAGCAGCTATTACCATCTCCCTCGGGTCGCCTGTAGCCATAATAACATCGACATCCATTCCGTGCTCTGCGACCCATTGTGCTGACTTGTCTATGTTTGCTTTGTGTTCTTTCTGGAATTCTTCTGTGATGCAGTCGACCTCCATACTGGCATCTGCGACATCGTTATTTACGCATAGTATGATCATGTCGGCTTTGTGTGGCTTAAAAAAATCAACCGCCGTTTCTAAGGCTTTCTGCCCCATTTCTTCACCATCATGACAGAACATTACCTTCATTTCTTAGCTCCTCCCGTCTTTTTAGGTTAAGTATTAATGTACTCCGTCCAGGGTGATTTAGGGTTGCCTGGAAGGGCTCTGTAAAAGGACTTAGATGTTATATTGCTGATAATATTAATTGCAGTACTTTACCATAAATACAAGTAACTGTACCTTCTAATAAAAGTATACGACTTTATGCAAAATTGCAACAGTTACTTTGTTTAAACTCTATTTTTTTTATATCTTTATTATCACAACTATAAGTGCAAATATTTTTCAAGGCGTATCGGTGCCGCAAGAAAATAAAAAACAGTTGCTTGGAGAAAATCCATGCTGCTTTCAAAGGCTATAGGCTGGCGCATTTTCTTCCAAGATTTGTCAAAACTCTCAGTCTGTGATGGAGTGTCGTAGGGGGCTATATTGTAAGTTTCGCGGTAAGGGCCTTAGATTTTGCACAGGATTAGTTGGGGACACAATTAAAGGGGATAGCTCTTAAGCTACCCCCTTGATATTGTTAGGTAAATTTGGTGGAGCTAAGGGGGATCGAACCCCTGACCTCTTGACTGCCAGTCAAGCGCTCTCCCAGCTGAGCTATAGCCCCGGAACTTAATAGTATTAACATTCATCACTGCAATATGTCAATGGGTTTTTGAATATTATGTGGTTTTAGTTTGTGGGGCGGGGACTATTGCGCAGTCCTGCTATATGGTACCGCCCATTACCTTTAAGACGGCCTCTCTTATGTTTTTTAGTGAAGAGGGTTTTGGCAGGTAGTTTATCTTATTGATCTTGAAGAAATCAATATCATTCATTGATGCCGTATCGGTGAAGAAGATAAAGCGTCGTCTTATCCCAGGGTACTTTCTTTCGGCAGACCTGTCAAAATCAACGCCGCCCATAAGCGGCATAGATACGTCGGATATGATAGCTGCAAAGTATTTTTTCTCTAATTTACGCAGGGCCGATATCCCGTTGCCAGCGGTATGAACAGAGCCTTCGCATGACAGTGTATCGGCCAGAAGCGTGGTTGTAGCTATCGAGTCGTCGGCGATCAGCAGGTTTTCCGTCCATACACGTGGTAGTTTTTCAAAGAGCTCAAGATGGCTGGTATATTCGTATCTGTGTTTTATATAGGACTGGAGCAGGCGTCTGCGCCACTGTGTGGTGGCAGCAAGCGTGATAAAGGTGCGTGAGTTTCTTCTTAAAGCATCTATGGCCTCTGAGTATAGTTTGCCGGGTCGAGTCAGCTCTATCTCTAACGTAACCTCCAATAGTTCTTTTGCATTCGGGGAGCAGTGGCCTGCAAGAACAGTGATCTTGTTAAATACTGCGCAGCATTCTTCTTTGAGTTCTTCTACGCGGGCAGGGTCAAGGAGAGCCGGCATAGTTGCGGGCAGCTCCTTGATTGCGCTAAGTAGTATCCATTTGCTCTTTAGTCTGCTTCTTTGCAGGCCGGCAAATAGCGCATTGGTATCGTAGTTTTTTTGTTTTTCGTTGATTGCCTGACCGTAGAAGTCACCTGTCAGTTCATCTATTTTTATCAGTTGCTTAAGTAGTGTCTTCATAAGATCCATGTTGAGGGTTGTCTTTAATTGCTATTATAACCGCATGTAGTGGCTGTGCTGCGTCTGTATTAATTTAGTTTTTTTCAGGGAGAGCTTAAGATTTTTTAAGTCCTAAGTAGGAGGTCTCCAAGGCACTAATTACCGAACCTCTTATCTCATTTATGGGAGTAGGTTTTATGAGGTATTTAACTCCGCACTTTTTAAAGAAAGATATGTGGCCTTTATTGCTGGTAAAGAAGATAAAGCGTTTTCTTATATCAGGGAATTTTTTAAGGGCCTGCTTGTATAGCTCTATCCCGTCTAGCTTTGGTAGATCTACGGCACTTATTATTGCTGCGTAGAATGTATGGCTGATCTTTTTAAGTGCTGTGTTACCGTCGGTGACTATATCTATAGAGCCTTCTTTGTTTAATATTGTCGATAGCATATTTGCAACTACATCGCTACTTTCGATGATAAGTATCCGTTCATTCCACAGAGTCGGTAGTGGTTTGATTGCCTTGAGAAACTCAGCGTGTTCGATATTGTTCTCCAGGAAGCGTTCAATGCGACGCCGGTGCTGTTGGATATTGGTCGCAATATCTATGAAGTCCTTGGTGGTGTCCTTCATAGAGCCCAGAATATAGGCGAAGAGGTCGTTCCACTCTGAGTATTCTATCTTTACGATATGTTCGAGAACCTCAGCTCTAGAGAGCTTGCCTTTGTTTATAGCCTTTATAAAATCAATTAGAGGTTTTTTAATCTTCTTCTTGGTTTTATCATCCAAGGACATGTAGGCCGGCTCCAGCGAGATTGCCGCATTACTCTCTAAATGTTGTTGGGCCTTTAATAAGAGCCGGTAGTGCTGATTTTCGTCTTTAGAAAGACCATTCAGTAACTTGCAAAACTCAGAATCATCTTTAAATAGTTTCGCGGCCTCATTATAGACCTGACCTGATTCCTCTTCCATATGGATGAGCCATTCTATGGCTTTGCGCATGGTCCCTAGCTCCATTAATAGCAAGTGATCTATGACTTATGTATATATTAGTTTGTATTGAGACATTTGTCAAAGGTTCTGTTTGTGATATTTTATTTTCAGTCAATGCCCTGTGCAATTGACATGTTTTTTGTCACGATATATAATTAATCTTTCTTAAGTAAGTAAATGCTTACTTTGTAGATAATAGTAAGCTATTTCTTTTAGGGGTATGAGGCTATGGCAGCCAGAGCGAAAAAAATAGACTCCAGTGCTTCAAAAAAAGCCCATTCGGGCGTGGCCCATCCTGGCGTGGCCCATCCGGGCATTACCCGTCCGGGCATAAACGGCAAATCACGTATGAAGGGTATAGAACTACGCGAGCAGATAGTCGCTGCGGAAAGCAGGCTCTTCTCGGATAAGGGCTTTAGTAGTAGGGGGACGACCACTAAGGAGATAGCCAGAGAGGTCGGTGTAAGTGAGGCAACTATATATAAGCACTTCTCTGGTAAGTAGGCCCTCTTTGAGGCGATCATCGACAGGTGCTGCAATGATGAGACAGGCTCGCTTATTCTTATCAGCAGACTTGAAGAAAAGGACGGGGTAGAAATATTCGCTGAGTTAATCAGATTCTTTATCTCAATGTATGAAGAAGATATATCATTTGCGCGTCTGCTTATGTACAGTGCCTTGGAAGGTGATAGGTTCTCTGAGATATTTTTTGAGTCTAAATGCAGCGAGATCACGGATTACCTTGTTAGAAGAATAGATCTTCTGATAAAAGAAGGTACTTTCAGGCAGATCGATTCCGAGTTGGCAGCTAGGGGCTTTATGGGAATGATAAGTAATTACTGCGTAATGCAGGAGATATACGATTTTAAAAAGGTCTTCCACAGATCTAGCGAGCATGTGGTAGAGAGCTTTGTTGGTCTCTACCTCACCGGGATGATAAAGCAGGGCGCGACTCATGGCGGATGATGGCAGCTCTAAAATATTTTCTTTTAAGGTTCTTTAGGCCAAGATCTTCTGGATTTGCTTTGGGGTTCTTTGCGCGGTGGTATTTAATTATGTAAGGAGACTTTATGAAAAAGATATTATTGGTTGCATTGATTGTTGTTGTAGTTGGGTTTGGTTACGGCTGCAAAGGAGAGAAAGAAAAAGATATCGCCGTAAGTAGCCAGCCCAGCCAGACTAGTCAGGATAGTCAGCCCAGCCAGACTAGTCAGAATAGCCAGATCGGGCAGGCAAGCTCTGGCGAGAAAGGCGCAGATAAATCCAAGAGCCCAGCTCCGGGTTTTAAGGTGCGCACGGTTGCGGTCAAGAGTGTGGACCTGCCGCTTAGCATTATTGCCGTCGGCACGCTTGAGCCCAATGAAGAGGTTATGGTAAGTGCCGAGGTCTCGGCAAAACTCACCGGGCTTTTTGTTGACGAAGGCGACGAGGTCGCGCGCGACCAAGCTCTGGTTGTTTTAGATGAAGAAAAATTCGTTCTGGAGAGAGACCGGGCCGGCGCAGAGCTTGATCAGAGGGGTGCGGAGCTTGCCTTTGCAGAGAAAGATCTCGTTCGCAAAAGTGGGCTTTTGCGCGAGGGCACGGTCAGCCAAGAGGACTATGACTCGGCCCTGTCCAGGCGTGATGCTCTGACCTCTGCTCTGGCAGCAGCAAAGGCAGAGCTGCTTTTAAAGGCCCGCGAGCTTGCGGACTCACGCATTCGTGCGCCGTTTTCAGGGACTATATCCAAGCGTTACGTCTCTGTAGGCAGCTACGTACAGGAAGGCGACAGGCTCTTTCGCCTAATTGATATGGGTTCGTTAAAGGTCTTTGCGACCATCCCCGAGCGGTTTCTAGGAAGGTTAAGGCCGGGCCAAGAGGTAACGCTTACGGTTGGCACTACTGGAGAAGACAAGATCTATAGCGGGCTTATATATTTCATCAGCCCTGAGGTAGATCCAAAGAACCGTAGTTTTGAGATAAAGGCACGGATAAAAAACCAGAAGAAAGAACTTCGCCCCGGGCTTTTTGCTGAGGTTACGATTGTTACCGGCATTAAAAAAGGTTTGTTTCTAGTCCCCGAAGGCGGCGTACTTACTCGCAACGACGAGACCATAGTCTTTGTAGAGGCTGGTGGCAAAGTAGAGATGAGAAGCGTTGACCTTTTAGAACGACGTGGGGCAATGGCTGTAATAAGTAGCGGGTTAAAGACAGGTGAGCTGGTAGTGATAGAAGGTGCTTATGATCTGGACGACGGCGCAAGCGTGCGGGTCATCGTTGGTGAGCGTAAAACAGGAACGCAGAATTAAAGGTTAGATAAAGATGATATTACCTGTGGTAGCGATAAGAAGACCGGTCCTTACCCTGATGACGATGATCTCCATTATTGTTTTTGGCGTTATAAGTTTTTGCCTCTAGTATCTTTGCGTGGTAGGGGCTTGGTAAAGAATTTATGCCTGCTGAAGACGCCTCTGCTTTTATGGTTAGTTTCCAGACGCCGGTCGGATCTTCCATTGAATATACCAATGAAAAACTAAAACTCAATGAAGATGTCCTTTCTGGTATGCCGGAGATAAGGAGCTATTTTGCTGCTATAGGGCTTGGGCTTGGATGATATTGCGGTGATCGCAGAGGAGGTCCTGCCAGAGGGCTATACGACAACACTTAGCGGACGTGCCGAGCAGTTTAAAGAGTCCTTTGTAAGCATGGTTATGGTCTTTGGTCTGGCCATAGCTTATTACCTATATGGTGCTGGCAGCGCAGTTTGAGAGTTTGATTCATCCATCTACCGTTATGATCGCCCTGCCCCTTAGTATAGTCGGCGCACTCGGTGCGCTCTGTTTTACGGGTAATACGATCAATGTATATAGCCTGACCGGTATAACGCTGCTTGTAGGGCTGGTCACAAAGAACTCGATTTTACTAGTTGACTATACTGATACGCTCAGGGCCAGAGGGTTGGGTGTAAGGGAGGCCGTCCTTCTTGCTGGCCCTGTCCAGGCTGCGCCCTATTGTTATGGCGGCCTTATCGACAATGCTCGGGGTGTTGCCAACGGCTATCGGGGTCGGGCCGGGCAGTGAATCCCGTGCCCCTATGGCGATTGCCGTAATAGGTGGGCTCTTTGTTTCGACACTTCTGACCCTCTTTGTCGTCCCTGTCGCCTATACCCTGCTTGATGACCTTGGGCGTCTTTTTAAAAGGCAATCATGCGCGGAGCAAAACTCTAGTGCAGGGTCTGAGTAATAGCCTGCCTGAGAGTCTAGGTGAGAGCTTTAATCCCTTGTTTTTCATTGCATTATCCTGTATATTTTCTTTATGAAGTGTCCTTTCTGTTCACATCTCGAAGATAAGGTTATTGACTCAAGGCTTTCGCAGGACGGCTCGGTTACGAGGCGGCGGCGCGAGTGCTTGCAGTGCAGTAAACGCTTTACAAGTTATGAGCGTGTCGAAGAGATGATGCCGCTTGTCGTTAAAAAAGACGGTATGCGTGTAGTCTATGACCGGGATAAGATAATGACCGGGCTTAAGAAGGCCTGTGAAAAAAGGCCTGTTAGCAGCGATGATATCGACCGTGCAATCGACAGGATAGAGACAAAGCTCGCTGGGCTCGGCGAAAAAGAGGTAGAGAGCCGCCTGATAGGAGAGGCCGTTATGGATGAACTGCGAGCCCTCGATGAGGTCGCCTATGTACGCTTTGCCTCTGTCTATAGAGACTTTAGAGATATAAAAGAGTTTATGAGTGAGCTAACCGAACTGATTGATATCAAGAAGAAAACCCGTTAGATCAAATCCAGGTTATGGCCTACTAGTTCCGGCCTACCGATTTCGCCGTAGAGGACAAGCCGTGCCCTCAGTAGATAACAGAAAAATAGATGAGACCTATATGCGTAAGGCCTTGACCTTAGCCGCAAAGGGGCTCGGGCGTACCTCCCCTAACCCTATGGTAGGGGCGGTTGTTGTCAGGCCCGGCACCAAGAAAGGACGTATAATAGGACGAGGTTATCACGCCTGCGCGGGGTTAGCCCACGCTGAGGTTGTTGCCATCGATAATGCCGTTCTTGCCACCAAAGGCAGTATAAAGGGCGCTGACCTGTACGTAACGCTAGAGCCTTGCATGACCTTTGGCAGGACCCCGCCGTGCACAGGTGCTATAATAGAGGCCGGAATCAGGCGCGTCTTTACCGGGGCGGGTGATCCTAATCCCAAGGTCCGGGGGCGCGGGGTCAGGAGACTGAGAAGGGCCGGGATAGAGGTCGTAACAGGTATATTAAAGGCCGAGTGCACGGCCCTGAATGCTGCATATAATAAGCATATCGTCACGGGGCTGCCGTACGTGACCTTAAAGCTAGCAACAAGCCTAGACGGACGAATCGCCTCTAATGGCGGCGATTCCAGTTGGATAACATCGAAGGAGTCTCGCAGTTACGTCCATGAGTTGCGCAATATCGTTGATTGTGTAATGGTCGGCTCTGGTACTGCCCTGGCTGATAATCCATGGCTAACGACAAGAGGGGTAAAGGGCGGTAGAGACTCTGTGAGGGTGGTCCTGGATTCGGCACTTAGATTGCCAGCTAGTGCAAATCTTTATAAAGTCCAACAAAGGGTTAGTACTTTTGTTTTTACAGGTAAAAAAGCTTCACATAAGAAGGCAGAAATATTAAAGGCTAAAGGCGTAGAGGTCTTGCGGGTCGCTGAGACAAAGGCCGGGTTGAGCTTGAAGGCGGTTTTAAAAAAACTTGGCGAGCGTGGTGTGACTGATTTATTGGTCGAGGGCGGCGGGGGTCTGGCGGCAGGGCTTCTAAAGGGCGGTCATGTTGATAAGGTTCTGTGGTTTACAGCACCTATTATAATTGGCGCAGATGGCGTGCCGTCTGTAGCAACGCTTGGGGTAAATAATATGGATAGCGCACTTAGATTTAAGACGATAAAGGTAAAGACGCTTGGTACGGACGTACTCGTAGAGGGGTGTTTCTGATGTTTACAGGTATTATAGAATGCATTGGTATCGTGAAATCTATTGAAAAAATCGGTATATCTGGTAAAATATCTATTAAAACTCAGTTCGCTAGCGATGCTACTTTGCAGGCTGAACCAGCCCTTGGCGATAGTATTGCGGTAAACGGGGTCTGCCTGACGATAACTCGGCTGGGCAGTGGTGATTTCGTAGCCGACGTAAGTGATGAGACCTTCAGCCATACTAACCTGGGCGCACTCGCCTCTGGTGATAGAGTAAATCTGGAGCGAGCATTAACGCCGTGCAGTTCTATGGGCGGCCATATCGTAACCGGCCATATTGATTGTAGAGGGGCTTTGGTTGGTAGGGTTCAAAGGGGCACGGGCCAAGAACTGGAGTTTAAGATTGATCCGGAGTTCCAGCGGCTTCTTGTTCATAAGGGTTCGGTCACGGTAGACGGGATAAGTCTTACGGTCGCTGCTCTGACAGAGAAGGGCTTTCGGGTGGCGGTCATTCCGCATACGATAGAAAATACTACATTGCAGACTTTGAGCACGGGTGGTGCAGTAAATATAGAGACAGATATAATCGGTAAATACGTAGAGCGTTTTATGCGTCTGGCAAAAGATGAAGATCAGGGCGCGACAAAGAGGGAAGGTAATATCACAGCAGGCTTTTTAGCGGAGCATGGTTTTCTAAAGGGAGAATAAGGGGGAGAGTAGGTATGTCAATAGAGAGAATAGAAGCAGCATTAGAGGATATAAGACAGGGTAAGATGGTGATCCTAGTCGATGACGAGGACCGTGAAAACGAGGGCGACTTCTGCATGGCCGCAGAGCTTGTAACGCCCGAGTTGATAAATTTTATGGCCAAGTACGGGCGTGGCCTTATCTGCCTGACCCTCACCGAAGCCTATGCCGATAAGCTGGGTTTGCACCATATGGTCGATGACAATACGTCTATGTACACAACGGCCTTTACCGTATCAATCGATGCTGCAAAGGGGATATCGACCGGAATATCCGCCAGTGATAGGGCAGTAACGATTCTGGATGCCATCAAAGACTGTGCTGTGCCAGAGGATCTTGCAAGGCCAGGTCATATTTTTCCGCTCAGGGCAAAGGACGGCGGTGTGCTGGTAAGGACAGGGCAGACCGAGGGCTCGGTTGATCTGGCAAGGCTCGCGGGCCTTAAAAGTGCGGGCGTTATATGTGAGATAATGAACGATGACGGAACGATGGCGAGAATGCCAGAGCTTGAGGTGATTGCAAAGGAATTTGATTTTAAGATCGTTACCATAGCAGATATCATTGAGTACAGGTTAAAGCGCGACCGTCTGGTAACACGCGCGGCAGAGGCTGTCGTACCTACTAAGTTTGCAGGTGTCTTTAAGGCCATAGCCTATGAAAATGACGTTGATACCCATGAGCATCTCGCTCTAGTTAAGGGCGAGATCGACCCTGATAAGCCGGTGCTTGTGCGGGTGCATTCAGAGTGCCTGACAGGAGATGCGCTGGGTTCAGTTCGGTGCGACTGTGGTGAGCAATTGCAGGGTGCTATGAAGATGATAGCGCAAGAGGGTAGTGGTATTATCCTTTATATGCATCAGGAAGGGCGTGGCATCGGGCTTGCCAATAAGTTGCGCGCCTATGCCTTGCAGGATGAAGGGCACGATACGGTCGAGGCCAATAGGATACTGGGTTTTAAGGCCGATCTGCGCGACTACGGAATGGGTGCGCAGATACTCGTTGATCTCGGGGTGCATAAGATGCGGCTTATGACCAATAACCCTCGTAAGATTAAGGGGCTTGAGGGCTATGGTTTGGAGCTCGTTGAAAGAGTACCGATAGAGACCGTGCCGGGGCCAAACAACGTCGAGTATCTTCGTGTAAAGAAAGAGAAGATGGGGCATATACTGACAAAGGTAGATAAGCAGGGAACCTGTTAAAGAAGAGCGGTATCGCTCTGTTAATCTTTTAGGAGGCAAGATGGCTAATGTATATGAAGGCAACCTCTCGGCCAAGGGACTGAAGGTCGCAATAGTTGCCGGAAGGTTCAATGACTTTATAGGTGAGAAACTCTTAAGCGGCGCAATCGATACGCTGGTTAGGAGCGGTGCTGATGATAAGGATATTGATGTGGTAAAGGTCCCAGGTGCTTTTGAGATTCCGCTTGCCGTGGGCGCACTTGCCGCCAAGAAAAAATATGACGCAATAGTCTGTGTAGGGGCTGTTATCAGGGGCTCTACTCCGCACTTTGATTACGTCGCCGGTGAGGCATCAAAGGGGGTAGCGAGGGCTGCTGCTAAGTACGGCATCCCTGTTGGTTTCGGGATAATTACCTCTGATACCCTTGAGCAAGCAATAGAGCGGGCCGGGGCCAAGAGCGGCAATAAGGGAAGTGACGCTGCCCTTACCGCCATTGAGATGGCAAATCTATTAAAGACAATAGGTTAGAAAAAAAGCTAAACGAGGTTTAATGAGAAGTAGATCAAAAGCCAGAGAGGCTGTATTGCAGGCCCTCTATCAGATGGATGTGACAGGGGCTGCCCGTGACGACTGTGCCGAAAGAGTCGCTCGTGGTGAAGACGACGGTGAGGAGCTTACTGGAGCGGCCTACGCGTATTTTAAAACACTCTTTTATGCTATAACCGAACGGCAAGACGAGTTGGATAAGATGATAGAGCTCTTCTCGAATAACTGGAGCGTCGGTAGGATGACGGTCGTTGACCGTAACGTCCTTCGGCTAGCGGCCCATGAGCTTAGTAGTCCCGATGAGATTCCTTTTAAGGTGGTAATCGACGAGGCCGTAGAGCTTGCAAAGAGATTTGGTACGGAAGAATCAAGTGCCTTTGTAAATGGCATTTTAGATAAGCTTGCCCGTGAAAAGAGCGGTGAGGGGCAAAGCGCGGGCTAGTTTTTATCTTGCGATGCTGGCTCTGGTTTTTTTTATTATGTAGCATTATAATGGTGTTTTTTTAAGTCCAGTATCTTTTAAAAGTTTAATAACCAGAGACGGCCTGACTGGCCGTCTCTGGTTATTTCAGTTGCTGCGGCTGGCTGTTAGTTTAGATATTTTTTATAAATTAGTTTTTTTAATTACGGAGGAGTATAGAGTTGAAGAAGGTCCAGCTATTGAGTCTTAGCCAGCAGTATAAAGAGATTGAAAAAGATGTTTTAAAAGAGATAAAGAAGATATGTTCTAATCAGAGTTTTGTCCTCGGGGAAAACGTCCGGGAGTTGGAAAAAGAGATCGCTGCGTACTGCGGTGCTAAGTACGGTATAGGGGTAGCCTCTGGTAGTGATGCGATCTTGCTTGCCCTTATGGCCTATAATATCGGTCCGGGCGATAAGGTTGTAACAACGCCTTATACCTTTTTCTCAACGGCTGGTTCCATCGCAAGGCTCGGTGCCGAGCCGGTCTTTGTCGATATTGAGCCGGATACCTTTAATATAGATCCAAATGGCATCGAAGCTGTTCTTAAAAAAGACAAGGCCGGAAAGGTCAAGGCCATAATGCCTGTGCATCTTTTTGGACGTGCTGCCAATATGAATGCTATAAAAAAACTTGCCGCAAAGAAAGGCATCCCGGTTATCGAGGACGCTGCGCAGGCAATCGGCACGGAATATAAAGGCAAGCGGGTCGGTGCTATCGGCAATATCGGTTGTTTTTCTTTTTATCCTACCAAGAACCTTGGCGGCTTTGGTGATGGCGGTATGGTTACGACCAATAGTAAGAGGCTCGCCGACAAGCTCAGTATGTTGCATCTGCACGGTGGTTCACGCACTTATCATCATCCTATTATTGGTATAAACTCTAGGCTCGATGAACTGCAGGCAGCGGTGTTGAGAATAAAACTTAGGCGTCTGGATAAGTGGACAGATCAGCGTATACAGAATGGCGTACTCTATAGAGAATTATTTGAGAAGGCAGGCCTCGCAGGCCACGTTGCTAAGGTTACGCCGCATGCCTCGGATCCTGAAGGCCGTCTGATCTATAACCAGTATGTTATTATGGCCAAGAACAGAAATGCTTTGCGCAAGCACCTCACAGCGAATGGCATAGGTTCTGGTATTTATTATCCGTTGCCTCTGCATCTTCAGGATTGTTTTAAATATTTGGGGTATAAGCGTGGTGATATGCCGGTCTCCGAGAGGGCTGCGCGCTACAGTTTAGCGTTGCCTGTTTATTCAGAGCTTAAGAAGAGTGATATAAAGTATGTAGTAGATACGATAGCTGAGTTTTATAAAAAATAGAGGGTTTTTAGTTAAAATAAAAGGCGTTGCATCACCTGTGGTGGTGCAACGCCTTTTTTGATTTCAAAATTTATTTAAAATGGGCTATTTGCAGATCTTTCTTTTCTTTGCCATTTCCAGTGAGTTGCAGCCGCCAAGATCGCAGGCCTTTTTGAGGTCTTGGCAACCCCTTTCATTATCATTGAGGCGTACTGCGTAGAGAAAGCCCCTCATCTCATATAAAGAAGCGGTCTTGGGTGCAAGTTCAAGCGCATGGGTCAGATCGACTATTGCCAGATCAAACTCTCCTTTGCCGTAGTGAAGGCCTGCTCTGTTATTATAGGCTGCGGCCATCTCGGGATTCAGCTCGATTGCTTTGTCCAGATCGCTCAGAGCGTGAGTGAATATGTTTTTGCTGGCATACAGACTGCCGCGCAGGTAGTAGGCCATGAAGTTGTCTGGCTCAAGCTTGACTGCCTTGTATAGATCAGAGGTCGCGCCATCCAAGTCGTTCTGCAAAGAGCGTATCATGGCACGAAGCGCATAGGCGTCCGAGTACTCGGGTGACGACTTAACGGCTAGGTCTAATTCTTTTATTGATTTCTCTAAAGAGTTGTTTGTGCCAAACATTACGCCTTTAAATATATGTTTGGCCGTCTCTTGGCTGATCTTTTTACTAGAGAGATCGCTGGTTATCTGCAAGAGATGAGCAGCCGGGGCAAATAGAGGATGTCCTTTGCGAGATTTATTTAAGAATTTATTGGCTTTTTTAAAGTTTCCTTTGCTGCCAAGCTCAACGGCCTTTGCGAAGTCATTGGGCTCTATCTGATCTTGTGCATTGGCCGGGGCGGCGGTAAATATAAATATGAGTAATGCCACTAGTACTGCGCAGCTTCGTATGGTTTTCATCTCTGTTTAGAACTCCTTAATAATTTATTTGATTTATTGCTAGGATTCAGGTGGGCTTAGTCCGATACCTTTGGAGCAACCGTTACCTTGTTCTTGCCTGTATTTTTGGATTTATACATGGCCGTATCCGCGGCTTTAATAAGTGCTTCTCTTATGGTGTTTCGTTTTTTGAGACGTTTACTAACGTTTTTATTGAGCGATGCGACCCCGAGGCTTGCCGTGATAACCCCTTTTATCTTTAATGCTCCGGCCCGGCCCGGGACGTTCCTAGCGAGGAACGTATGGTCTTTAATCGTATTTCTTAAGGACTCGGCAAATAGAGTTGCGAACTGTACGTCTGTCTGTGGCATGATGAGTGTAAACTCGTCACCGCCGTACCTTAATGGTACTATGTCATAGGGCGCGTTGTCTACAAGCTCTTGAACTATTTTTCCAACCTCAGTCAACAACTGGCTTCCAGCCATATGTCCGTGCGAGTCGTTTATCTCTTTGAAGTTGTCGAGATCCATGAATATGAGGCTTATATCCTTGCCGGTTCTGGCACTCTTGCCAAGCTCTTTTGAGAGGCGCTGAAAGAAGTACCTGTCGTTGTATAGTCCTGTAAGGTTGTCTCTGACAGAGAGTTCACTGAAGCGTTTTGCGTCAAGTGAGTTCTGTATGAGTGTTGATGTATAGCCGGCGAAGATCTTAAGGAGTGTTAGGTCTTTTGGTGAATAGTTTGGTTTATCGACCCTGTTGATAAGCTCGAGTACGCCGATGGTTGTGCCTTGAATGTTGATGGGCACGCAGACCATGGATTGGGTGCGGTGCTGGATCTTGCGGTCTATCTCGCTGAAGAATGTCTTGCTCTTTGATGCGTCCGTGCACATATTGGCGCGTCCTGTGCGATAGGTCTTACCGGCTATTCCGTCCTCAATATTCAGGAACGAACCGGTTAAGGATGCAGATCCCGTACCAAAGCATGCCATGAAGTAGAGCTTGCCTGGCTTTTTAAGTTTGTAATCCAAGACCGGGTCGTCCAGCAGTATTGAGCCGGATTTGGAGGGGACGAACTCATTGGCCCACTTAAGGATGCTCTTGAGCATCTCTTCCAGGTCTACCTCACCGCTTGCCTGACCACTGCGTTGTTTCCGTTCAAGGACGCGGCTGATAAGGGCTTTTTTCACTACTGTGATGCGCACGTTGGTTCTGCTCCTCTGATAATACGGAAATTTTGATAAGGATAGTGCTTCTAAATCTCTGGCAGCTGAATATATTTTAATCGTCTATATTTACAAAAACCTTAAGTATTTCTGGGGGTTTCTTTTCTCCTTCAGCCTTATTTAAAGGAGACCTTCATAATATGCGAAGAACACGAGATGCAAGGGTCAAAGGCGCGTACCATCTGTTCGATACGAGCCCTGATCTCTTCTTTCTTTAGATCAATGATCGTCGGCACGTAGGCCCTTAAATCCTTCTCTATCTGGCCGAGGTTTTTTGCCGTAGGGATCATGCAGTTAGCACTTATGATCTTGCCCGTACGGCTAATGGTATACCTGTGATACAAAATGCCGCGCGGTGCTTCTACGATCCCGGTGCCGCGCCCGTACTTTGTGGGTTTTTTTGGTGATTCTCGGGTAATGCCTTTCTCTGTGATCTGGTCTATGAGTTTTATGGTCCGCTCGGTCAGGTGAAAGCATTCTATTAGTTGCGCTGTATTGTTCAGGAACGGGTTGGTGCTGGGCACGGTAAAGTCTGCTTTTTTTACGGCAGCACGGGCCTTTGGAAGAAGCCTTCTGTGGTTATTATTTATACGTGCCAGTGCGCCGACCATAAAGCTGCCCCTCTTGGTGCGGGCATGCTTTGCCGTAGAATGTTTGATTGTAGTTTCGATGATCTTCCTTGAATAACGCTTGATTGTAAGCGGACCGCTTAGGCTGGAATAAGGCTCACCGTGGTAGATGGGGTAGTCACGAGTAGTGCGAAGAGAGATAAATTCCTTCTTAGCTGTGAGCTTGTCATTTGATTCTGGAAAGTCAGGGATAGAAAAACCAGAGAAGAGTTCGAGGGCCTGATCAAGCTGGCCAAAGCTCGCCTTGAGGTCTTTTCTTAAGGTCTTGAGTTCTTTGATCTTTGGCAGGTGCGCCATCCCGCCAGGGATGATTGCTATCGGGTGAACAAGACGACCTCCGATGACCCTGCATATCTCGCCTGCTGTCTTTTTTATCGAGAGTCCGACCTTTGCTGTCTTTGGATCAGACTCTAGCAGCGGCAGGAGCGAGCCCTGCCCTAGCAGGTCGGGCAGGACCATAAAGTAGAGGTGCAGGATATGGCTCTGGATAGTCTCGCCGCAGAGGGCGAGCTCTCGCAAGAGTCGGGTCTGCCTTGATATCCTTATCCCCATTGCGTCTTCTACGGCCTTGACCGAGGCCGAGGTATGGCTGACCGCACAGATCCCGCAGATCCGAGACATTATGTGGTGCGCCTCACTGTAGTGGCGGCCCTTTAGCATAACCTCAAAAAACCGGGGGCTTTCTATTATTTCAAGGCGAAGCTCTTCGACGCGGCCTTTTTTTATGTTTACAACGATATTTCCGTGGCCCTCGACGCGCGTAAGGCCGTCTACTTTTATGGAGTGGTTTTTATGCATTTTCAGGTCTACCTGTTTTGTTTTTTAATTCTTCATAGCCCTTGTATAGGGTAAGTGTCGCTTTGGCCTCTTTTACCGTGAGGCCGTGGTCTAAAAGTGTTTTAATATGTTCCGCTATATTCGGGTTGTCCACGTAGCCCCGACAACCCCAGCAGGTCTCGCCGTAGGTTATGCATATTGCCCGGCATCCGCCGCGTGTTACCGGACCGTTGCAGAGCATAGGGGGCGCGTGTGCCGGCCTTTCTTTTTCAAATACGCAGATATTACCGGCCATCTTACAGTCGGTGCAGACCGGGTGATTTACGACCGTTGGCCTGCGTCCTATCATTAGATCTGTAAGGGTTGTCAGCAGTTCTTCTGCGCTGATTGGGCATCCGTGCAGGTAGTGGTCTATCTCTATGACCTGATTGACCGGCCTTGCCTTGATAGTACCTTTTAAAAGTCTGTGCTTGCCTGCGTCTTTGCCATAGACCAGTTCACGGGCCTTTTTAATGGATATTGGTTTCTCTGCGTCTTGCAAGCAGTTTATACCGCCGATAGCGGCGCATGCGCCGAGGGCTATGACGAGATCCGCATTGGCACGAATGTCTTTTATCTTTCTCAGCTCTGTCCTTGTGCTTATGCTGCCCTCTACAAATGCGATATCGTACTGGTCACTTGTCGGATCCATCGCCTCTCTGAAGTTAACTATCTTTAGGTGTTTAAGGAGTGTAGGGAAGGTTTCGGCTGCGTTTAGGACAACCAGCTGGCAGCCTTCACAACTTGTAAAGGAGAAGAAAGTAACGCTTGGTCTCTGCGAAGAAGTCTTCATATTAAAACTCTAACA
Source organism: Deltaproteobacteria bacterium (assembly GCA_024278765.1). GTDB lineage: Bacteria > Desulfobacterota > GWC2-55-46 > GWC2-55-46 > DRQE01 > JAJRSM01. Next base: position 13,421 of record JAJRSM010000015.1, on the reverse strand, counting down.
GAATAAGGGCGCATTGTAAACTTTCAGATACCTCTTTAAATACCTTTGAAATTCAGTTATCTTATTAAGGTTGTTTTAGAGCTGATGTGGGGTTTTAGAGAGTAGATGAGATACTATATAATAGGCACGGCAGGCCATGTTGATCACGGTAAGACCGCTCTGATCGGTGCTCTGACCGGGATGGATACTGACCGGCTTGCCGAAGAAAAAAAGCGAGGGCTCTCGATAGAGCTCGGTTTTGCCTACTGTGCAGCACCCAGCGGCGATACTTTGGCCTTTATTGACGTCCCGGGGCACGAGCGTTTTATTAGAGCTATGCTATCGGGGGTCAGCAGTATTGATCTGGCCCTTTTCTGCGTGGCAGCAGATGATGGCATTATGCCGCAGAGCCGTGAGCATCTGGATATCCTGCATCTGCTGGGGGTACGTCGCGCGGTCTTTGTTATAACCAAGATAGATCTGGCAACGGCAGTGAGGATCGCCCAGGTACGTAAAGAGATAGAAGGACTTATAAAGGGCACGAGCCTTGAAGGTGCTCTGATAGTTGAGGTCTCGGTCCATAAGCAGCAGGGCATAGATGCCCTGAAAGATGTTTTAAATAACGAGCTTGCAATAGCCCCTGCACCCAAGAGCGGTGGTCTTTTGAGGTTGCCGGTAGATAGGGTCTTCTCGGTCAAAGGCCACGGGGCCGTCGTAACTGGCACGGTCGTATCAGGGAGCATTAAGCTCGGGGCGGAGTTGGCTCTCTTTGATGGAGGTAAGTGTCAATCCACAAACCTCAGAGTTCGCGGCATTGAGAGCCATGACAAAAAAGTAGAGGCAGCCGCGCGCGGACAAAGGGCTGCGGTCAATCTAACTGGCCTTTCTCACAACGAGATAGCACGTGGCTCGGTCCTTGTATCAGCAGAGTTCTCTGGCACAGCAGTAACAAAGTTTGATTGTGTCGTAGAACTCGCCTCTAGTGCCAAGGCCATTATAAAAGACAGGGCTCGACTTAAACTATATCATCAGGCCAGCCAGCGTGACATTACCTTCCAGATCAAGGGCGGTGCAGATTCTGCCAGACTAGTTGCCAGCCCTGTTAATGATAATGTCGGTAGGTTATACGGAAGGCTGCATCTTTCGAGGCCGCTGCTGGTACTGAGGGGAGATGCCTTTATCCTGCGTGACCCGGCACTGCGCCGAACCGTTGGTGGCGGGCGAGTGCTTATGACGTATCCTTCGCAGGCACTTACCCCGCAGCTTAAAGGCCTTGATCTCGCGGCCCTTGATGCTGGCGATCTAATCCCGCAGATAATTCAGATGGTACGTAGGAGCGGATATTTTTTGCAACGTACGCAGCTTGCGGCGATTCTTAACCTTGAGGCCAGCGGTCTTTCGTCCCTTATCGAGGGCTCGGATGAGATCGGTCTTTTTAAGGATAATATTGTTGTTACCGCGGACGTCTTGATAATAGAGGAGGCCCTGCTAGAGGTCGTAGCGGCCTATCACGTCGGTCACTCTGCTGAGACCGGCATGAGGCCTGAGAACTGTAAGAAGGCTGTAAAAGAGCTTATTGGGCACGGACCACCGCTGGCGATAGTAGACGGTCTGCTTGATGACGGCCTTATCCCGGATATGATAGGCAGAGGGTTGCTTAGGCGAAGCGGACTTTTTATAGCTCTGCCCGGATACCGCGTCGAGCTTACGGGGTCGGCGAAAGAACTGGATACGGCCCTTATGGTCTTTTTTACAGCAGGCATGAAGAGTGCTGCTATGGCTGAGATGAAGAAATTGCCCTTTGATAATAAAGAAATAGATTGTGCTATCGAAGCTATTCTAGAGCGAGGTGATGGTGTAAAGCTCAAAGACAAGGTCTATCTTGGGGGTGCGGCTCTTGGTAGTGCCAGAGATCTCTTGGAGGGCCATATAACGGCGCACGGCTCTATAAAGGTCGCTGATATGCGAGACCTGCTTGGTTGCGGTAGAAGGCTAGCGATAGAGATTTTGGATTATTTTGATAAGGAGCGGATAACGCTTAGGAAGGGCGATGAAAGGGTCTTGCGGTAGGGGACGTGGTTTGAGGCCGGGGTAATACCGCTAGATTTTATAGGGATACAGACCTTGTTTTTTTGGTTTTCTTGGTCTATTATATCAAGAGTTTTAGTTGCTATATATTTGATTACAGGAGAGTTTCTTTGAATCAGGGAAAGAAGGTAAAGCTTACGAGTTACGCCAGCTGCGCTGGCTGAGCAGCTAAGATGGAGGCCGACTCCTTGATGCAGGTTCTGCATCAGCTGCCAAAGATTGAAGATAAAAACCTTATTGTTGGTAACGAGAGTGCCGACGACGCTGCGGTATATCGCCTGAGTGATGATATAGCCGTCGTCTCTACCCTTGATTTTTTTCCACCGATGGTAGATGACCCCTATGACTTTGGTGTTATAACGGCTGCCAATGCTTTAAGTGATATCTATGCCATGGGGGCAAAGCCTTTATTCGCAACCGCGATGGTTTGTTTTCCTAAGGGGCTTGATCTGGATATTCTCGCGACGATTATGAAGGGCAGTATTGATAAACTAAAAGAGGCAGGAATTGTTATCGCTGGAGGCCACTCGATTGAGGATAAAGAAATTAAGTATGGTCTTTCTATAACCGGTAAGGTCGCCCCTGATAAGGTTATCAAGAATAGTTCCGCAAAGGCAGGTGATATCCTTATCCTGACCAAGCCGATAGGGATAGGTGTTATAACGAGTGCGATAAAATCAGGTAAACTCAAGGAAGAGCCGCCGCTGGTCTTTGCGGCTATGAGGGAGCTTAATAGGGCTGCCTCTGGGGCTATGGTAGAGATTGGTGTAAATGCCTGTACTGATGTTACAGGTTTCGGGTTGCTCGGCCATGCCTCAGAGATGGCCGAGGGCGCAGAGCTTACGGTAAGGATCTATTCAAAGGATGTAAGGATTTTTGAAGATGCAGACAAGTTTGTGATGAAGAAAAAAAACAGGCCACGTGCCATTGAGTCCAACAAGGTCTTTCTTGGCGATAGGGTAAGTTTTTCTGAGGATGTAGAAGATGCCATGCGTATGCTTCTCTTTGATCCGCAGACCTCAGGTGGGTTGCTTATTGCAGTAGCAAAGGAAAAGGCCGAGAGGCTTTTGAGCTTGATGGCGACAAAGGGCGTATCTGGTTTTACGGTCGGAGAGGTCGTCGATAGAAGGGAGTTTGTTGTAGAGGTTTTTTAATTTTTATCTTCACCTGCTTTTCCTAGGTGCAGCATCTTGTGTTGGTTAGCTGGTTATTATGGAGAATTCAGGGAGACTTTTAAATGGCAGATAAGAAAAAGCAGGTTCTAGATAATGATGAGGCCACTGGCTTGCAAGAGGCAGAGGGCTTTGTAGATGGCAAGGATGAGCAGGAAAGGATGGACCTGGAGAAGTCCATTTTCCAAGGTGGTGAGGGCAATAAATGGGTAAAGGAGAGGGAGTTTTTCAGGGTCATTTTTCCTATAGCCGAAGTTCCTTTCCTTAAAATAGATGATATTAAGTATGAGGTCGCTGATGCCAGCGAGCGTGGCATCAGGCTTAGAATGCCGGATGACGACAGTCCGTTTAAAGATGATCAGGAGATTAGCGGTAAGTTTATCTTTAAGACAGGTGAGATCTGCTATGTTAAAGGCAAGGTCTTGAGGGTCGTACCATCCGCTGTCGTTTTATTTCTGACCGAAGGGATACCCTTCAGGCTCTTAATGAATGAACAACGACGCTTTATCAGTATCTATAAGCATCTCTATAAGAAGGATTGATCTGTAGGTTTGTAAAGTCAGGCCTTGCCTTTAAAGAGCACTGCATTTCTAAGTAACTTCGTACTTTCCATTTTTCTTATATCGGCCTATATTAGCGGCCCCTGCCGCGTCGCTAAATAGGTAGATACATAAGGGCTTATTTTCCTCTCTAAGCAACCTCGTACTTTCCATCTTTTTCGTAACGGTCTATTACCGCGGCCCCTGCCGCGTCGCCCCAGACATTTACTGTTGTCCTGCACCGGTCGAGTAGCCAGTCTATCGATAGCAGCAGTGCTATGCCCTCCAGCGGTAGACCTGTGGCATTAAGGACGACTACCATTGTAACAAGCCCTGCCTCTGGTATTCCGGCGGCCCCGATTGCCGCAAGTGTTGCCGTTAGGAAGATTATAATCAGCATCGTCATATCCATTGGCACGCCGTAGACCTGCGCGATAAATATAACTGCGACGGCCTCGTATAGGGCCGTGCCGTCCATATTTATGGTCGCTCCGATTGGCAGGACAAAAGACGCTGAACGCCTTGAGACGCCTCCTCGTTTTTCAACGCACTCGATGGTAGTTGGCAGTGTGGCCGAAGAGCTTGCCGTAGAAAATGCCGTTAAGAGTGCCGGGGCGAGGTTTTTCAGGTAATGCAGCGGGTTTTTCTTTGCAAAGATAAATAAAATAAGCGGTATTACGATGACGGCATGGATACCAAGTGCAGCTACTACGGTGATCGAGTACCAAGCAAGCCTTGATAGCTCGACCCAGACGGCAGTGCCTCCGCCTACTTCGGCGAGCCTTGAGACAATCAGGCCAAAGACACCGATTGGCAGCAGCAGTAAGACCCAGTGGACCATCTTTAGGATTACTTCATTTAGCCCTACGATAAAGTTTACGACTACGCGCCCTTTTTCACCGACGGTCGTAAGGGCCGCACCAAAGATAAGGCTAAAGGTTATGACCCCCAGCACATTCATCTCGCCCATAGCTGCGATTATGTTCTTGGGGAATGCCCCTTTTCCGGGGCTCTCGGTATTTACAAAGACTCGCAGTATGGTATCGAGGATACCTACGGCCTCTTTGCCACGAACTCTGCCGGCGATAGTCGAGGACTCTTCCATCCCGGTGCCGGGCCCTATGATGTTGACAAGGATTATTCCGATACAGACCGCTATGGCCGTGGTAATTAGGTAGTATGTAATCGTGCGCAGCCCTGTGCGCCCGACATGCCTGATATCTCCGAGTGAGAGGATGCCGGTCATAATACTAACGGCAACGAGTGGGATTACGAGCATATTTAAGAGGTTTAGAAATAGCTTGCCAGAGAACTTTATAATACTGTAGGCCGAGTACCAGCCCGAGTGCGGTTCGTAAGCCTTGCGAGCCTCGGCTTCTATTTCTTTGTATTTATCAGAGGTGCTTTCTGCGTCTTCAATTCGGGCTCTTGCAATGGTAAGTTCTATCTCTGATTCGGCGAGGATACGCTCGTCAAAGCCAGCCTTGATGAGTGTATCTTGCTGGAGTTTTTCTTTTTCGTAGTCTAGTCTAGCAGGGGCTAGGACTTCGTAGTCAAAGCTTCGTCGCTCCGCAGCGGCACTGGCAACGGCGTCGTGCGCCTTTGTGGCGTCGTGCATGGACGCCCCCCGCATTGTGCCAAGCAGTGTGCCGAGCACTAGAGCGATCAGAAGCCCGACAAGGATGAAATGTCTGCCTTTCTTTCCCATATAGCCTTGTGTTGATTAGAGAATAAAATAAAGTATGACCGGTATTGTTATGATGCTGATAATAGTACTTATAGCCACAGTGCCGGCGACCTCTTCGCTTTGAACATTATAGCGGTAGCTCATGACGAATGTTATCATGGCTGAGGGCATAGCGGAAGTAAGTATTATAATCTGGCGAGGGAGATCTTCTATGCCAAGTAGAGTGACCAGTAGGTAGGCTATTAATAGGCCGCCTCCTATACGTATAATAGAGGCGGCGACCGAGTCCCGCAGGTGCGTTATCTTTGTATGACGCAGCTGATACCCGAGACTAATCTGCATAAGCGGGATGGTCGCAACGCCTAGCATCTCCATTGTTGTCATAAAGACCGAGGGCAGCTCTATACCCGTGAAGTTAAGGCCAAGCCCTAGTACGGTTGCGTATATCAGAGGTAGCTTAAAGACCTCGGTAAGCCCTCCCTTGCCTTTTACTATATAGATGCCGAGCGTATAGACCAGTATGCTGATGGCGACGTAGTAGAGAACGGTTATGGCAAGCCCTTCCGCGCCGAACGCAAGGAGTGCTATAGGGAAGGGGATATTGGCGCAGTTCATGAACATCGTAGTAAGGTAGAGGCCGCGCCCGTCGCGCTTGCCCGTTACCTTTAGATATATAAAGGCCAGAAACCCTGTGCCAAGTACTACGCCGCAGGCCGTAACTGTAATAAGAAATAGCTCGCTAGGGACTATCTGCGTTTCCGTTAGCGAGGTTATGACAAGGGCCGGAATCGTCAGGTAGAGAAGGATATCAACGAGCGGCTTGAGGCTGATTTTTTTGAAGCAGGCAAAGATATAGCCCAGGCCTATTATTGCAAAGACCGGGGCTACAACTGTTAGGACCTTTATTAGTACCTGCATAACGTCCTTTGATCTATTATCTTAAGGGGTGAGTTTCAGGGGTTTTATTTATTGGCGATCTCCATGAGGGTCTCGTCCGGGTTGACGTCATCGCCGACCTTGACCAGTATGCGCTCTACAGTGCCGCTTACAGGTGAATGTACTTCGTTCTCCATCTTCATGGCCTCGACCGTAAGGACGGTATCTCCTTCGTTGACACTGTCGCCAACAGAGACCTTCAGTGATGTGACCTTGCCGGGAACTGGTGTTGTGACGTCCCCTTCCTTAGAGGGTTGATGACGGATGGACTGTGGAATGCTCTCGCCCTCAATAACGCCGGCGGTCGTTGGTATGACCTCTGTCAGGCTCTCGACTATGACCTCTTCCAGACGGTTGTCGATCTTGATAAAGAACGGGCGTTTGCCCTCGCTCTTGTGGCCGGCCCCTGCGATCTTTACCCTGTAGGTCTCGCCGTGAACGGTAATGTTAAACTCGCTCGGTGCCAGGTGGCGTGACTGGCCTGCGCCATTGCCGTTGTCACCAGAGTCTACCTCAAGTGGTTCTGGCGTGAGCGTGCCTTTCTCGCGTTGCTCAAAGAACTCGGCGGCAACGGCAGGGAAGAGCGTGTAGCTTAGAAGGTCTTCCCTGTTGTCGGTATTGCCTTTGTTAAGCTCTGTAAGCTCTTTGGCCATCTTCTTAAGCTCAGGCTCTATGAGGTCGGCCGGTCTGCATGTAATTGGTTTTTCTTTACCTATTGCAAGTTTCTTGGCCTTTGCGTCGATCTTACCCGGGGCTTGGCCGTAGAGTCCTTTAAAGTAATTGCGGGTCTCGCTGGTGATTACCTTATAGCGTTCACCAGAGAGGACGTTAAGTGTGGCTTGAGTGCCGACGATCTGGCTGCTTGGAGTAACCAGCGGGGGATATCCCATGTCTTTTCTGACTTTTGGCAGTTCGTCAAAGACCTCGTCCATCCTATCCAGTGCGTTCTGCTCGCTTAACTGTTGCGCTAGATTTGATATCATCCCGCCCGGCACCTGAGCAACCAGAGTCTTCGGGTTGATTCCGGTAAATGCGCTCTCAAACCTTGCGTATTTTTTTCTTATAATGCGCATGCGTGCGGCTATCTCATCAAGTAGTGAGAGGTCTAGCCCTGTATCATAGGGCGTGCCCTGCAGGGCCGCTACAAGGCTCTCGGTCGGCGGCTGGGCCGAGCCAGAGCTGATCGATGAGATAGCTGTATCAACGATATCGGCTCCAGCCTCGATTGCCTTGAGGTAGCTCATAGAGGCAAGACCTGCTGAGTCGTGAGAGTGAATGTGTATTGGCAGCCCGACTTTATCTTTAAGTTTTGTTACCAAATCAAAGGCGTTTTGCGGGGTTAGTAGCCCTGCCATATCTTTTACGCATATAATGTCTGAGCCAAGATCGGCAAGCTCCATCGCCATATCCACAAAGCCATCGTGTGTGTGAACAGGGCTTACGGTATAGCAGATAGTCCCTTCAACGGTCTTTTTGGCCTTTTTCACGGCCTTAATCGCGACCTTGAGGTTTCTTACATCATTTAGGGCATCGAAGATCCTGAAGACGTCCATGCCGTTTTCAGCGGATTTTTTCACAAAGGCCTTTACTACGTCATCGGCGTAGTGACGGTAGCCGACTAGATTCTGACCACGCAGTAGCATCTGCAGGCGCGTATTAGGAAGGGCCTTACGAAGAGTGCGTAGCCTCTCCCATGGGTCTTCTTTTAAAAAGCGTAGGCAAGTGTCGAATGTCGCTCCGCCCCAGACCTCAAGGCTCCAGTAGCCGACCTTATCGAGTAGCTCTGTTACCTCCAGCATGTCAATGGTCCTCATGCGTGTGGCGAGGATCGATTGGTGTGCGTCCCGAAGTATGGTATCTGTTATCTGAGCACCTGTGTGCTTAAGCTTCTTGGCTGGCTTGCACTGTGCAGGTTTTTTGGGCTCTTTAATCTTCTTATCTTTTTCAGTATTCAAATTTATATCCTCCGTCAGTCTAGGACTGGTGGTTTCTAGAATCCATAGTCAGCGGCGATGGCCGCTGAAATCGCTGCGATTATATCGGCCTGCTCTCCGAACTCATAGTACTGGAGCAGCTCTGGTTTGCGGTCTATATAGCTGGTATCAAAGTTGCCGTCTTTAAAGTCGCTTTCATTCATTATATTACTTAGGTATGGGATTGTAGTTTTTACTCCGCGTATAACGAACTCATCAAGGGAGCGGCGCATACGGCTGACCGTCTCGTTCCATGTCGAGCCCGTTACTATGAGCTTGACAATCAGAGAATCGTAGTAAGGAGATATCGTAAAGTCACGGTATATTGTACCGTCGATGCGCACACCGATGCCGCCAGGGGAATAATATGACGTGACCTTTCCCGAACACGGTGCAAAGCTGTTTTTTGGATCTTCGGCATTTATTCTGCACTGCATGGCGAATCCGAAGATACGTACATCTTCCTGATCTATTCCAAGCGGCATGCCGTAGGCTATTTCTATCTGCTTGCGAACCAGATCAATGCCGGTCACTTCTTCGGTAACGGGATGTTCGACCTGAATACGTGTATTCATCTCAAGGAAGTAGTAGTTTTTGTCTTTATCCATGAGGAACTCAACGGTCCCTGCATTTGTGTAGTCCACGGCCTTTGCCGCGGCAACGGCAACGGCTCCCATCTCGGCACGTAACTTGTCGTCCAAAATAAGCGAAGGTGCTATCTCAATCAGTTTTTGATGGCGGCGTTGGATAGAGCAGTCGCGCTCACCAAGATGTATAGTCTTGCCGCTATTATCGGCTAGTATCTGAAACTCGATGTGGCGTGGTCTTTCAATATATTTTTCAAGGAAGACCTCGCTCTCGCCAAAGGCGGCTTTTGTCTCAGTCCTTGCACTTTCATAGGCATTTTCAAGCTCACCGGCATTTAAGGCTACGCGAAGGCCTCTGCCTCCGCCTCCGCCCGAGGCCTTTACCATAATCGGGTAGCCCATCTCTTTGGCGGTTTTTTTGGCATCTTTCAGGCTATCGACCGGGCCATCAGAGCCCGGAAGCACAGGTATGCCGGCCTCTATCATCTTCGCGCGTGCCGTGATCTTATTACCCATATCCGAGATGGCCTTGCTTGAAGGGCCTATAAAGGTAATGCCGCGCCTCTCACAGAGCTTGGCGAACTTGGCATTCTCCGATAAAAAGCCGTAGCCCGGATGGATGGCATCGACACCGATTTTTTTAGCTAGATCTACAATGCGGTATGGGTTCAGGTATCCTTCTAGAGCACCTGGGCCGACCAGATAGGACTCATCGGCTTTTTTAACAAATAGGGCGGTCGCATCCTGCTCGGAGAATATCGCAACGGTGCGGATGTTGAGTTCTTTGCATGCCCTGATTACGCGAGAGGCTATCTCGCCCCTGTTTGCTACCAGTATTTTCTTAAACATATTTGAGTTTTCCCTTTGTGTCGGAGGTCTTTGACAGACCTCTGCGACGGCCCCAAAAAGCAGGACGCTAATTTCCAGCGTAAAGGACTTTGTAGCCCATATAAACCCTTATGTCAAGGATTTTGGAGTCGATGCTAAACCTGCGATTACATCTGTTTATTTATGATTAATGACCGCCGGCTGCATCGGCTCTGTCTTATGTTAGATATTCTCTTTCTCAGTTGTCTCTTTCATGGTTGCGATTGCGTTGTTTAGTCTTTTTATTGTCCGTTCTTTTCCCATAGCTGTTATTGTCTCAAAGATGCCGGGACTTATCTTGGTCCCAGTCAGGGCTACGCGTACGGGCTGGGCGAGCTTGCCAAGCTTTAGCTCGCACTCATCAAGGACCGAGTTAAAGGCCTGCTCAACGGCCTCGAGCGTAAATGCCTCAAGGGCTTCGAGCCGCTCGGTAAGCATGGTGATTGGCGTGAGCTTTTCCGGGGTCAAGAATTTCTTCTTTGCTTTTTCGTCGTATGTGACAGTGTCGGTAAAATAGAAGAGGGCATCGGTGGCCATCATAACCATTGTCTGGGCCTTCTCCTGACCGGTCTGCATAATGGTCGAGACCCGCTCATCCGCTGTGGCATCAATGCCAAGCTCTTTCAGATGCTTTAGAAATAATGGTTTAAGCTCTTCGATATTGGCTTCTTTTATATAGTGGTGGTTGAGCCAGATGAGTTTTTCCGGGTTAAAGACCCCTGCTGATTTGCCAACGCTCTCAAGCGTAAACTTCTCGACCAGCTCGGCTATTGAAAAGATCTCCTGATCTCCGCAGGACCAGCCCAGGCGAGCTAGATAATTTATAACGGCCTCTGGCAAATACCCCATATCACGGTAGGCCGTAACCGAGGTAGCTCCGTGCCTTTTGCTTAGCCTGCTTTTATCAGAGCCGAGAATCATCGGTAGATGCGCGAACTCAGGGACCGGGTAGCCAAGGGCCCGGTAGAGCAGAATCTGCTTTGGGGTGTTGTTTATATGGTCATCGCCACGGATTATATGGGTTATCCCCTGCGTTGCGTCGTCTACTACTACGCACAGGTTGTAGGTCGTCGTGCCGTCGCTTCTGAGTATAACGAGGTCTTCTATCTCCTCGTGCTCAATGCTGATCGAGCCTTTTATCAGGTCATTGAAGGTTGTTTTGCCCTCGGGTACTTTAAACCTTACGGCATAGGGCTTGTCCGGGCCGTCGGTTATGGCCTTGCAGCGCTTATCATAACGGGGCGCGCGACCTGCTTTGAGGGCAGCTTCGCGTCTTTCTTGCAGCTCATCAGGGGTGCACCAGCAGCGATAGGCGAGCCCTTTTTCGATTAGTTTTTCTGCGTGTTCTTTATAGATATCAAAGCGTTTACTCTGATATATTGGCTCGCCATCATGGTCAAGGCCAAGCCACTGCAGGCCGTCCATTATGGCATCGATGCTTTCCTCGGTCGATCTGGCGCGGTCGGTGTCTTCGATCCTGAGGATGAACTCACCGCCGTTACGGCGGGCGAATAAGTAGTTAAAGAGGGCGGTCCTGACCCCTCCGATATGGAGAAAGCCTGTGGGGCTGGGTGCAAAGCGTGTGCGTACAGTCATTATGAGGAATACTCCTTCTGGTATTATTTTGCGGGCAGTCCGAGGGGGGGGGTGTTAATACCTACCCAGGACCAAAGGTATAAAGCAATTTACCTTATCATAATACCTGCGTATCCTACAACCTGTTCCGTATCGTGACTTACCTCGCCAGAGGTCGAGTAGCCGGTAAGGACCGAGCTCTCTGCGCCGAGCTCTTTGGCGGCTATCATCCCAATTGCCATCGGGGTGACGCCGCACATTGAGATGCCGCGCTTCTGGCAAAGATCAATCAATGCTGCGCTATCCAGATGCAGACAAAGGGCAATGGCCATTTGGTCTTTTTCTCTGGTGACGCGGTCACTTTCGTAGTGGTTCATATCGCTGCTTATAACAATAAGTACCTCTTTGCCATAGTCCTTGATGGCACGGGCCAGTGCCGTGCCAAGCTCTGTGCATTCTTCTATATCGCAGGTGCTGATGGTGATCGGGACGATGGACGTCGCGGGGTTCAGGAACTGGATAAATGGTAGTTGAACCTCAAGAGAGTGTTCGCTATTGTGTGCTATATCGTCAAAGGTAAAGAGCGGGCTTGCGCCTTTTATTAATGCAGCAAGTTGCTGGTCTATGGTTATTTTACCAAGCGGGCTTTGCCACGCATCTACGCTGGAGATCGCAGCACTAGCACCGCGCCCTGTGTGGTTTGGGCCGATAAGAACGATGGTCTCGGGGATCTTTACCGCAGAGTACGCAGTGCCTGCAACAGTGCCTGAGTATACGTATCCTGCGTGCGGGGCCATCAGGGCAAGAGCCGCAGGCGCATCTGAGCCGGCCTTTGATGAAGAAGGTACGCCGCGCAGGTACTCGGTGACGAGGCCTGACAGTTTATCTGGATCTGCCGGATAGAACTGGCCGGCGACATAGGCTTTTCTCGTTGACATTGTTTTTCCACCCTTCCCATTGTACAATATCGGCTATTGTGGTATCAGATATAAACGGGCTATCGCCCCATCTGTTCTAAATTATTTTATTTTTTTAGATGCTGTAGTGCTATGGAGTACTATTTAAATATTAAAAAATGACAGAACAGAAAGTTTAGCAGGTACGGCCCTTTATGTCCAGTTTTTATGTACACATATTTGCAGTATTTCGTATAAAAAAGGAGTGAGAGGTACTATGAATCCAGAGCTTATTATCTTTGATCTTGACGGGACCTTGATCGACTCAAGTGATGATATCGCCACGGCGGCAAATAAGACGCTACTTGAACTCGGTCTGCCACAGATGAGCGAGGAAGATATAAAGGCGCGAATAGGCTGGGGAGTGCGCTTTCTTCTGGAAAGACTGCTTCCGCCTTATCGGGCTGGTGCCGGGGAGGATGTGCGTAGGGATTTTGAAGATCTTTTGACTAGGTCGCGTAAGATCTTTCTTGGCTATTACCGCGAAAATCTTACGGCAAAGACCAGGCCTTACCCGGGTGCAATCGATACGCTTGATTACCTGAGCAGTCTTGATAAGAAGATGGCTATAATTACCAATAAACCTATAGGTTTTACTGAGATTGTCTTAAGGGAACTCGGGCTTGCCAGGTACTTTTCGGTCGTTCTGGGCGGTGACTCTCTTAAAAACAGAAAGCCACATCCAGACCCCCTTTTTGAGGTAATGGAGCGGGTCAAGGTAGAGCCGGAGGACTCTGTCATGGTCGGCGATAGTTCTATAGACTGCGAAGCCGCCCTTGGCGCAGAGGTCAGCGTGATCGGTGCGGCCTATGGTTTTAGAGGCAGAGAAGGACTCGACGGGCAGGGTTGTATCCATATTATTGATTCTATTTCTGAGTTGCAGACCATTATACTCTAGCCATTCGGTAGTCATAAAAAACCGGAGTGCCCCCCTATTTTGAGACAGTAAAATATGTCACACTTGTCACACTGAGGAGGTGTTACAAGTGGCAAATAAACGATATTCCAAAGCGTTCAAGCAGATGGCTCTGGAGCGCATGCGGCGTTGCGATAATATTTCTG
>JAJRSM010000014.1 GCA_024278765.1 Deltaproteobacteria bacterium | reverse complement strand
AGGCTGACCTCTTTGATTACATCGAGGTCTTTTACAACAAAACCCGGCGTCACAGCTACCTCGGTCAGCTGAGCCCGCATGACTTTGAAATGGCTTCATCAGGTAAAGGGTAGTTGTCTACTAAACTGAGGGAAGTCCAGTCATGTAAACGTTCGTCGTGAGTTATTTTGGCATTTTTATCCATCATCTTTTGAACAGCAACTACTGCTTTTTCAAAAGACACCCCTTTTTCTTTATTAGACTTTTTTTATTTTTTGTCATAGTGTTTTGAAATAGTCTCAGGCCGTGACTGGCTCAAGCGAGGCGTACTGCGCTACGAGTTTCTTACGTCCTGCCTTCTGAAAGTTTACGGTAAGCTTTGTGTTCTCGCCCAGGCCTTCGCGTGCCTTTATAATGCCCAGGCCAAAGCTTGGGTGACGGACCTTCATACCGACGCGCCACGGGTTGTCGCTATCGACGTCAAAGGTCGGCTCGGTTAACGGATTTATCTGGCTATCATCAAGGGTATAGTAGGGTTCGTTGCTCTTGGTTTTACCTTGTCGGGATGGTATGGAGACGTTCTTCTCTGTCAATAGCCCGCTGTAGCTTGCGCGTTTTGGGGTTGGTGAGTCTTTTATAAGGTATTTCGGGTCTATCTCTTCTATAAAACGCGAAGCTACCTGATAGCGACGTTCACCGAAGATTGTCCTTGAGCGGGCTGATAAGAGGTGCAACTGCTTCATGGCTCGGGTCATTCCGACGTAGCAGAGCCTGCGTTCTTCTTCGAGTTCTTCGGGGTTGTCATTGCTTCTGGAGTGCGGGAAGAGGCCTTCTTCCATACCTGTTACAAAGACCACCGGGAACTCAAGGCCCTTTGCAGAGTGCAGCGTCATCAGGGTTACGGCATTTGTCTTGTCTTTATACGAATCCAGATCACTTATCAGCGAGACGTGTTCGAGAAATGCAGAGAGCATGGGGTGCGTCCCCTCGGTCTCTATTAGCTCGACCGAGGCGTTGCGGTTATTATCCTCAAAGTCTTTTATAGCGGATATAAGCTCCTGCAGGTTCTCTATCCTCTGAAAGGCCTCTTCCGAGCCTTCTTTCTCGTAGAGGGCGATATAGCCTGCCTCTTCGATTAGTTGCTGGGCTATCTCATGGAGGGGGATGCCTTCTTTGAGTTTTCTGCGACCTTCTACTATTGTTTTGAAGAACTCTCGCTGAGCTGGTTTTTTGAGGATGCCCTTTTCTATCGCGCGTCCAACGCCCTCGATTAGGGTTATGCCCTCGGCCTCGGCGAGGTTGGCGATGTGATTAAGTGTCACCGCACCGATGCCGCGCGGCGGTACGTTTATGATACGCTTGAGGCTCAGTTCATCCTTTGGATTAGAGATTAGACGCAAATACGCTAGGGCGTCTTTTATCTCAAGGCGTTCGTAAAACTTTACTCCGCCGACTATTACGTACGGGATGCCTTCGCGCAGGAAAAATTCCTCTATAAGCCTTGACTGCGCGTTGGTACGGTAGAATACGGCAAAGTCGCGGTAGTGCTCGGCAACTTCTGCGCCGCGCATCGTATCCTTTATGGACCTGATAATAGCACCGCTCTCTTGGCGCTCATCCTCGCATTCTTTGTAAATAACCGGCGAGCCGTCGGGGTTCTCTGTCCAGAGGTTTTTTTCATACCTGTCTGCGTTATTTTTAATCACCGAGTTGGCCGCTGATAAGATGTAGCTGGTAGAGCGGTAGTTCTGTTCGAGTCTCATAATCGTTGCGTCGTTCCAGTCTCGTTCGAACTCCATGATATTTCTGATGTCAGCACCGCGCCAACCATAGATGGACTGGTCCGGGTCTCCGACAGCGCAGAGGTTACGCGATAGTGCCGCTAGATTGGACATCAATATATACTGCGCGTGGTTTGTGTCCTGATACTCGTCGACCAGGATATGGCGGAATTTTTCTTGATATTTTCTTAAGGTCTCTGGGTGTTTTATAAAGAGTTCTACTGGTTTACATATAAGGTCGCCAAAATCGAGAGCTTGCATCTCGCCGAGTTTCTTCTGATAGAGTTCATAGACGCGTGAGACCCGTTCTGAGAAGAAATCCACGTACTTTGCGCGGTATTGTTCGGGAGAGAGTAGTTCGTTCTTAGCCTTATTTATGCGCCCTACAACGGCCTTGGGGCTAATGGCTTTAGTCCCTATCTGTAGATCTTCCATAACGCTCTTTACCAGACGCAGCTGGTCGTTGGCATCATAGACGGTAAGGCCGCCGCTAAGCCCAGAGAGCCTGCTCTCGGTCTTAAGGATGCGAAGCCCTATGCCGTGAAAAGTACCGAGCCAGACGCCATCGCTACCGGGGCCAAGAAGCGCGGAGAGGCGGTTTTTCATCTCTCCTGCGGCCTTGTTGGTAAAGGTAAGGGCAAGTATATTCTCTGGCGCTATATCGTGCTCTTTTATTAGGTGCGCGATGCGGGTAGTAAGGACTTTTGTCTTGCCGCTGCCTGCCCCGGCGAGCAAAAGCAGCGGGCCGTCGGTAAAGGTAACGGCCTCGTATTGCGACGGGTTTAGTTCTTCAAGGTGTTCCATATAATATAAGTAAAGCTCCTTTGTATATAGTCTGAGGCTACTGGAAAACAACAGCCTTATTGTATTCTGAGTATTATTATAGATTAACATAAGCGCAATCTTCTATCAATCGGGATCTTTGACCGGCTGGTAGTTGCAAGACCTTCTTTATTCTGCTAAGGTAATGTTATTATGGGATTAAATGTTGTTATAGCTGCCTCTGAAATGCTCCCCTTTGCTAAGACCGGTGGCCTGGCCGATGTGATCGGAGCCCTACCCGGTGCGCTTGAAGGAGAAGGTATAGAGGTAACTATCTTTATGCCGCTCTACCGCGAGGTCGCCGCCGGCGGCTTTGATATCAATGCGACCGGCATAACAGTAAATGTAGCGATAGGCAATAGGGTCATTGCTGTTGAACTCTATAAAGGGCGTCACGATAAGGCTGTTATTTATTACCTCAGGTGTGATGAGTACTTTGACAGGTCTTACCTTTACGGGACAGACGAGGCGGCATATTTCGATAATATAGAGCGTTTTACCCTCTTCTCGCGCGGCGTTATAGAGGCGATAATGAGGCTCGGGATAAACCCCGATCTCATCCATTGTAATGACTGGCAGACGGGTCTTATCCCCGTCTATATGAAGACTCTTTATAGCAGTGCCTTTAGCAATACTGCAGCCTTCTTTACTATCCACAATATGGCCTATCAGGGTGTATTCCCGGCGTCATCCTTTGATGTGACAGGGCTGCCCTACAGTGCCTTTAATCCTGAGGCACTAGAGTACTGGGGCCAGATCAATCTATTAAAGTCCGGGATTGTATACTCTGATATCGTTACTACGGTTAGCGAGAGCTATAGTCGTGAGATACAGACTACTGAAGATTTCGGACGTGGCCTTGAGGGTGTCCTGGCCGAGCGCAATGATCGGCTCTTTGGTATCTTAAACGGCGTTGACTATGATATCTGGAATCCGCAGACGGATAAGCATATAGCTGCAAATTATAGTAATAAAGACCTTAAAGGAAAGGCCGTCTGCAAAAAGGCCCTTATAAAGGAGTACGGGCTAAAGATCCGCCAAGGCGAGCCCCTTATCGGGATTATCTCTAGATTAACCGATCAGAAGGGCTTTGATATTATGGCAGAGGGCATGCCAGCCGTTATGAAACTTGGTGTTGGTGTGGTTGTCCTTGGCAGCGGCGAGCGTAAGTATCAGGACTTAATGACGAAGCTTGCTAAGACCTATAAAGGAAGGTTTGGCGTAAAGATCGGCTTTGATAATGCGCTATCGCACAGGATAGAGGCCGGCGCGGATTTCTTTCTAATGCCCTCGCGCTTTGAGCCCTGTGGCCTTAATCAGTTTTATAGCCTTAAATACGGTACTATCCCGATAGTCCGTGCAACCGGCGGCCTTGATGACTCTATAAGTGACTATAAAGGAGGCAAGGGCAATGGCTTTAAATTCAAGAGGTATAGCGCAAAGGCCTTAACCCGCAAGGTAGCCGAGGCGGTAGAGCTCTTTAAAGACAAAAAAGCCATAAAGGCTCTGCGGATTAAGGCCATGACAGAGGACTATTCGTGGAAGCGTTCAGCTGTGCGTTATCATGAACTCTATAAGTTGGCAATATCAAAGGCGCAGGGGTAGAAGCACAGGCCTTTTTTTATATCTGCACAAATTTTGACCACCGATGACTCAAAGTCTTTCATACCACTTATCCCTGATTTAGCTATCTACTTAAAAACATTATGGTTTCGCTTTGGCATGCAAATTGCTTTATTAGTATAGGCATGAGACGAGTAGTTATAGTAGATGACAGCAGCTCAGAGCGGTTAGTAATGCGACTTCTTATGGAAGAGAAGGGTTACTGCGTTGTCGCCGAGAGCGGTGATGGTGATGAGGTTGTTGGAATATGCCTAGAAAGTTCTCCTGATGTCGTTGTTATGGATATCGGACTTCCTAACAAAGACGGGATAGAGGCGACCATTGATATAGCTACCAACTGTCCAGTCCCTGTGGTATTGGTTACAGGGCGTGATGACGAAGAGACGGTTCGCAAGGCAGCGGGTTCCGGGGCTATGGCCTATCTGGTGAAACCAGTTATAGAGAGTGTGTTCTTTGCGGCCATAGAGCTTGCAATTATCAGGCACTCGGAGTTTGCAGAGCTTAAGAAAGAAAATGCAGAGCTTAAAAACACTATCGAGGCTCGTAAGGTCGTTGAGCGTGCCAAGGGTATACTCATGCAGCAGGGCGATATCAGCGAGGGTGAGGCCTATGCAAGGCTTCGTAAGATAAGCATGGATAGAAGGCTGCCGATGAAGGATGTCGCAGAGATTGTGATCGATAGCTCTGGCATTCTTTAATTGTAATGACAGTAACCTATGTCTTAAGGAAGTAATATTGAAGAAGGTACTTATAATTCAGCAGGTCGCTCATGAAGGCCCGGGAAGTATTAATGACGTCCTATCGGGCAGGGATATTGAAGTTGATCTCGTCCGGGCATATGAAGGGCAAAGTATCCCAAAGACCCTGTATGACGGTCAGGGCCTTATAGTAATGGGCGGGCCGATGGGCGTCTGTGATGATGATCGTTATCCTTTTTTAAAGGACGAGATAAGGCTTATAGAGGCGGCCCTTAAGATGGGTTCGCCGATGCTTGGAATATGTCTTGGCGCACAGCTTCTGGCACGCGCCGCAGGCACGCGTGTCTATAGCGGTACTTCTAAAGAGATCGGGTGGTATCCGCTTTCTTTTAATGATAACGGCCAGCAGGATAGGCTTTTTGAGGGTCTGCCTGCTTCAGTAAATGTCTTTCAGTGGCACGGTGATACCTTTGACGTACCGGAAGGCGCGGTAAATCTAGCCTCAAGCGAGCTCTTTCCGAACCAGCTTATCCGAGTCGGAGAGAATGCCTACGGCCTTCAGTTTCATCTGGAGGTAACATCCGGGATGATATTCGAGTGGCTCTCGGTAAACGGCGAAGAACTGGAAGAATTAAAAGGGGTCATAGATCCTGATGTAATAAGAGCAAAAACATCAACGATGATGGCTGATTTAGATGACATGGGACAAAGCGTTTTTTCAAGGTTTTTAACCGTCTAGGGACGGCTTTCCTGACTTTGATCAGGGTTTTGAGTTTATCTTATTAATGAAATTGTAAATGAAAATCAGAACGGAGGAGAAAGGATGAAGTTAAAGGCAGCGTTATTGAGTGTTTTGGTTATGGCAATGGTATTTGTTTCTTTTGATAAGGCCGAGGCATTCGAGGCCGAGGGTTCAGCCGGAGTAGATGTGCTCAGTAACTACGTCTGGAGAGGTCAGAACCTTGTTAACGATAGCGGCGTTCTACAGCCGACACTAGATATAGCTTTAAAGAACGGTCTGGGCTTTAATTACTGGGCTAACTACAATATGAATACCGGCGAGACCACCGAGACAGACCTCACGCTCACTTACTCGCGTGACTACGGTAAGCTCTCAACCACGACCGGTGTTATCCACTACGGTTTTGATAGCGCGCCGGATACCCTGGAGGCCTTTGTCTCACTTGGTTATGATATGTTTTTAAGCCCGAACCTTACGATTTACCACGACTTTGACGAAGGACACGGCCAGTTCATAGTTTTTTCGATCGGCCATACCGTGGCACTAGGTAACTTTTACGGTAAGGATGTCGCCCTTAATCTCGGCGCCTCTGCCGGTTACAATTTAAGGAGCAGCTATTCTATGGGAACGAATGCAAAGGGCAAAGAGTTCAACGATTTTTATAACGGCGAACTCTCGGCATCTATTACGATTCCTGTTACAAAGAGTATTACTATAGAGCCGAAGATAGCCTATACGGGCGAGCTTAGCGATGACGCCGATGAGGCGATATCGGCTGTTAATATAAGTTCAGGTACTGGCAAAGATACAGAGGTAGTCTACGGTGGAGTTAATATAAGCATGAACTTCTAAGTCGCGCTGTAGTATTGAAGTGATTTGGTCTTTAAGTTTTCAAGAATAGATCTATTTTTATCAGGGCATAAAGGTGTGCCCGGTGGTTTTATTCGGTGGCAACGACGCCATCTTGGGCACTGTGTAGTGTGTCTTGAGTTTGGTGTCGTTGCTCCGTTTAAGACGTATTAATTACGTTCCAACGGAGGAATACGTGAAGAAGACGACATTGATCTCAAGCGGCCTTGGGCTGCGGACGACTTTATTTGCCGGTGCTTTATTGTTGCTGGCTCCGGGCGTTGCTCTGGCCTCGGGTGAGGCGGTTATAAATGCCGGTGATACAGCATGGATAATGATAAGTACGGCCCTTGTAATGTTGATGACACCCGGGCTTGCGTTCTTTTACTCGGGTATGGTCAGGAAGAGGAATTTTCTTAGCACTATGATGCAGAGCTTTTTTATGCTCTGCATCATAAGTTTGCAGTGGGTCTTGATCGGTTATACGCTGGCATTTGGCCCTGATATAGGTGGAGTAATAGGCGGGCTTGATTTTATTGGTCTTAGAGGCGTCGGAATGGAGGCCAACGGCACGATACCTCATATCATCTTTATGCTTTTTCAGGGGATGTTTGCCGTAATAACTGTAGCCCTTATAACAGGTGCTTTTGCAGAAAGGATAAAGTTCTCGGCCTTTGTAATATTTGCTCTCGTATGGACGACCCTTGTATATGATCCGCTTTGTCACTGGGTCTGGGGCGGAGGATGGCTCTCCAACGACGGTGCGCTGGATTTTGCCGGTGGTACGGTCGTACATATAAGTGCCGGCGTATCGGCTCTGGTCTTTGCCCTTGTAATAGGTAAGAGAAAGGGGTATCCAAAGGAGTCTATGCCTCCGCATAATCTGGGATGGACGCTTCTGGGTACTGCACTGCTCTGGTTTGGTTGGTTTGGCTTTAATGCGGGTAGTGCGCTTGCAGCAGACGGTATAGCAGCCCTTGCTTTTGTAACAACCAATACGGCTGCCGCAGCTGGCGGGGTAGCATGGGTCTTGATAGAGTGGATACGCACTGGTAAGCCAACGGCACTGGGGGCGGCATCAGGGGCTGTGTCAGGGCTAGTAGCGATAACACCGGGTGCGGGTTTTGTAGGGCCGATGTCGGCTCTGATAATGGGGCTTGGCGGCGGAGTCTTCTGCTACCTCGGAGTTAGCTGGCTCAAACCAAAGCTTGGTTATGATGATACGCTCGATGTCTTTGGTATACACGGGATAGGCGGAATATGGGGAGCGATTGCAACAGGGCTCTTCGCAACCGTCGGTGCAAAGGGGACGTTCTTTGGTAACCCGGGCCAAGTCCTGATCCAGCTCGAAGGTATTGTTGCCACAGTGATTCTAGCTGGTGTTGTAACTTACGTCTTGCTTAAGATACTGAACGCAACGATTGGTATCAGGGTTACTAAAGAAGAGGAAGCAGTTGGACTGGATCTCTCCCAGCACGGCGAGAGTGGTTATAACTAGGCAACTAGCAAGGACTTTAGCTTTTGTAATGTAGCAAGTTTTTAAAGAGAGTAGAGACGTTGATGTCTCTTTTATGATGATTGATTGGCAATGGCGCCGATTGGACGAGTTTACGGTAGGTCTTTAATGACTTACCTCGCTCGTTGGTCGGCGTTGTTTTTTTAGGTGGCATATAACCAGGAGGAAAGGGGATGAAGAAGATAGAGGCGATAATAAAACCATTTAAGCTTGACGATATTAAGACGGCCCTTCAGCAGTTGCATGTAGAGGGGATGACAGTTACTGAGGCAAAGGGTTTTGGCAGGCAGAAGGGGCATACCGAACTTTATAGGGGGGCGGAATACTCTATGGACTTCCTGCCTAAGGTTAAGGTTGAGGTTGTTGTTACCGATGAACTCGCCCCTCGCGTAATTGAGGTAATAGTCGATGCCGCAAGGACCGATAGTATCGGAGACGGTAAGATCTTTGTAACAGAGGTAGAAGAGGTTGTAAGAATCAGAACTGGAGAACACGGGGAAGATGCCCTCTAAGAAAGAGAGGTTTTTGGTAGAGTTTTTCAATCAAGATCAATCGGAGGTTGTGATGAGGCTTAGAGATTTATTTTCAGGGAAGCGATTAGCGGTCTTTACTGCGCTGGTTGCTGTTTTATCTATAGCAGGTAGTGCTGAAGCAGGCGGCGTTGAGGTGGTAACCCAGTCAATGTTAGTCGATCTGCAGCGCAATATGGATTTTGTCTGGACGATGATTGCGGCCTTTATGGTCTTTCTCATGCAGGCTGGCTTTGCAATGGTTGAGGCGGGCTTTACGCGTGCCAAGAATGCCATTAATATTATGATGAAGAACCTGATGGACTTTTCCATCGGAAGCCTTGCTTACTGGGCGGTAGGTTTTGGCCTGATGTTCGGCGCAACCAACGGACTCTTCGGTACGACAGGGTTTTTCTTTAGCGACTTTGCTATAGATAACGATCCGTGGCTCTACGGCTTCTGGATGTTCCAGGTGGTTTTTGCCGCGACAGCCGCGACTATTGTCTCTGGTGCGGTCGCCGAGCGTACAAAGTACGTTGGCTATCTTTGCTACAGTGTAGTGATCTGCGCGGTTATTTACCCGGTCTTTGGTAGTTGGGCTTGGGGAAGCCTTTATAAGGGTGAGGGCTGGTTGGAGGCGATGGGCTTTATTGACTTTGCAGGCTCAACTGTTGTTCACTCGGTCGGTGGTTGGGCGGCTCTGGCCGGAGCTATCGTGCTTGGCCCTCGTATAGGTAAGTACGGAAAAGACGGCAAGGTACGTGCTATACCTGGGCATAATCTGACGCTCGCTGCACTTGGCGTATTCATACTCTGGTTCGGTTGGTTCGGCTTTAACGCAGGCTCAACAACGGCAGCGATACCCGATATCGCGATGATAGCAGTTAATACGAATCTGTCGGCAGCGGCAGGTGCTGTGGCTGCGATGTTCGTTTCGTGGTTTATTTTCAAGAAGGCTGATCTTGGTATGAGTCTTAACGGAGCACTGGCTGGGCTTGTCGGTATAACGGCAGGATGTGCGAATGTAAGTCCTCTAAGTTCGGTTATAATTGGGCTTATAGCAGGTGTACTGGTTGTCTTCTCGGTTCTCTTTTTTGACCGTATCAAGGTTGACGACCCTGTCGGAGCAATCTCTGTTCACGGTGTCTGCGGAGTTTGGGGTACGCTGGCTGCCGCTATATTCAACACAGGCGGCTTTACATCGGCGCAGCTCGGTGTTCAGTTAATCGGAATAGGAGCTTGTTTTGCATGGGTCTTTACCGCCTCATTCATCCTCTTCTATATTATCAAGAAGACGGTTGGCCTCAGGGTCACCCCGGATGAGGAACGCGAAGGTCTTGACTTTACCGAGCATGGTGGTAATGCCTATCCGGATTACCAGGTACATAATAATTAACGACTGACCAAAGTCGTGATCGTTGTGCCGTACTTTCCGTCCAAGACGGTTTACTGCACTGAACGGGAGTGGGGGCCTTATCCCCCGCTCCCGTTCTTTTTTATGGTCTTTATTAGTTGTTTGGTCTTTGTTGTGATCTTTTGCGCCAGAAGAAGCTCGGAGATAACAGCGACTGCATCGACCCCGGTATTTAGGACCTCTTCCATATTCTTCTCTGTTATCCCGCCTATCGCTACCAGCGGCAATTTGGTCGTCTCCCTTACCTTTTTAAGGCCTTCAATCCCCACTACAGCCCTAGCGTCTTTTTTAGTCTTGGTCGCAAAGACCGGGCCGCATGAGATATAATCGATAAAACCTTTGCCTGTAAGCCCTGCTGCAAGCTTAGCTTCTTGCGCGTTATGGGTGGAGTATCCGATTAGTTTGTTCGCGCCGAGTAACCGCCGGGCCTCTTCTGGCACGATATCCTCGTCCCCTATATGCACTCCGTCGGCCTCTGATAATAGGGCTATGTCGATTCTGTCATTTACCAGAAATAGCGCATCGTGGCTGTGTGTGATCTTTCTTATCACTCGTGCGGCTCGGAGCATATCGTCAGAGGCCAGATCTTTTGCTCGTAGCTGAACTAACTTTGCTCCGCCCTCGATAATTTTTTTGGTAACCCCTCTAATATCCTCAAGGCTTACGTAAGAAGTGTCGATTATAGTATATAAGCCCTCTATCTTCGGGCTGCTGCGAGTAGCGGATTGATTGTCTTTCATAATAGAACCTTCTTCCGTGGGTGACGGCATTTTTGATTGTAATTTAATGCATCGTAACAGTTAAGGTTCTGAAATACAACGTGATTTCAGCTTGACCAATTATATGATTTTACTTAAGGAGACCTCTTGACCGAGATACTGCTTCTTGGAATAGCGACACTTGCCGTCGTTGGTGTTGGCTCACAGTGGCTGGCATGGCGTTTTGGCGTGCCCTCGATCCTGTTGCTGCTGGTATTTGGCTTTCTTATTGGCCCTGTCACTGGTTTTTTTGACCCAGATGCCTTTCTTGGCGATCTGCTTCTGCCTGTCGTCAGTGTCTCGGTCGCCATCATACTCTTTGAGGGCGGGCTGAGCCTTCGTATAAGTGAGCTTAAGGGTTACGGCGGAGTTGTGCGTAATCTGGTAACGATTGGTGTCGGTGTGACCTGGCTTGTTAGTTCTTTGTCTGCCTACTATATCGCAGGTCTTGATCTCTCTATATCAGTACTTCTCGGTGCGGTCTTGGTCGTTACCGGCCCGACCGTTATTATCCCGCTGCTTCGCCACGTCAGGCCGGTTGGTTATCTGGCTTCTATTTTGCGGTGGGAGGGGATCGTCATAGACCCTATAGGGGCTACCCTTGCCGTTCTGGTCTTTGAGGTAATCGTCGCCGGAGGTGTACTGGAGGCCTCCAGTGCCGCTGCCATTGCTGTTGTAAAGACTATAGTGATAGGAGTAGTTGCCGGAGGGCTCGGTGCGTTCGTCCTTAAAGAACTGCTAAAGCGTTACTGGATACCTGATTTTTTGCAGAGTTCTGTGACCCTTATGCTGGTTGTAGCGATCTTTGCGATTTCTGACCACTTTCAGAGCGAGTCCGGCCTGCTCTCTGTTACCTTGATGGGAATCTTTCTGGCCAACCAGAAGAGCGTAAAGGTCACGCATATAGCCGAGTTTAAAGAAAACCTGCGTGTGCTCTTGATCGGTACGCTCTTTATCCTGCTTGCCGCTCGTCTTCGCATCTCTGATATTTCGTACTTGCACTGGGGTAGCCTTGGCTTCCTCGCAATACTTATCGTTGTGGCCCGCCCGCTTGCCGTGCTCGCCTCGACTATCGGCTCTAACCTTAAATTCAAAGAGCGGTTCTTTCTGATGTGTATGGCTCCGCGCGGAATAGTCGCAGCTGCGATCAGCTCTGTCTTTGCGCTTAAGCTTATTGAACAGGGCTACGCGCAGGCCGAGCTTATGGTGCCGCTTACTTTTATGGTCATAATCGGTACGGTAGCACTCTACGGGCTGGGATCGGCCCCGGTAGCGGCCTTGCTCGGAATAGCCCGGCCTAATCCGCAAGGGGTGCTCTTTATAGGGGCTCATCCGTGGGCCCGTGCCGTTGCGACGGCCCTAAAGGACGAGGGGATAGAGGTCCTGCTCACCGATAATAACTGGGCCAA
Source organism: Deltaproteobacteria bacterium (assembly GCA_024278765.1). GTDB lineage: Bacteria > Desulfobacterota > GWC2-55-46 > GWC2-55-46 > DRQE01 > JAJRSM01. The sequence goes on along the minus strand of JAJRSM010000014.1, from coordinate 5,340 downwards.
TATTTCTCAGGCCCGTATGGCAGGGCTCGGTGCGCATTACGGTAATGTCCTCTCCGAGAACCTTCCGCATAAACTCGATCTCTCAGGGCTCGGCAGGCTTATAGCCCTCACTCCAAATGATAACGTAAACTCGCTGTCGGCCAGCCAGTTCTCTGAAGAGTTCGAGAGCAAAAGGCTTTACCAGTTGCCCCTGCAAGATGTGAAACGGGCCTCTGAGAATATCAGGGGTAGGTTGATCTTTGGCAAAGGTATAAATTATTCTTTTATAGATACCAAGTTCCGCGCCGGAATGATTATAAAGAAGACAAAGCTTACCAAAGAGTTTGACTATGATGCATTTAATGCACGGTACGGCGGTGCCGTACCGATGTTTGTAATAGATGAAAAAAAAGAATTGACGGTCTTTACCATTGATCCGCCGCTTATTCCAAAACCCGGAGATACTATCATCAGTATGCTTCGCCCTATAGAAGAAGAGGTAGAAGAACGTAAGGCAAAGAAGCAGGCGAAGAAGCAAGGAACTGCCGGCGGCGGAGCAAAGCGGCTTCGCCGCAAAGACTCACTGCGTGAGAGCTAAACCACCTACGGTGGGGTAAATAAGACATTGGTGGGCGCAGCCCACCCCTCTGGCAAAACATTGACAGAACATTAAGGTTCAAGTTGCAAACTTGAACCAACTTAATATAAGATTGCTTCGTCGCTACGGTCTATGACCCTTTGCTCGCAATAACAAACTAATTAAAGGTTTCAACGCACCATATCTAGACAAAGAAAACAGCTAGTCTTTGCGGCGAAGCCGCTTTAGCTCTCACGCAGTGAGTTCAAGACCTCATTCATTGCTCCTGTTCTATACCCTTCAAGGTCGAGCGTTACGTAGGGAAAACCTATTTTTTTAAATTCCGTAACGATAGAGGTGCGTAGATTTTCGTCTAAGAGTAGTTTTATATCGGCGGGTTCTAGTTCTATGCGTGCGATATCTCCGTGATAGCGTACGCGTAGCTGCTTGAGACCTTTCGAGCGCAAGAACTCTTCGCAGGCCTTTATTTTATTAAGTCTTTCTTCGGTGATTTCTGTCCCGTAGGGAAAGCGTGATGACAGGCAGGCAAGTTGATGTTTATCCCATGTGGGCAGCCCCAACTCTCGGCTAAGTAACCTTATTTCGTCCTTGGTCAGTCCGGCTTCTTCTAGCGGGCTTTTGACTTTTAGCTCACGTGCTGCGTCGCGGCCTGGACGAAAATCTCCGTTGTCGTCTACATTGCTGCCGTCTGCGACAAATGCGATGCCGACCTTATCAGCCTCGACCCTACAGAGCCTGAAGAGTTCATCTTTACAGAAGTAGCAACGGTTTTCCGGGTTGGCTGCGAAGTTCGGAATAAGCAATTCATTAGAATCTATTATTATATGGTGTGCGTCGAGTGCCTTGGCAAAGGCTTTGGCTTCGATCAGTTCGCTATCAAGGTATGTCGGTGAGGTTGCCGTAAGGGCCGCTGCCTTTTCGCCAAGCGTATCGACTGCGACTTTGAGGAGTAGGCTAGAGTCCACTCCGCCGGAGAAGGCCACAAGGACCGAGCCCATCTTAAGGAGGATTGCCCTGAGGCTCTCAAGCTTTGCCTCTGCCGTAGAGGCCGGAGTTGCCTGCCCTTCTTCATCCTGAAGCTTATTGATTACAGCCTCTAGCATACGAGCAGATCCTTAGTCGCCTCTTCGTCCATAGCTTCTGTTGCCTCTATCATACGGGTCTCATCGTTGATTGTTGCCTTTATAGTGCCTTTGCCCTGGGCTTTTGGCGAGTACCTGAGCATTATCTTGCAGGCCGTATCGACTGCACCGTTTTGGCCATTATGAGCATCCTGGGTTGAGCCTGTGACAAGAGCCACGGGGCCAGGAAAGTCATCGGGGACGAGCAGGGTGTCTCCGTCTTGCGCCAGATTTATCAGGGGCGTATTCTCAGCCTCTCCTCGGCTTACGATAATCTTGGTGCCCTCACTTCTAAAGTGCCTGCCGTATTTAAGGGCATTGAGGTCTTTGGTCGTGACCTTGGCTTTATTATCGAGTAAGTCTCTGATCTTCTTAGAGAATATCTTATCGGTTAGGAGACATCCGCCGGACGGGCACGGATAATCAGCGACGCCGATCTCTTCTGCCAGTTCTATCTGCGGCTTTCTGGAGCGGCCCGTTACGCCTAGCATCTTAGTGCGGTCCACGAGTCCTGTCTCTTCTGCAATCGTCGGCTTCATCTGCTGTGCGCAGAGCGGGCGAAGTATGCGCCCGACCATGTCGCTCTCTCGCTCTACGAGCTCCATTGCCTGCATACGCTGGCTCATCGGGCGTTGGCCTAGGACCTCGCCGGTTATTGCGAACTCAGCACCGATCTCTGCCATATATTTCTTGGCGAGTTTGAACATAAAGACCCTGCAATCCATACACGGGTTTATGCCCTTGCCGTAGCCATGTTTCGGGTTACGGACGATCTCGACGTACTCCATGCCTTTGTGTAATACCTTGATAGGGATATTAAATTCTTCTGCTACACGTACGGCTTGGCTTTTGCAGCCACCTGCGATCTTGTTGCCGTTTTTGTCCTTTTTGCCCGAGTCGCAGGTGCAGAAGGCAGAGGTGAAGTTAAGTGCATGCACCTCGATGCCCTGATCTATCATCATCTTTACCGCTAGTGTTGAGTCAAGTCCTCCTGAGAGGAGCGCTACTGCTTTGGTCATTTGTTTAAAACCTCCGTATCGGGTCAGACGCCGTCAGCTATGGTAGGAAGCCGTCTGTAATGGCAGCCTGCACCCTATAAAAACCTTTGTAATTTTGTAATTAACTATTATACTTGTAATAGGGCGAAAATGCAAAAGAAAGAGCATATGCCAGCGGTATGTGGTATGAAATGCCTTATATAATCATATATTTACTTGAAATATCCAGATAAAAGGAGTGGCTATCAAAGAGCCTAGAGAAGAGATACAGACCGTAGAGCAGGGGAGTTATCATACGCGTATATTGCTGCCGGTGCTGCTTTTTATCCTTACCGTTTTTACCACTATGACGGCGGGTGCTCTATATGAAGGGGCTGATCTCTTTAATGATACCCTTAGTATCCTAAAGGGGCTACCCTTTTGTTTTTCTTTGCTGCTGATACTCGGCACGCACGAGTTTGGCCATTATATTGCATCACGTCTGCATAAGGTCGTATCGACCCTGCCGTTTTTTATTCCGGCCCCTCCGGTGCCGCCGATGATCGGGACATTCGGCGCGGTTATAAGGATGAAGACCCCGATAACTACTAAAAATGCGCTGGTTGATATCGGTGCTGCAGGCCCGCTTGTCGGTTTTGTCTTTGCGGTCATTGTTATGATTGTAGGGATGCATTTCTCGACTATCGCGCCTATCGTACATGATGGCTCGGTGGCCTTTGGCGAGCCGATAATCGAAAAGCTGCTTATATATTTCATGATGGGCGAGATCCCTCATGGTTATGAACTCGTCTTGCATCCCGTGGCCTTTGCCGGCTGGATAGGGTTTTTCGTAACGGCTCTGAACTTGCTACCTATAGGCCAGCTAGACGGCGGCCATATTATGTATGCGATATTCGGCCCAGATCATCGTAAGGTATCGATGGGGGCGATAGCTATTCTGGTTGTTATGGGTATAACCTTCTGGCCCGGCTGGATAATGTGGGGTATAATGGTAACGATAATCGGGACGCGGCATCCTCCTATATGCGATCAGCATGTGCCGATGGATCCGGCACGCGGCTTTGTCTGTATGGGCTCGATATTGGTATTTGTATTGACTTTCACGCCTACGCCGTTTTATATTAATTAGACTATGAAAAAGTTTACTGAAGATGAACTGAGCAAATTTGATGGCGCGGAAGAGAATAAACCGGTCTATATCGCGTATAAGGGTAAGGTCTATGACGTAACCGGCAACTCTCTCTTTACCGATGGGATGCACTTTGAACATCCAAGTGGCTGCGATCTTACCGATTATATGGACGAAGCTCCGCATGGTGCTGAGGTCATGGAGCACCTGACCGTTGTTGGCGATTATGAAGAGTAGCCCTATTCACCTTATCTTTTAAATAGCGGATAGATGAAGCTTACGATTCTAGGTTGCGGTACTTCTACGGGTGTGCCGGTTATAGGTTGTGGCTGTAAGGTCTGTACCTCTACGGAGGTACGCAACAGACGGCTGCGTTCTTCTGTCTTTATCGAGGTTCTGGATGCCTGCGGCGTACTACGTAATATACTCGTTGATACCTCGGTAGATCTGCGCATCCAAGCCCTGCGGGCCGGTTTTACTCGTATTGATTCGGTGATCTTTACCCACCCCCATGCCGACCATATCCACGGTATAGACGACCTTCGTATATTTAATGTTATTCAAAAGAGCTCGATTCCTTGCTACGGCGACGGGGCTACGCTCGGGCGAGTAAAGCTGCTCTTTGGTTATATCTTTAACGAAGACAAAAAAGACGGCTGGAAGCCGCAGCTCTCGCTAAGTACTATCGACGGCCCTTTTGATCTCTTCGGTCTTACCATAACGCCTATAAATATCCAACACGGCAATAATATGATCTACGGCTACCGCTTCGGCGACGTTGCCTATCTAACTGATTGTAGTGGCGTCCCCACTGAGTCTTTAGAACTCCTCCGTGGCCTTAAGGTCCTTGTCCTCGGCGCACTGCGCAAAAACCCGCACTTTAGTCACCTGAGCCTTGATCAGGCAATCGAACTTGCAGAGAAACTCAAGGCCGACCGCACGATCTTTACCCACCTGAGCCACGGTCTTGACTACGCAAAGGACGCACATCTCCTGCCCGCAGGCATTGAGTTTGCCTATGACGGAATGGAAATCGAAGGATAAGCACTCCTGCGGCGAGCACCACCTGCGGTGCGGCAAAGTTCTATAGGTAGTTTCTAGCTGTGCATGGTGAGGAATCATCTTAATGAATTTGTCGTGCGGCGAGCACTATCTGCGGTGTGTATTTAAGGATTGATTTATTCCTATTAGTGGTATAAGATACCGCTAGATGCTGGAGGTTTGATGAAGGCAAGGCTTGTCAGGCATACAAAGGTGATAGAGGACGACGGCAGTATATTAGAGATGAGGCTTTGGGATGTTACTGTCTCGCCTGACAAACCTCATGGATTTAAGTACTCGCTAGCTTATATCGTTAAGGGGAAAAGAGCTGTCTGATCTTCCCCCGATAAAGTAGACACAGAGTTAAGCTACTTTTCGCTGTTCTTCAAATGCGAGAGGCGATTTGTAGCCGAGAGTAGAATGTTTTCTCTGTCTGTTATAAAAGATCTCTATGTAATCAAATATCTTGCTTCT
>JAJRSM010000013.1 GCA_024278765.1 Deltaproteobacteria bacterium | reverse complement strand
GGACTTCGCTAAAATAACGGACGAGCAGGTGGCAAGGGTAGAATCACTGATCAACAACAGGCCCAGAAAGTGTCTGGGCTACAAAACACCGCTTGAGGTCGCTTCCGCCTCTGTTGCACTTCGACCTTGAATGTGGGCTTATGATTAAAGGCCGGTTTTATTTTTTGCAGGTTGGGCGGCTGCGAAGTTTTTTTATTGTTTATTATTGTCGCTATATTGGGTCAGGCAAATGTAGAGATTCCTTTTTTCGCACCTGTTTTGATTGAACCGGTATCTTGAAAGCCTGTTGTCTCGCCGTTTTTGCCAAGGAGCATTGGCGCGTCGATTATATCTTCGTTTTTCTGATACTCTCCGACGCGGTTGTTGATGCCTGCACTTTGGAGTCCTTGTGTCTCGCCGGTCGCATCATCTTGTTTTTCGCTCTGTAGTTCACGAGCGGCCGCCGTGCTCTTTGCACTCGCCGTTGCCGCTACCGCACGGTCCTGGCCCGAGGGGCTTGCCGGTGCCATTGCTGCGGCTTGCACCTGGCGCATCTTTGCGATAGTTGCCTCCGGCGTGTTCTCGTTTGAGATGTCAATGCTGACCTCACCGCCTACGGCGTAGAGACGACCATCCGGGCCCTTTTCGTAGTCAAAGCTTACGGCACCGCCGTGCTGGCCTGCTGCGGCCTTGTGCGCCGACTCATGTGCACGCACTTCTTGGTCTGAGGCCTGTAGCTGGCGCAGTTCTTGATCTTCTGCGGCCTTTGCCTCTGCGTCTTTGGTCTCGTCGGTAGATTTTGCGGAGTTTATTTTGTTAAGGTCGGGTGCGCCGTTGAGTCTGGTCTGGCTGGCTTCTTTGACTGCCTCGGAGGGTAGTTTTACCTCTTTGCCAGCGTCTTTTTGGCCTGCGCGTATGCCTTGCTGGTCTTCTGTCCGTGATCTTGCTCCGGCCAGATGCGAGCCAATAAGGTTTTGGGCTGAGTATGCGCCTATTATATCCATAACGACCCCTGACAGATACGTTTACTTAATATAATCCTGTGGCAGTAGTGCTACTAATTATACTATAATTTGAGTGAAAATGCATTCTATTAATGAATTTGGCTGCGATAGTCATGGCTTGACGTCTTCAATAGAAGACTTTACAAATGTATATCTCTATTATATACTAATGACATATGGATGCCTTGGATGTATTATACAAATGTATTGGTTTTCAGTGGGATGACCATAATTCTCTCAAGAATTGGGATAAGCACAAGGTCTCCCAAAGCGAGTGTGAGCAGGTTTTTTTTAATCTGCCTTTGTTGGCTGGCGATGACAAAAAACACTCCAGTAAAGAGTTGAGGTATTACTCGCTTGGCCGTACGGATGAGGGTCGGTATTTGTTTGTGATCTTTACTGTCCGTGTGAACCGTATAAGGGTTATATCGGCAAGGGGTATGAGTCGTAAAGAAAAAAGGGAGTATCTGAAAAATGAAGAAAAAAATGCCTGAGTTTAAAAATGAGGACGTGGAGCGTGAATTCTGGGCTACCCATGACTCAACCGGATATATAGACTGGAAAAGGGCTGAAAAGGTCTTATTGCCGAAGCTCAAGCCCTCGGTAAAGACTATATCCTTGAGGCTTCCAGAGTCTATGATAGATGAATTAAAGCTGCTTGCCAATAAGAAGGATGTGCCGTATCAGTCCCTTTTAAAGGTCTTTTTGGCCGAGAGGATAGATAAAGAACTGAATGCGAGTTGAGTGTTTTCTAATATCCCTTAAATTACTTTTTAAAAGTGTGCTTCCTTAATGTTGCCAGAGTTGACAGAATAGAAGGTTCATGTTGCAAACTTGAACCAACGGGTGGGGGTGTCGTAGATATTAGGGTACTAATGGGGCACTAAAAAAGGGGTTAGACTTTAGGCTAACCCCTTGATAATTTCTGGATAGTGTGTGAAAAAATGGCTGGGGGACCAGGATTCGAACCTGGATAGGCAGAGTCAGAGTCTGCAGTCCTGCCGTTAGACGATCCCCCATTTGTGCTTAAACCTAGAAGACAGTATAATTTTGTATCAGTTCTGGTCATATTAGTCAAGGGAGATAATTTCGAATTGCCTTATTTTAGTTGACACGCCGTACCTGCCTACTGTATAATTTCTCTTTTATTACCGTTATATAATGAAAATAAAGATAGATGAAATACCGCTGGAGGGATTAAGCCTCGATATATCCGAAGAGGGTAGTTCTTTAGCGGCGATCAAAGACACTCTGGGTTTTACAGTTATTGGCACTGTAGATGGTCATTTGGAGATCGGTAAGGTCGGCGCGGAGTTTGCTATAATCGATGGCAACCTTACGGCTACTATTGCCACGGAATGCTCAAGGTGTCTGCGGCCAATTGAGACTGAGCATTCGATTGTCTTTAAAGAGACCCTTTTGCTCAGTGCCGATGGTGCAGGTGGCGGTGAGGGGAAAGAACGTGAGCTGAGTATCCATGATATGGATTATACTGTCATGGAGGAGGGCGAGCTGGATACCGCTGATATCATTAGCGCGCAGATTGCCGAGATGGTATCGGGTAAGCCGCTCTGCAAGGAAAGCTGCAAGGGGCTCTGCCACGGCTGTGGTAAAGATTTAAATGAAGGGCTATGCTATTGTGTTGGTCCAGACGGTATAGATAAAAGATTTGCAAAGCTTAAGGGCTTGAAATTAAAATAATAGACTTTCGGGGCTTGATAGGCTCGGAATTAAAAGTAGAAAAATAAAGAGGGTATAACAATGGCACATCCAAAGAAAAGACAGAGTAAATCAAGAAGGAATAAGCGCAGGAGTCATGACGCGTTATCAGCACCTGCTATCTCGACATGTCCGCAGTGTTCTGAGGTCAAAAGGCCTCATAACGTATGTATGAAGTGCGGTACATATAAGGGTAGAGAGATTATCAAGGAAACCGAAGATTTTTAATTAATTAAACAATCTTCTTCTAGTCTTCTCAGGTGGCATAGGCTGACTCAGGTTGCATAGGGCCGTTTCAGACGGTTTTGGGTCGTATTAGATTAGACGGTTCCGGTAAAATTCATTTATGAAGATAGCGGTTGATGCGATGGGGGGCGATAAGGCCCCCTCTGTAGTTGTAGAGGGTAGCGTTGAGGCGGCAAGCCAGGGCGTACCTATAATTCTTGTCGGTGATACCGATAAGATAAAGGCCGAGCTTGCCTTGCGCAAGGTTGCTGGGCTGCCCATAGAGATACAGCACGCCTCTCAGGTTGTAGAGATGTGTGAGAGCCCGGCCAAGGCTATCCGCAGAAAGAAAGATTCTTCCATTAAGGTCTGCTTTGATATGGTTAAGCGTGGCGAGGCGAGTGCCGTGGTTAGTGCCGGCAATAGCGGTGCTGCTATGGCTGCGGGGATGCTTGTCTTAAGGAAACTTAAGGGGGTTGACCGACCTGCCATTGCCGTTAGCGTACCGACTATGAAAGAGCCTGCCGTTGTCCTTGATGTCGGCGGTAATGTCGATTGCAAACCTTTGCATCTGGTCCAGTTCGCCATGATGGGCGATGTCTACGCCAAGTACGTTTTAAAAGAAGATAAGCCGCGTATCGGGCTACTCTCCAACGGTGCGGAAGAGGGTAAGGGTAATGAGCTTACTCGTGCCACCAATGAACTCTTAAAAAAGACCTCACTTAATTATATAGGCTACGTAGAGGGTAAGGATATCTATAGCGGAAATATAGATGTCGTTGTTACCGATGGCTTTGTCGGTAATGTAGTCCTGAAGTTATCCGAGGGGCTTGTCGATGCCGTAGTTACTATGCTTAAAGAAGAGATTCAGGCAAGTCTTCCTGCAAAGTTCGGATATCTTCTGGCACGCGGGGCCTTTAGAAAGTTGAAAAAGAAGATTGATTATGATGAATACGGCGGTGCGCCGCTTTTGGGAATAGACGGTACCTGTATGATAAGTCATGGTTCGTCATCGTCAAAGGCTATAAAGAATGCTATTTTAAAGGCCTCTGAGTTTGTAAAGGAAGGCGTTAATCAGCATCTTACCGATGAGCTTGCAGAGAATATCGCAGTCAAGAAGATAGCAATGGAGTATAGTTGACCAGATGGGCGAGTTAAGAAGTAAGATTACGGGCACCGGGTCAGAGCCAGCGTCGAAGGTAGTTACCAATCTGGAACTGGAGGGTTTGGTAGATACCTCGGATGAATGGATCTCGACGCGTACAGGTATTAAAGAGAGGCGCGTTACCACGGGCGAGCAGGCCTCTGAGCTTGCAGCAGGTGCGGCTAAAAAAGCCATAAAGGCCGCCGGTATAACGGCAAAGGATATTGATCTTGTCGTTGTTGGTACGGTTACCCCTGATATGGTCTTTCCCTCTACGGCCTGCTTTGTAGCTGCAAGCGTTGGGGTTCGCGCAGGTGTGCCGGCCTTTGATGTATCGGCTGCTTGTTCTGGTTTTATCTATGCGCTGGACATTGCCGATAAATACGTAAAGGGCGGTGCTGCCAAGAACGTCCTTGTAATAGGCGTGGATTTTTTCTCGCGTATCATTGACTGGAGCGATAGAGGCACATGTGTGCTCTTTGGCGACGGCGCGGGAGCAGTCGTCTTAAGTGCCACGCGCGGGGCAAAGACCGGGCTTTTGTCATCACATATACACTCGGACGGGCGCAAGTGGGAGACCTTGTACGCACCGAGCCATCCTCATCCAAATCCATTTGAAAAAAAGACCGATCATAGCAAGACTAATGTCAAGATGAATGGCTCCGATACCTTTAAGCTTGCCGTGCGTACCATGACAAACGCCGCACGCGAGGTTATCGAACTTAATGGTCTGAAACCTGCCGATATAAAGCTCTTGATCCCTCATCAGGCAAATGTAAGAATTATGAAGGCCACGCAGCAGAGGCTTGGCCTCTCTGACGATCAGGTCTTTTCTAATATTGAAAAATACGGTAATACTTCTGCCGCCTCTATCCCAATCGCACTCGATGAAGCCTGCGCAGGTGGACTTATAAAGAAGGGTGATGTTATTATTCTGGTAGCCTTTGGCGGCGGCCTTACCTGGGCCTCTGCTGCTATCAGGTGGTAGGCGGCCATGCGCCGCTTCAAATTGTTGTATGTAGTTCTGTAGTAGTTGTAAAATAAAAAAATCAGCGAGGTAGGTCTAATGAACAACATAGCATATATATTTCCGGGTCAAGGCTCTCAGAAGGTAGGGATGGGCAAGGACCTTTATGATAACTATGAAGTAGCGCGTGAGGTCTTTAAAGAGGCTAACGAAGTCTTGGGTTGTGATCTGGCTAAGCGTTGCTTTGAAGGACCTAAAGAAGAGTTGGATAAGACAGAGAATACGCAGCCAGCGATTTTGGCCACGAGTATCGCTGCTCTGCGTGTCTTAGATAGTGTCCGTAAGATAGAGCCGAGCTTTGTCGCAGGTCATAGTCTTGGTGAGTATACGGCACTGGTCTGTGCTGGGGTGCTGGAGTTTGCCGATGCATTGAGACTAGTAAGAAAGAGAGGCCAGTTTATGCAGGAGGCCGTCGCAGAAGGCGAGGGTGCTATGGCAGCTGTGTTGGGCTTTGACTCTGAAAAGATCTGGGATATATGTAAAGATGCCTGTACAGAGACCGAGGCCGTTGTCCCTGCAAATATCAATAGTCAGGTGCAGGTCGTAATATCCGGACACAAGGCCGCAGTAGAGCGTGCGGGCGAGGCTGCTAAAGAGGCCGGAGCAAGGCGCATTATAGCCCTACCTGTAAGTGTTCCGTCTCATTCGCCGCTTATGAAGCCCGCTGCAGAGAAACTGGCGGAAGAGCTGAAGAAGATAAAGCTTAATGACTTTAAGGTAGCACTGGTCAGTAACGTCGAGGCCGCACCGGTTAATCAGACAGATGCTGTGGCTGATCTGCTTACGCGCCAGCTTACAAACCCTGTCAGGTGGGTAGAGATCGTTCAGGGCCTTAAAGATGATGGTAAGATTCAGGTAACGGTAGAGTTTGGGCCGGGAAAAGTCCTGACAAACCTTATTCACAGGATAGACGGGCAGTTGGTAACGGTAAATATTGAGAACACCGAGGACCTGATAAAGGCTAAGAACTATCTGAAGAAGGGACGTTCTTCGCCTATTGATTTTGGTGTTTAAGTCTTCTACGTTTTTTAACAGATTTAGATAAAGATAGATAATAGACGGTTTTGGTGCGGCGACGTACTATAAAGCATCTTAAACAATATGGAGGGTCTTATGTCATTTGCCGGAAGAGTAGCCCTAATAACAGGAGCGGGCCGTGGTATAGGCAGAGAAGTTGCCCTTAAGTTCGCTGCAGAGGGCGCAGATGTCGCCGTAGCAGACCTTACGCTTGAGGCTGCAGAGGATGTCGCAGCTGAAATCCGTGCAATGGGCGTAAAGAGTCTTGCCCTGAAGGTAGATGTCAGCAGCCCTGAGGATGCCCTTAAGATGGTGACCGATACGGTAGAAGGGCTTGGTAAGATTGATATACTCGTTAATAACGCAGGAATAACCAAAGATAAACTAATGCTCAGGATGGAGGAGAGTGACTGGGACTGCGTTATGTCGGTCAACCTTAAAGGGGCATTTAACTGTACAAAGGCAGCGGCGAGGGTTATGGCAAAGGCTCGTTACGGGCGTGTCATTAATATCGCATCTATCGTTGGCCTAACCGGCAATGCCGGACAGGCCAATTATTCGGCGAGTAAGGCCGGGCTAATTGGACTGACCAAGACCACTGCCCGTGAGTTCGCCTCCCGCTCTATTACCTGTAACGCAGTAGCACCGGGCTTTATCGATACCGCAATGACCCAGGCAATGCCAGAGAAGTCTCGCCAGGCCCTGACGGCTCAGATCCCTCTGGCTAGGCTTGGTAGCTCAGATGACGTCGCCGAGGGTGTCATCTTTCTGGCATCTGATAAGGCGTCATATATAACAGGGCACGTCCTTAGCATAAACGGCGGAATGTATATGTAGGAGCATTCGCTCCCTAAAGGGGTGTTGCGCACAGCAAAGGGGTGCATTCGCACAGCATAGGTGCATTCACCCAGCAAAGGGGTGCATTCGCACAGCAAAAGGGTGCTGCGTACAGCAAAAGGGCATCCGCCCTTTATTAGGGAATTTGTTCTTTAAAAGAGTGTTGATTCTTTAATCTTTTGGGTGCTTTTATTTATTAAAGTACTACCTTGCTTACGGGATTTAAAATTGACATAAAAACCCGTAGGTGATATATCTAATCTATTGGATTCTTAACGATAAATAAGCAAATATAATAAATCTTAGGAGGTAGGAGAAATGTCGGTAGAGAACAGGGTCAGGAAGATAATTGTAGACCAGTTAGGTGTTGGTGACGAAGAGGTCAAGTTTGAGGCTTCCTTTGTAGATGATCTCGGCGCGGACTCTCTTGATACCGTAGAGATGGTCATGGCCTTTGAAGAAGAGTTTAATATAGAAATACCGGACGAAGACGCCGAGAAGATCAAGAGTGTTCAGGACGCAGTTGACTATATTGAGAAAAAGTCCAACAAATAACTCTTATTGTTTTACCTACAATAACAGTAACCTACAAGCATATAGATAAGAATATAGATACGGCGGGATACTCTCCCGCTATATCTTTTTTTAATACTTTTTATAACCTTAATCATAGTTATTTATCAGGTATAGAATAATGAGAAGAGTTGTTGTTACAGGGCTTGGCATGTTAAGTCCGCTTGGGTTGAGCAGTGAGAGTTCTTGGGATGCAGCCCTAGCCGGCAGGTCTGGTATAGGTGCGATAACTAGATTTGACGTCTCTGAGTTTCCGGTGCGTATAGCCGGAGAGTTGCCCGGCTTTGATCCAAGTGATGTTATAGCAAGAAAAGACCTTAAGAAGATGGACCCTTTTGTCCATTATGCGCTATACGCAGGGGTCAAGGCATTTGAGGACTCGGGGCTTGTTATAGATGAGTCTAATGAGGACCGCGTCGGCGTCTATATTGGGGCCGGAATAGGCGGCCTCGGCTCTATCGAGCACTGGCACGACGTGCTTAGAGAGAAAGGACCTAAGCGTATAACCCCGTTCTTTATCCCGATGACGATTATAAACTTGGCTTCCGGTCAGGTCTCTATTCGGATCGGCGCAAAAGGGCCTAATAGCTGTGCCGTGACGGCATGCGCTACAGGGACTCATTCCATAGGTGATGCCTACAGGCTTATCCAGTACGGAGAGGCCGATGCTATGATAGCCGGCGGATCTGAAGCAGCGATTACTCCGCTCGGAGTTGCAGGCTTTAACGCACTTAAGGCATTATCTCAAAATAACGATGACCCCCGAGGCGCGAGCCGTCCTTTTGATAAGGAGCGAAACGGTTTTATACTCGGTGAGGGTGCAGGTGTGATGGTCCTTGAAGAACTCGAGAGTGCCAAAAAGCGTGGTGCGCGTATCTATGCGGAGATCTGTGGTTACGGACGCAACGGCGATGGTTATCATATAACGACCCCGTCGGTAGACGGCGTCGGCGCATCAAAGTGTCTGAACCTTGCGTTGAAAGATGCAGGTCTTAACCCGCAAGATGTAGACTATATAAATGCGCACGGGACATCAACCTATTATAACGACCTATACGAGACAAAGGCTATAAGAAGGGTCTTTGGTGGGCATGCTGATAAGCTTGCCGTAAGCTCTACAAAGAGTATGACCGGGCATCTGCTGGGCGCAGCCGGTGGTGTCGAGGCTGTCTTTTCAGTCTTGGCAATAAAAGACGGCGTAGCACCGCCGACGATAAACCTGAATACTCCGGACCCTGACTGCGACCTTGATTACGTCCCTAATGAGGCTCGTCAGATGAAGATCCGTGCAGCCCTTTCTAATTCATTTGGTTTTGGTGGTACAAATGCCGTGCTTGCCTTTAAGGTTTTTAAAAATTAATCAAGACGACCCGGGTGGTACTCGGTGTATTGTTCCGTAGCGAAACTTTAGATGATTTGAGTCGTGCTATAAGGTCTTAAAAGGGGATTATAATTGAGTACTAAGGAAACCATAGCAATAGCCAGCGATCATGCAGGGGTAGAGCTTAAGGCAGCGGTAAGCGAGCTTCTCGCAGAAGAGGGCTTTGAGGTCCTAGACCTTGGTCCTGATAACTCTGATACTTCGGTCGATTACCCTGATTATGGTAAGGCCGTGGCAAAGCGGGTCTCCTCGGGCGAGATAGAGCGAGGTATCCTAATCTGTGGAACAGGGATCGGGATGAGTATTGTTGCCAATAAATTTACGGGCGTCAGGGCGGCCCTCGTACATGACCGCTTTACGACCGAGGCGACCAAAGAGCATAACAACGCAAATATATTAGTTATGGGAGCACGCGTTGTAACGATTGAGCTCGCCAAGGAACTAGTAAAACTCTGGCTCAAGACCGAGTACGCAGGCGGGCGTCACCAGAGAAGGCTTGATAAGATAAGCGAAGTAGAAGGCTGTTGTAAATAAAAAATATACCGCCACGGCGGATTACCAAGAGGGAAAATACCATGTCCGTAATAAAGAGTTTTGATCCTGAACTATATGATGCCATTCAGCACGAGACCGAGCGGCTTGAATATAAGCTTGAGCTTATAGCCTCAGAAAATATAGTAAGTGAGGCGGTACTTGAGGCCCAGGGCAGCGTACTTACAAATAAATACGCCGAGGGTTACCCAGGTAAACGTTACTATGGTGGTTGCGAGTACGTAGATATCGTAGAGATCCTTGCAAGAGACCGCGCAAAAGAGATATTTGGCTGCGATCACGTAAATGTCCAGCCGCATTCGGGTTCACAGGCCAATATGGCAGTTTATATGTCTGCCTTGAAGCCCGGGGATCACGTCCTTGGCATGGATCTTTCGCACGGTGGACACCTAACGCATGGCAGTCATGTTAATTTTTCAGGTCAGCTCTATAACATAGCCTTCTACGGCGTTGATAAAGACACGCATCTTATTGATATGGATAACGTCATGAAGGTCGCAAAAGAGCATAAGCCGAAGATGATCGTCGTCGGTGCCAGTGCATATCCGAGAACGATTGATTTTGAGGCCTTTCGCGCCGTCGCTGATGCCGTCGGCGCACGAGTTATGGTCGATATCGCCCATATAGCAGGGCTTGTTGCGGTGGGGCTTCATCCCTCGCCCGTGCCGCATGCAGAGTACGTAACGACGACTACCCATAAGACGCTGCGCGGCCCACGCTCCGGTATGATAATGTGTCGTGAAGAGTACGCCAAAGGTGTCGATACGCAGATCTTCCCTGGTATTCAGGGTGGCCCGCTTATGCATGTGATTGCGGCAAAGGCCGTGGCCTTTAAAGAAGCACTTGAGCCGTCCTTTAAGGTATATCAGCAGCAAGTATTAGATAATGCAAAGGCCCTAGCCGCGGCACTTATGGAGAAAGGCTTTGATCTCGTCTCCGGCGGTACGGACAATCATCTGATGCTCCTCGATCTCACCAAGAAGGATCTTACCGGTAAAGAGGGCGAAGAGGCCCTTGGCAAGGCCGGTATAACGGTAAATAAGAATACGATTCCATTTGAGACTCGTAGCCCGTTTGTTACAAGTGGGGTACGCATAGGCGTGCCGGCAGCTACGACCAAGGGACTGAAAGAGCCGGAGATGAAGCTTATTGCAGGCTTTATAGACCGTGCCATTACATGGCGCGGTGATGATAATCTGCTTGCAGGCATCAAGGCCGAGGTCACCGAGATGTGTAAGGGATTCCCTTTCTATAAGGATAGAGTCTAACCTCTTTAGTAATTTTCAGGAAGTGGCTGCGCAGGTTTTCTCAGCCACTTCCTTCTTTCTTTGTTTCTCACTATCACACAGGTTTTTTTAATCGCACCCCAAAGATTTTAAAAGACGTATCCCTTAATCGGGATACTTTGCATTCTTTAATGGGAGTTATGTGTCCTCTTTACGTGCTAAAATATTTATATCTATTTAATTTTTATAATAAAACTACCGATAGGATATCTAAGGTGAAAAGGTTGTCTGCTTACGTCTTGCAACGGCTTGCAAGAGACTTCTTATTGGATTTGGACCATGATTGCAAACAACAAAAACAGCTTTAAAAGTGTATACATGGAAAAGGCTATTATCAAGCCTTTTTTTATGCTTTTCTTATCTGTAGCGATAATTCTTTTTGCTATCTTATATGCGTTTTACCTGCATGAAATACGTTTTAATCGTGAGGTCATAGAGTTTAGGGAGCGTGATGCAATCATGTTTCAGATGGAAAGTCTCTATGATGTATTTGACGATCTGGTCTCGGACCTAATGGTCGTTGCCGGACAACAAGAGGTTGGTGCAGTACTCTCCGGTGATAAAGGTGCTATGGAAGCTCTTACCCAGGAATTCCTGATTTTCTCAAGAAAAAAAGAAAGTTATATTAAGTTGCGACTCATAGACGATACAGGTCAAGAGATTGTCAGGATCGATAGACAGGGGGTTGTAAGCAGGGTCGTCCCAAGCAATGAGCTACAGAACAAGGCGCATCGTTATTATTTCAAGAAGGGCATGGACTTAAGCGACGGCAGGGTTTATATATCACCGGTAGACCTGAATGTTGAGCATGGAAAGATAGAAGAGCCCCATGTGCCTGTGCTGCGTATAGTAACTCTGGTCTACGATAGTAAGACTGAAAGGCGCGGGTTGGTAGTTATGAATTATTCAGCTCGTGTTTTTATGGATAATTATAAGGATCATTATCACCGGGTGGGACGTGGTAATTCAATGTTGCTTAACTCCGACTGGTATTGGCTGCTGGGCGGTAGCGTGGGTGATGACTTTGTTTTTTCCGGGAAAGAGACGCGTAGTTTTGCATCGGTTTTCCCAGATGCCTGGCAAAGTATTAAAGGGGCTAGGACCGGGCAGTTTATATCAGATAAAGGGCTTTTTACATTTGACTCTATCAATCCGAATATAGAGAGTCTTCACCAGCATCGTGCCGTTCGGTGGGAGCATGGTATTAGTACTGATAAAGGTCCGAAAGAGGCTGGAATACGTTATATTGCCCCACTTATCGGTGAAAATAATAATTATCTAAGTATAGTATCGTATCTACCCCGTGATATTTATAATGCTCATGCAAATAAGCTTTTTAAGAAGCTTACGTTGGCTTATGGCGTCTTGCTTTTGTTTTTTGCCGTAGCCTTATGGGCATACGGTGCTATAAAGATTAGAAGGAGGAATGTCGAGGCCTCTTTGGTCTATAGTGAGAGGCGCTTTCAGGCGATGATGGATAACTCAGCGGCGGTTATAAGTGTACGTGATATGGACGGAAAATATACATTTGTCAATAAAGCATTTGAGGAGGTCTTCAGTGTTATAGGTGGGTATGCGTTAGGCAAGAGCGATCATGATATCTTCCCTATGGAGATGGCAGGTGTGTTAAAGGCCAATGATAGTCTTGTTATTAAGAAAAAAGCCCCTGTAGAGTTTGAAGAAGAGGCCACTCAGATTGGTGGTCGTCGTATTTATCTTTCCACAAGGTTTCCTTTGCTTGACGGCGAGGGAGAGCCGTATGCAGTTTGTGCGATGAGTACTGATATTACCTCGCGAAAAGAAGCAGAGGAGGAGTTTAGAAAAAGCAGGCAGAAGTTGGCCCTTCATGTAGAGCAGACTCCGCTGGCGGTTATTGAGTGGAATACTGATTTTGAGGTTGTGGGGTGGAACCCGGCTGCAGAGCGAATATTTGGTTACTGCGCAGATGATGCCGTGGGGCGTCATGGTACGGGGCTCCTGGTCTCCGAGCGTGACAGGGGCCGTGTCGATATGGTCTGGCAGGACCTTATGGTCGACAGGGGGGGGCGGCGCAGCATAAATGAAAATGTGACAAAGGACGGTGCCCTGATCGTCTGCGATTGGTATAACACCCCTCTGGTCGATTCTATGGGCTTGGTTATAGGCGTAAGCTCGCTTGTTATGGATATTACCGAACGTAAGAGGGCAGAGGAGGCCCTGGAGGCCTCGAGAAAGATATTGCTGACGGTTCTGGATACTATTCCTGTGCGTGTCTTCTGGAAGGACCGTGATCTGAAGTATATAGGTTGTAATATCAACCTTGCAATGGACGCCGGTTATGACAGCCCTGGTGATATTGTAGGTTTGGATGATTATCAGATGTCGTGGAAGAACGAGGCCGAGCGCTATCGTTACGACGATATGGTCGTGATGGAATCCGGGGAGGCCAAGCTTAACTATGAGGAGCCTCAGTGCCGTACCGATGGTACTGAGCTATGGCTTTCTACGAGTAAGGTCCCGCTGCGAGACGTAGATGGTAATATCTTCGGTGTGCTGGGGACATATACTGATATCACCGAACGAAAGCAGATAGAAAGGGCCTTGGAGATCTTATATAAAAGTACCGGGGGCAGCATTGGTCAAGAGTTCTTTGACGGGGTTGTGGAGAGTCTTTATGAGTGGTTAGGTGCTGACTGCGTTATATTTGGTGAGAAGTATGAAGGAGGTAATATCAGGGCACTCTCTATGAAGTTAGATGGTGAGAAAGTAGAGGATTTTACATATGCTTTGTCGGGTACGCCCTGTGATGAGGTAATAAGTACTCAGGATATCTGCATATATGAGGATAATGTGGACGTACTTTTCCCCGAAGATACTATTTTAAAAGATATGGGGATAAAAGGGTATATTGGGACTGTCTTAAAAGGCAAGGATGGCACGTCGATAGGTGTAATAAGCGTCCTGGTCAGGTCGGAAATTGTTATTTCACCCAATGCTGAAGAGGTACTGGAACTTGTTGCCGCTCGTGCCTCGGCAGAGCTTGAGAGGATGCATGCGGAGCAGGAGGTCTTTAAGGTAAACCGTTCTCTCAAGGCCGTTAGCCAGTGCAGCGAGGCACTTGTTCACGCAAGCAATGAGCAGGACCTGCTAAGAGAGATATGCCGGATTATTATCGATACCGGTGGGTATCGGATGGTATGGGTTGGGTATCTCGAACGAGACGCTCAGAAGAGTGTTCGTCCTGTTGCAAGGGCTGGTTTTGATGCCGGCTATGTTGATAGCCTTACGATTTCGTGGGGAGATAATGAATTTGGCCAAGGCCCTACCGGGACCGCTATACGTACAAAAGAATGTGCTCTAGCCAGAAACCTGTCGAATGAACCAAGCTTTGCGCCGTGGCGTGAAGGGGCTGCAAAGCGTGGTTACGGTTCTTCAATATCTCTACCATTGATCAATAATGACGATGTCCTGGGTGCTCTTAATATTTATTCAAGTGAGGTCGATGCCTTTACCGTTGAAGAGGTCTCCTTGATAACAGGCCTAGTCAAGGACCTTTCCTATGGTATCGTGACGCTGCGCGCTCGTACCGAGCATAGGAGGGCCGAGACTGCTGCGATGCATCTGGGACGTATACTTGAGGGCTCTTTAAATGAAATATATATCTTTGATGCAGAGACTCTTAAGTTTGTACAGGTAAATCGCGGGGGCAGGGACAACACGGGTTATTCAATGGGTGAGTTGCGTGAGCTTACCCCTATTGACCTCAAGATGGGTATGAACGAGGTTGAATTTAAGGAATATATGGCCCCTCTCAAGAGCGGTGAAAAGGAACGGGTCCAGTTCAAGACAATACATAAAAGAAAGAATGGCTCGACCTATCCTGTTGATGTATACTTGCAGTTATCCGCCTTTGAATCAAGGTCGGTTTTTGTCGGGATCATTCTGGATATAACCGAGAGGGTCAAGGCCGAGTGCGAGGTGAGAAGGTTAAATGAATCGCTTGAGCGTCAGGTGGCAGAGCGTACCTCTGAGCTTTCAGTTGTTAATAAGGAGCTGGAGGCCTTTGCCTATTCAGTCTCTCATGATCTCAGAGCACCGCTTCGGGGTATAGACGGTTTTAGTCAGGCTCTCTCGGAGGACTACGGAGACAGGTTGGACGAGGATGCGCAGGATTATCTCAGGCGTATTCGTACTGCGACTCATCATATGGGCGAGCTGATAAACGACCTGCTATCGCTCTCCAGAGTTACGCGTAGCGAGCTTCGAAGAGAGAATGTTGATATTTCATCTCAGGCGCAGAATGTGGTGGCTTACTTGAGAAGAACAATGCCCGAGCGTAGCGTTGAGATCGAGATCGAGCAGGGGCTCGTCGCCGAAGGTGCTGATTCCCATTTGGTACGGGTAGTTCTTGAGAACCTCATAGGGAATGCATGGAAGTTTACAAGTCAGAAGAAAGATGCAAAGATTGAGTTAGGTCGAAAAATAATTGATGGTGAGCGGGTCTTTTATATTAAAGATAATGGGGCTGGCTTTGATATGGAATATGCCGGGAAATTATTTGGTGCCTTTCAGAGGCTTCACTCTGTCGATGAATTTGAAGGGACAGGTATCGGGCTTGCAACTGTTCAGCGCATAGTACATCGCCATGGCGGACGTATTTGGGCCGAGGCCGAGTTTGAGAAGGGTGCTGTCTTTTATTTCACGCTTTAAAGGTCTTCACTCCATAGACCTGTAAAGAGGCTTTATGAAGAAATTCTTACGCATACTGCTTGTTGAAGATAGTCGCGATGATGCGGATCTTTTACTTCTTTGTTTGAGGCGCGGTGGCTATGAGCCGGAACTCAGACGTGTTGAGACTCGCGCGGAGATGAAGGCCGCTCTTGAGTCAGCTATCTGGGATGTTGTTGTCTCTGATTTTTCCATGCCGAGCTTCAGCGGAATAGGTGCGCTCGAACTAATGAAAGAGGGCGGCTATGACCTGCCCTTTATTATTGTCTCCGGTGCTATTGGCGAGGAGACGGCGGTTCAGGCAATGCGCGCCGGAGCCAACGACTATTTAATGAAGGACAATCTGGCTCGCCTCGTTCCCGCCATAGAGCGTGAGATGCGCGAGTTTCGCGGTCGTCAGGAGCGAAGACGAGTTGAAAAGGAGATCAGAAAGCTCTCGCAGGCCGTGCGTCAGAGCCCTGTCTCTGTTGTCATGACAGATTTGGATGGATGTATAGAGTATGTCAATCCTAAGTTCACCGAGCTTACCGGCTATTCATATATAGAGGTGATAGGTGAAAAGACCAGCATCCTTAATGCAGGCACAATGCATCCTGAACATTACGCAGAGCTATGGCGAACTGTAACTGCCGGTAAGGTCTGGCACGGGGAGTTTCATAACAAGAAGAAAAACGGCGTTCTTTACTGGGAGGATGCCACGATAGCTCCGATTGTTGATGAGAACGGAGTGGCACAAGGTTACCTCTCTGTTAAAGAAGATATTACCGCACGAAAAGAGGCCGAGGCCGAGCTTAAATCTAAGACCGAAGAACTCGATACCCTTAATTACGATCTGCACGAATTGACCCTGGAGATAACAAAAGTAGAAGAGAAGGCACGTAAACGTTTTGCCGGTCTACTTCATGACGATATAGGTCAGAATCTAGTGGCTATTAATATGGCTTTGTCATCATACATATCAGAGGCGTCTTTAGCAGGTAAGACCTCTTCTGCGTTGACAACACTTGGAGAGGCCGGAGATCTTCTACAGGAGACAATCGATTCAATACGTAAGATGTGTAAGGATCTTTATCCTGTAAGCCCTTATGGCGAGCGTCTTATGGCGAGCAAGGGGTTGGTTGGCGCTCTTATGTGGTACGTCGGTAATGTTCTTGCTCCGGTGGGTATTGAGGTAGATGTAGATGCCTGCGATATCGTAGAGGAACTCTCTGATGAGTATAAGCAGCATATTTACAAGATACTTCAGGAGTGCCTGCAAAACGTCGTAAAGCATTCTTCGGCAAGTCTTGTTAAGGTCAGGTGCAGCCTTAAGAACGGTCTTTTTTGCATCTCTGTGCGGGACGACGGCGTTGGCATCAGTGACCGGGACTTTGATGAAAGCGCGGAGGATAAAAACAGAGGCGCAAGTATCGGGATAAGGCTTATGCGAGAGCGAATCAAGGCGATGGGCGGGACATTGACTATTACCTCAAAGGTTGGTTCAGGCACCAGCATTGCGGCGGAGTTTCCAATGCCATAGGGTCTTGTTTGGTGCGCTCTGCTTGTAATCTAATCTTTTTAACTCAAGGAGTTTGAAAAATGAATAAGTTAAAGGTATTTATCGCAGATGACCATTCCATTGTCAGGAGCGGTATTAAAGGCCTTTTCTCCGGCAGTGCAAAGTATGAGGTCGTGGGTGAGGCCGGTGATGGTCTTGCTGCCCTGGCTGGTATTGGTCAGCACCATCCTGATATCGTCATAATAGATATTACTATGCCAGAGCTTGATGGCCTGCTCGTTACCGAGCGAATCGTTAAGGATTATCCAGGTATAAAAGTAATTGTTTTTTCCATGCATCAGGAGTTGCAGTATGCCGTTGATGCAATGAGAGTTGGGGCAAAGGCTTATATACTGAAGGGCGGTGACTCTGGTGAGATTCTGCTGGCCGTCGATAGGGTCGCCCTCGGTCAAATTTATATAAGTTCGCCGCTCTCGGATCAGATTATGAGTGACTTTGTCGGTATTATTCGTGGAGAGCAGGCCCTGGATAGCTCCGAGACCCTTACTTTGAGAGAAAAAGAGGTCCTCAAACTCATCGCAGAAGGATATACCAATAAAGAAATTGCCGCAAAACTCTTTCTTTCTGTTTCAACAATAAAGAGTTATAGGGTAACCCTCATGCGTAAACTTAAGGTCAACGACACTGCGAGCCTTGTGAGAATAGCCATGCAGCAAGGTCTTGTAATGATTAAATAATACCTCATACTCTATTGTTTTATAAGTTTTTTTGTCCGCCAATCTTCCAATACCACCCTTTGGCCATTTATTAATAATCCCTTTGGAGTCATATAAATAAGTCATCACCCGGTTTACCCTTATGGGTATATGCGGTATGATTTCAATATAGAGTCATTTGTGTTCTATGCGGCAGAGGAAGGCCGGGGCTGATGGAGGCCGTTAATTGCAGGTTTTACGTTATAGGTTGTTAGTTCTTTTAAGGTTATCTGGCTTAGAAAGTTACGAAGCTTTGATTTGAACTTTAAAGTATATAGAGATCTTTAACTTCAGGAGGTTTCACGATGTCGTTACAATCACTAAAAGCCCGGTTTGTTGGTAGTTACCTGATTTTGGTAGTACTTTTCGTGATTCAGATACCGATACTCTACGTAATACTTAGTGGGATGGGCGATAAATACGTCCAGGAGGATGTGGCCGGCTCTTTGAGAAAGAGGGCAGTCTCTGTGGTCGAGGTCCTTAACCGCCATATAGTAACAGGCGAAGAGGTTTTGGTAGAGCAGTTCAATCAACAGAAGATAGACTATAACGCCGTTATTGCTACACTTCGTACAGGCTCTGAAAAGGTGCCTGCTATAATTGATCCTGAGCTGCTGACCAAACTCACTGCTGTTGAGGCCCGTTGGGAGATTATGCGCTCGGTTCTGGACGACGGCATGACAGACGGCGTTAGACTTGTTAACCTTAGAAAAAACGTAGAGGGCTCTACATTCCCTATGGTCGCTAAATTTAATACGATGATAGCCGGTATGCAGGCCACTGGCTCTGATAAAGTTATGCAGTCGATTAATGCCGCCGGGCTTCAGAGGATGCGCACTGTCAAGCTGAGTTATCTTTTCTCTCGCGCCTTTGTGACCTACGGCGATAAAAGCGAGATAGAAGCTGATATTGATAAAACAGTCAAAGGCTTTGAGGGTACTTTGGCCGATCTCAAAACACTTGCCTTGGGGGCAGGGGCTAAGGGGCAGGATTTTCGCAGAGCTGTCGTGGAAGTCGAGTCTTACTGGAAGATCAGGAAGGCCTATATCTATGAGGGTACTACTGCCGCAAGGGCTTACCATGGCATTGTCAAGGATCTAGGTTCTAACCATACGCCTGCGGTCATTAAGATCGCCGATGAGCTGACCAAGATGTTTATACATAAGGCGCAGGTCTCTGCGATGAACGGAATGAAGATTGTTGGCGTATCTGTTGTCTTCTCGGCACTGATAGCCGCATTCTTTATGTGGTCTTCTGTAGCGATGATCTTAAGGCCTATTATAAGGATAAAGGATGTTGTTAATAGCTATGCCAAGGGGGATCTGACCACTAGAGCTGACGTTAAGGTGGCCTTCCTCGGTAAGCAGTTACATGACGAGGTCTCTGAGCTTGGCAGAAGTGTAGATAAGATGGCAGATAAGATGTCCACGGTAATCGGGAAGATGTCGGAGTCTTCAAAGCATCTGGCCGTGGCCTCTGATCAGTTAAATGTCTCTTCAACCAGCATGGAGATAGGTGCTAATAAGCAGAACGAGCAGACCACGCACGTTGCCACTGCTATGGAGCAGATGGGTGCTACCGTGCTGGAGGTCGCTAGAAGTTCTCAGAACGTAGCGGAGTCAGCCCTGAGCGCAAGGGATATTGCAAACAACGGCGGAGACGTCGTAAGAGATGCGATAATCGCCATGAAAGAGGTCTCTGAGTCTACATCGGTCACAGCCGACATGGTTGCAAAGCTTGGGAAGAGCAGTGAGGAGATAGGCACTATCGTATCGGTTATCAATGACATAGCCGACCAGACCAATCTGCTTGCCCTAAACGCCGCTATTGAGGCGGCCAGGGCCGGAGAGCAAGGCCGGGGCTTTGCGGTTGTCGCCGATGAGGTGAGAAAACTTGCAGAGAGGACCGGTTTGGCGACCAAAGAGATAAGCTCGATGATTAGTACTATTCAGAGTGATACAAGTGTAGCCGTAAAGGCAATGGGTGAAGGTACTGAGAAGGTGGAAAATGGCGTTAAGCTGGCCAATGAGGCCGGAGATGCTCTGGAGCAGATTGATCAAGGTATCCAGAACGTCTCGGATATGATCAATCAGATCGCAACAGCTACCGAGGAGCAGAGCGCTACCACAGATGAGATTAATATAAATATGGAGTCTATAACAGAGGTATCTGTCTCGACTATATACTCCATACAAGAGGTTGTCAGGTCAACCGATGAACTCGCGGTCCTTTCTAAAGATCTTGACTCACTGGTCTCGGGCTTCAGGTTACCGCAGGCTGGCGGCAGTGGTGTGGCTGAGTTTAATGCCAATAAAAATAATGAAGATAGCGGCCAAGGCGACTCTGGCAGTGGTAATGAAGAGGACAGTAGGCAGCTTAAGCTTGTATCAAGTAAGGTTATGAAGGGGACTAAGGCGGTATTGCTATAGACTTATGTTGGATGGGATGGGTTGCCGGAGAATTTCAATGTGATTACTACATCTGAGCCGGAAAGCTCCCGGCAACCCCACCAAGCTTTGAGACAAAGAATATCTACCAGGTAGTACAGCAGTCTTTAAGGTTTTTTGATGGCAGTAGCAAGCAATAGCGGTACTTAAGTTATGCTTTTAATTTAAGGTAAGGGGAGTAGAAGGATTGTTTTTATTGAAATATAGGGAACTAAGGCCGTGTTGCTATAGTTTCTAAATGGATGGGTTGCCGGAAGTTCTTAATGTGCTTACCACCTCTGAGCTGGAAAGCTTCTGGCAACCCTATTTTTGCTTAATTAAGTACGATTTTGATAACGCGGTAAGTCTTTTGAGTTGGGGGAGGATCTTGTTATGGAACTAAGATTATGTCCAAAATGCAGAAGGGCCTTTTTTGCAAGGAAGCTTAGTAAATACGTTAAGTGCAATTTCTGTGGCTTTGTATTGTTTGACGGTATTACAAAAAAACAGCTTAAGTCGAGCACATCTCGGATAGGTAGTAGTTTTAGATAGAACTTCGGCTTTTAGTTGTTGCGAAGGAGGGGGGAAGATCAGAATGTTACGCAGTCGCGAATTAAGAGATAATTGTAAGCTTGAAAAAAGTCTGAGAGGACTTCTCAGGGTGTTGATTGTCGAGGATTCGGAAGATGATCTCCATCTTATTTTGCGTGAGCTTAAACGTGGGGGCTATGATCCGGTTTACAGGTGTGTAGATAACTTTAAGGATATGTCTCACGCACTGGAGCAAGAAAAGTGGGATATTGTTATCTCTGACTTTGAGATGCCAAGTTTTAGCGGTCTTGCGGCGTTGGCACTTTTGCGAGGTATGAAGTTAGACCTGCCATTTATAGTCGTCTCAGGTGCTGTTGATGAGGAAAAGATAATCGAGGTTATGAGGGCTCATGCCAGCGATTATATCATGAAGGGCAACCTTAGCCGTCTTAACTCGGCCGTCGAGCGCGAGCTGCGAGAAGCTCACAAACGTAATGCACACAGGCGCACGGTAGAAGACCTTAGAAAGCTATCTCTGGCAGTGGAGCAGAGTCCGGCGACTGTACTGATAACCGATCCTAAAGGAATTATAGAGTACGTCAACCCCAAGTTCACCGAGCTTACCGGTTATTCATCTCACGAAGCAATAGGGCGAACCCCTAGTATTCTTAATTCAGGCGAACAAAGCAAAGAGTTTTTTCGTGAGCTTTGGAATACAATACTTGCCGGCAATACGTGGCACGGTGAGTTACATAACAGGAAAAAGAACGGTGATCATTATTGGGAAAATGCAACCATATCACCGATTACCGATGATTACGGTAATACAACTCATTATATCGCAGTAAAAGAAGATATAACCGCAAGAAAGGCCGTTGAGCAAAGCCTTGTCGAATCTGAATCAAGATATCGCACCCTTTTTGAAGAGCTTAAAGATGCCGTCTTTGAGCGTTCCGCAGAGGGTCGTTTCCTGGATATTAATCCCGCCGGTGTGGAGCTCTTTGGTTACGCGTCACGACAAGAAATGATGGCACTGGACTTTGTCTCTGATATATACGTCCGTCCGGAGGACCTCTGTGCATTTGAAGATGAGATAGCGAAGGCCGGTTTTGTACAAGAATTCGAGACTGTTATGAAAAGGAAAGACGGCACAGAGATAACAACAAGTGCAACGGCGACAGACGTGCGTGATAGTGTCGGCAATGTTACTGGTTATCGTGTCATCTTAAGGGATATGAGCAAATTAAAGGCGTTGGAGCGCCAGTTTATAGAGGCCCAGAAGATGGAGGCCGTCGGTGTCTTGGCCGGCGGTGTTGCCCATGATTTTAATAATATTCTTACAGCCATTATCCTGTACGCAGGCGGAGCTCTGGAAAAACTTATGGACTCGGCCCCGGATGCCTCAGCCGATATAAAAGAGGTGTTGAAGTCTGCTTACAGGGCTACGGACCTTACCCGCCAGCTACTGATCTTCGGTCGTAAGCAGCGTGTGGAGTTCAAATCCATGGATATAAATTTTGTCTTAGAGGGTGTTGTTAAGATGATAGGCCGTCTTGTCGGCGAGGATATAAGGCTTATTCTTGATCTGAATACTGATATAGGTCATATCGTCGCTGATAAGTGTAATATTGAGCAGGTCTTGATGAACCTTGTTGTCAACGCCAGGGATGCAATGCCCGAGGGCGGTTCGATTGTCTTGCGCACCAGCAATGTTGTCTTGGATGAATCCGATGCCATAGTGATGCCAGAGTCTTCTCCAGGAGAATTTGTCTGCTTCTCTGTTGAGGATAGTGGTGAAGGCATAGATGCTGAGACCACGGAGCATATCTTTGAACCGTTTTATACTACAAAAGATGTAGGTAAAGGGAGTGGGTTGGGGCTGGCCGTTGTGCACGGCATTGTGAAGAGCCACGGTGGTTGGATAACGGTTGATACCGCCCGCTCTGTTGGGACGACCTTTAGTGTTTACCTGCCGGTCTCTGCCGGTAAGCCGGTGGAGTTGAAAAAGAGCTCGATGCTCTTTGATGATTATTGCGGCTCGGATGAGAGGATACTTCTTGTTGAGGATGATGAGAATGTTCGCACCCCGGCCTATAGGATCTTGGCCGAGTGTGGTTATGCGGTGCAGGAGGCTGCAAGTGCCGATGAGGCAATGGCTATCTTTGAGAGAGAGGGAGGAAACTTTGACTTGCTCTTCAGTGATGTTATACTGACGGGGAAGAGCGGGCTATACCTTGCCGATGAACTCTCGGGACGTAACCCAAATATGGGAGTGCTGCTTACAAGCGGTCATATAGATAATAAATCGCAGTGGCCTGCTATTAAAGAGAGGGGGCTGGACTTTATCAGCAAGCCGTATACTGTGGTTGATCTGCTAAGTGCTGTAAAGGCCTCTATCTTAAGTAAGGTTGATTTAGATGATGGTTGTGTTGTTGCCCAAGGTGAAGGTTAGGGTTTTTTCGTAGGGTGTTTTCATGGTTTGCCGGCCTGGCCGGTAAAGAAGGGAGGTAGCAGTATTATCCCATTGAATGGAAGACAGGGGTTGTGGCGAGTTCAAATGTACTAATCGTTATTAACGGTTTTTTTTTAAGACCGTCCTGCCATACTATATAATATTTTCGCTACGCCGTTTTATTGGCACCCTGTCTTCCACTTACCCTCTTGCAGCGCACTCTTTGCGTCATGTGCTGCTGCCAATACATTTTTTGTAGTAGCAGTAATAGATCTACTTGGACTTCCCTCAGTTTAGTAGACAACTACCCTTTACCTGATGAAGCCATTTCAAAGTCATGCGGGCTCAGCTGACCGAGGTAGCTGTGACGCCGGGTTTTGTTGTAAAAGACCTCGATGTAATCAAAGAGGTCAGCCT
>JAJRSM010000012.1 GCA_024278765.1 Deltaproteobacteria bacterium | reverse complement strand
ATTTTGAGAGGCCAGATCAAGGGAAAAACAACGTACCAGTTTACGAAATTTGGCCTCTGTGATTCTTGAACGTTTTATATAGCGATTTCTCATTATCTTGCCTGCACAGGTACTTTAAAGCACCTGTGCTAGTCAAGACCCATAAAAAATACTATTAAAGTACTTAGACTAGTTAAGTGACTTTTAAAAAAAAGGAATATACAATGGACTTTACAGATGAACAAGTAGAACGGTATTCGAGGCATATAATCTTACCTGAGGTCGGCGGTAAAGGCCAAGAAAAGCTACTTAATGCCAAGGTCTTTATATTGGGTGCTGGCGGGCTGGGTTCTCCGGCACTAATGTATCTGGCAGCGGCAGGGGTTGGTACGATTGGAGTTGCCGATGCCGATGTTGTGGATCTTAGTAATCTTCAGCGTCAGATCATCCATAATAACTCAAGGATCGGGCAGGCAAAGGTAGAGTCGGCCAAGCAGACCATTAATGAAATGAACCCTGATGTAAAGGTCAATGCCATAAACGAGCGTCTGACCGTTGATAATATACGTGAGGTCTTGCGTGACTATGACGTTTTGCTGGATGGTAGTGATAACTTCCCAACGAGATTCCTGATGAATGATGCGGCGTACTTTGAGAATAAGCCGCTTATTTCGGGTAGTATGTTCAGGTTTGAGGGGCAGGTCGCGACATTTAAGGGTAACGAGGGGTTGCCTTGCTACAGGTGCTTGTATCCTGAGCCGCCGCCAAAGGGGATGGTTCCGAGCTGCGGAGAGGCCGGAGTGCTCGGTGCTTTAGCTGGTGTTATCGGAGTGCTTCAGGCCGTAGAGGCAATAAAAGAGATTCTCAGTATAGGCGATAGCCTTGCAGGACAGCTGCTGATCTTTGATTCGCTTAAGATGGTCTTTAGGAAGGTACGTGTTATGAAGGACCCGGAATGTGCGCTCTGTAGCCCAACGGCTACTATTAAGGAGCTTACGGCCTATGAAGAGGCGGTCTGCGACCTGCGTTTTTAGGCCTTTATAAGGATTTTGTGTATGGTAGACAAGGTATATATAGATAATCCAGGGGCACTGAAGATAGACCTGATGCTCAGAGGCATACGTCTGGACGGTGCTCTGGAGGGGCACGGACTTTTTAAAGGTCGTGCCGGTAATGGGGTGGATATCATCCTGCCTAATGATGCCTTGGTCAATGTCCCGTGCGGCGATGAGTATACCTTAGCATCACCCTATCTTTTGCATAGCAGCGGTAAGCACTATACGATTACAGCTCCAAAGGACGGGAGGGGAGTGCCGGTAAAGGTCGTTAAGCCGCCGAGTTTTTACTCAGAGTATACAACAACGGGTAAGGCCTTCTCGGATATTGCGACGCTTCACGGAAGTTATTCGGCTATAACGCCGAAGCCGGTCTGTGAGCTCTTTAATGAAAATGCAGAGTGCCGTTACTGCGCAGGCGGCTTTGATAAGGTCGATGCTAATCCGGTTATATATACGGTAGATGAAGTACTAGAGACCGCCGAGGCTATATTAAAGGAAGGCACCTCGGATATAATATATCTTTCAATGGGTTATAGCGATTGCGATGACGGGGGGATTGAGTTTCTTGCTCCTTACATAGTAGCGATTAAAAAACACTTCAGGTGTCTGGTAGCTGTCGAGGCTCTGCCGCCGAAGAGCAATAAGTGGATCGATGAGACTTACGGGCTAGGGGCAGATTCGGTTTTATATAATTTGGAGTTATTCGATAAAGAACTTTTTGAGACAATATGCCCGGGGCTTGCAAAGACGATTGGCAGGAATAGATATATTGAGGCCCTTAAATATGCGGCGACTTTATTTCCAAATGGCACGGTCGCTTCGCATTTGATCGTCGGCTTAGAGCCTCCGGGCTCGACTCGTCAGGGGATAGATATGCTAACGAGCATGGGGGTCGTGCCGATCCTGCCTATTTATAGGCCCCAGCCAGGACGTGCGCTAAGGATCGAGCCTTTAACAACCGAGATAATAATACCGGTCTATCGTCATTTATATAAGGCCGTTAAAGAAAATGAAATTAATATGCTCTGGGTGCGCGATATAAGTGTCGTCACCACGCCGAGCGAGGGTCGTGCCCTTATCGGAGAGGAGAGTAAGGGACTAACCTCTCTTTACGAGCAATTTTATAAGACAAAGCTTGGGGCCAAGACGGCCTGGGGCCTGTCAACACTTAGGAGGAAACTAAGGGTCAAGGATACGAAAGGCCTAGTGGACTCCTCTAAGAATTAAAAGAGAGAGATTCCTTTGGGTGTAAAGATAGATAGAAGGCCGATCTGGCTGCTTCTCGCTCTAAAGGGGCTGAGGACATTTTTTTTTATTGCCATCTTTGCGGCCTTTTTATATGTCGTATGGATGCCGCTACCCGACGGGCTTACGCCAGAGGGAAAGAACGCTATTGCGATCTTTCTCCTGTGCCTGGTCTTCTGGGTCTCCAATATAATTCCTCTTGCAGTAACAAGTATCTTAGCGATGGTTCTGGTGCCGCTCTTGGGCGTTATGCCAAGGGATGTTGTATACGGCCTGTTCGGTAATGAGGCCGTCTTCTTTATCCTCGGTGCTTTTATTCTAGCCGGTGCTGTAATGCATTCGGGGTTGTCCAATCGTATAGCTCTTGCTATTATGGAGCGCAGCGGTAACTCGCCGAAAGGTCTGCTGCTGCGTATCTACTTGCTTGCGGCTATACTTTCGTGCTTTATGTCCGAGCATGCCGTGGCAGCGATGCTCTTTCCTATTGTTTTTGAGATAGCAAAGGGGCTTGAGCTACGTCCGGGTAAATCCGGTTACGGAAAGTTGCTCTTTCTCTCGCTTGCATGGGGTTGCATAATCGGCGGTATAGCGACCTTCCTTGGCGGTGCGCGCGTGCCGCTTGCCGTTGGAATCCTGAAGGAGACGACAGGGGCGACGATAGGGTTTTTTGAGTATAGCGTTGCTGTTATGCCGATAGCCGTTATCATGCTCGCAATCGGCTACTTTGTACTTACCCGTTCTTTTAAATGTGAGATCACGAGTGTTGCAAAGGCCCATGCTGTCCTTGAAAAGCGTATACACGCAATGGGCAAGGTCACTTATAACGAGTATGCCGTTGGTGCGGTCCTTATTCTAACGATCATTGCGTGGATTATATGGGGGCATTCAAGGGGGCTTGCTACTATCGCACTCTTCTCGGTCGTGGTGCTCTTTATCTTAAAGCTTGTTAGGTGGAAGGATATTGAGGAGTACGTCAACTGGGGGATTATCCTTATGTATGGAGGTGCGATAATCCTTGGTACAGCTCTGGAGCAGAGCGGGGCGGCCTATTGGCTGGCAGACAGGCTTGTAGGCGGATGGATAACAGGGCCGTTGCTTGCCGTGGCTTTCTTTTCTTTCCTGACCTTGCTCTTTACTATAGGGATCAGTAATGCGGCGGTCATTGCAATATTGCTGCCAGTAGCCATCGGCCTTACCAGCAGCTTTGGTATGAACCCGACGGTCGTTGCGTATGCGATAGCAGTGCCAGCTGGCCTTGCCTTCTGTCTGCCGATGTCTACGCCGGCTAATGCGATTATCGTGGCATCTAACTATATTTCTGTAAGGGATATGGCAAAGATTGGTATAATAATGAGCTTATGTGCATGGATTGTATTTAATCTCGTTGCCCGTTATTACTGGCCTCTCGTAGGTATTCAGTTCTAGGGGCAGTAACTAACGAAAGGTAGTATATATGAATAAGGTATTGCTTATACTCTCTACAACACGTACCTCGGGTAAGGCCGTTGATTTTGCGGTCGATAAGGCCCGTCGCGAAGGCACGGGCCTTATCGCCCTATATATAATAAATAGCGAGCTTACCAGCGAGGTCTTTGATAGGTTTACGGATGTTGGTTTTATAGGGGATAAGCCTTCAATGGAGCTTACTGAGGCCGTGATGAAGGAGTACCGTCAGCGCGGCTATGAGGAGATCGGCAGGGTGCAGGTAAAGGCCATGGAGCAGGGCGTTGATTTTGATGCCGTTACGGCTCAGGGTGATATCGTAGAAGAGGCACTGAAGGTCATTGAAAAACGCGCGGTCTCGGTGGCAGTTATCGTTAGGCGCAAGACCACTAAGGTCTCGGGTTTTTTAAAGTACTTTTCACGCTCAATGTGTATGGAGCTTGAGCAGCAGGCACGGTGCGAGGTAGTGGTCTTTGAGGCGGAAGACGGTTTTGAAAAAGATTAAAATATAAGAAAGACGGAGCAGAGATGACGCAGACTAAGAGTACTAATATAACGTGGCACTCAGGTAAGATTTCCAAAGAGGATAGAAAGGCCAAGATGGAGCAGCGAGGAGTTACTATCTGGTTGACCGGGCTCTCGGGCTCTGGTAAATCTACGATAGCCGTAGAGCTTGAGCATGCCCTTATTGA
Source organism: Deltaproteobacteria bacterium (assembly GCA_024278765.1). GTDB lineage: Bacteria > Desulfobacterota > GWC2-55-46 > GWC2-55-46 > DRQE01 > JAJRSM01. The sequence continues at coordinate 11,708 of JAJRSM010000012.1, read as the reverse complement.
AAATAATCATCATGCCTATATCCTTGATGGCGATAACGTCAGGCACGGGCTGAATAAGAACCTTGGTTTCTCGCCAGAAGACCGTACCGAGAATATCAGGCGAATCGGCGAGGTAGCAAAGTTATTTACCGATGCTAATCTTATTACTGTTACAGCCTTTATATCTCCTTACCGTGCTGATAGGGACGAGGCCCGTGCTCTGCTTGGTGACGGCGAGTTCGTCGAGGTCTATATCAAATGCCCTGTCGAGGTCTGTGAGCAGCGTGACGTCAAGGGATTATACAAGAAGGCACGCGCCGGCGAGATAAAGGAATTTACTGGAATATCTGCGCCTTATGAAGAGCCGGAAAATGCCGAGCTCGTTGTAGATACCTCTGAGCTTAGCGTAGAAGATGCAACACGAAAGATCATTGCTTATCTTGAGCAAGAGGGTTACGTAGAACTGTGAAGGTTGTAGAGCTAAATAACGCGCTCATTGAAGAGCTTAACCGGATGGAAGCAGAGGCACTTGTTGCATGGGCCTTTAATAACTTTGGTGCCCGTGCGGCTATAGGGACGAGCTTTCAGCTTACGGGCTCGGTTATAATCGAGCTTGCAAGCCGCACCTCAAAGGACTTCCGCGTCTTTACAATAGACACCGGAAGGCTTCACCAAGAGACCCTCGATATGGTCGGTAAGGTTGAGCAGAGGTATGGCATAAAGATCGAACGCTTTACGCCAGATGCTGAGAAGGTCAAGGATATGGTAGAGAGGTTCGGCGAGTATCTATTCTTTACCGACAAGGCCAAGCAGGAGTATTGCTGTAAAGTCCGTAAGGTCGAGCCTAATCAGCGCGCCCTTGCGAGCCTCGACGTATGGATAACCGGGCTCAGACGTGATCAGTCGGGGTACAGGCAGGACGTGAAAAAGGCAGAGGTAGTAGATCAGGACGGCAGGAAGATCTTAAAGCTCGCCCCGCTTGCGGACTGGGATATGAACAGGATAGATTCTTTTATAGAAGAAAATGACCTGCCAATAAATGAACTTTTCGGTAAGGGCTACGATAGTATAGGATGCGTAATCTGTTCGACCCCGCTTGTTGCAGGTGAGGCCCCGCGCTCCGGGCGGTGGCGGTGGCAGAACAGTGAAGATAATAAAAAGGAATGTGGCATACATATCAGTGGTAACACCCGCATATCCGGTAGTGTTCGCATATCTGGCAGTGGTAATATATCCGGCAATTTAGATATATCAGACAAAGCGGGTTCTTCTACGCTTACTCACAAACCTTCCAAATGCTCTGATGACGACGCAGACTTAGAGTCAGAGAATGAAGATGGCTAGTTGCTGGGGCATAGTAACGAACTTAAAAATTGAAGATGAAAATATAAGGAGGCTTTCCCAGATGTCAGGTAATATTGAAGCGCACGGTGGAAAATTAATAAACAGGATAATAGAAGGTAAGGAAAGAGACGAGCTACAGATCAAGGCCGAGGGGCTCGCCAGAGTTCAGCTCAGTACGCGTGAGACATCTGATCTGGAGCTTATAGCTATCGGCGGATTTAGCCCGCTCCAGGGCTTTATGTGTGAGGAAGATTATCATAGTGTAATGGATACGATGACCCTGAAGAACGGGCTGCCGTGGACTATCCCTATAACCCTATCGACGACCAAGAAGAAGGTAGATAGCCTAAAGGTCGGTGAGGATGTTTCCTTGATAGGTAAGGCAGGTAACTTACTAGGTGTTCTGCATCTGGAAGAGATCTATAAACACGATAAGGAGAAAGAGGCCGAAAAAGTATACGGCACAAAGGAAGAGGCGCACCCAGGTGTGAAAAAGGTCTATGAGATGGGTGAGTTTCTCCTTGGCGGAAAGATCAGCGTCCTTAAGAGGCCGGTCCATGATGACTTCAAGGATGAGAGGCTTGATCCTATCGAGACTCGTGCCATCTTTATTGAAAAGGGCTGGAAGCGTATCGTTGGTTTCCAGACGCGTAACCCTATTCACCGCGCCCATGAGTATCTTCAAAAGTGCGCCCTTGAGGCCGTAGATGGTCTTATGATCCACCCGCTCGTTGGTGAGACAAAGTCCGATGATATCCCTGCTGATATTCGTATGGATTGCTATAAGGCACTAATGGCAAACTACTATCCAAAAGACAGGACGATGCTGGTTGTTAACCCCTCGGCCATGCGTTACGCAGGGCCTAAAGAGGCCGTCTTCCATGCATTACTACGGAAGAACTACGGCTGTACGCATTTTATCGTTGGTAGGGATCACGCAGGAGTCGGAGATTATTACGGGACATTCGATGCGCATTATATCTTTGATAACTTTGATCCTTCGGCAATCGGTATTACGCCGCTCTTCTTTGATTATACTTTTTTCTGTAAGGTCTGTGGCTCTATGGCCTCTTATAAGACATGTCCGCATGGCTCGGACGACCATATATCCCTATCAGGGACAAAGGTCAGGGAGATGCTAAGGGCAGGGAAGACACCGCCCCCTGAGTTCTCACGTCCAGAGGTCGCTAAGATTTTGGTCGATGCTATGAAGAAAAAGAAGTAAGATTTTTTAGTATTTACAACAAAGAGACTGCATATTCTTTAGTGCAGTCTCTTTGTTTATTTCTTTATTTACTTAATGGATTCTTGCCAGATTAAAAGGTACTATTGGTTACATTAATAGCTATTTAATATAATTACCTTGATATCTGTTTAGTGGAATGTTAAAATAAGATTAACATTGTGTCTGTTGAGTTAGTGACAATAAGTTGTGTTAATGATATTTTTCTGTTCAACTATGATGGGTTTATCTAAGGGTTTATCGCGATGCAGAGATATTATTTACTCGTAATAGTAATATTGTTGATCTTGTTTATGGTAGAGAAGAATGCCTATGCTGTGCATAAAGGAGCTGGTGGGCTAGTATGTGGTGCTTGTCATATTATGCACAATAGTCAGGGCGGTACTTCTCTTGAAGGTAATATCGGCGGCTCGATGATATTGCTTAGAGGTAAGGTTAGTAGTAGAAACGATATCTCGAAGTTTTGTTTGCAGTGTCACGGGAAGGACGGCACCTTCAACGGTGATGCGCATCAACCTCATGGAGAACGTCCTCCTACTGTCCATGGCGGGAGTTCACTGAATTGGGACGACTCTAAACCCTTTGGTCAGATCGGTGCCGGCGGTGATTTCTTTAAAGAGTTAGATGCTGATTTTTCTCTTTCCACCGATGGCGCTATTACAGCTCTCGGCTACGGACATAGCGTTGGGATAACCGGAGCTTTGCCTCCGGGCCATACCAGCGGCGTCCCGATCAGCCTGGAGTGTACTACCTGTCATTCTCATCATGGGACAGATACCGATCCGTATCCTAATGTAATGAAACCGAATAAGTTCCGTAACCTGTGGGTTATGAAGATTTCCGGTGATTTTGGAGATTGCCTGTTGTGCCACGACGCCCCTAATGATTTTAGAGGGAGCGGTTATCTTAATGATATGAAAACATGGGTCGGTGGGGCAACAGGCAAGTACACCGATGCCGGCTCCAACTATACGCCGGTTATCGTAAACGGGGTATCTATCTGGCCGATCTATAAAGACGACCCGACCGTACCTGCCAATAATAATGTTTATGATGGGATACTGGGGCCGACCGACTCTCTTGACGGAGGAATGTCGGGGTGGTGCGCAAGGTGTCATCATAGCTTCCACGAAATGAGGGTACTATCCAATGCTGTTGGTGAGGATTGGAGAAGGCATCCTGTAAATAAGATAATAGTCGAGGCAGAGGTCTCGGGGACAGGTGTAGATACTATTGATTATGCCCATTACACAAGTATCGAGGACGGCTACAAAGTGCCTACTGCCTTTGCCGGAGATGCCGCTGATATAAGTACTCAGACTTACTATGCAAAGGATGAAGGTAAGTACAAGGTCTTTTGTTTATCCTGTCATTTTGCGCATGCTGGCCCTTACAGGGATTCTCTCAGATGGGACTATCTCGAGTCGGTCGGCTCCGGCGAGCAGTTGGCAAAATCTATAGATTCTATAACAGGTTGTCAGCAGTGCCATAACCGCTAATCATCTTTATTTTTTTTAAGTCTAAATATCCAAGTTAGGCCGGAGACGGCTTTGTCGTGTCTCTGGGCTCTTTACTTCCTATCTTTCTTGCCATGATCGCCTTGACACTTATCTTTCTTGGTCTAAGATATCAGAATAAAGGGCACTTATATCAAGCCTTTTTTGCTCTTTTGTAGGTTTAAGATCTCTTGGATCTGACCTTATTCTCTTCTGCTATACGTCTATATACGGAGGCGGAGGTGGAGGGGGCTGGTTTATATTGACTTTAACAATCCTCTTCTCGACAAACTTCCTTATAAACTTCTTGATAACGGCTCTGGTTGGTGGAATTACAAGGACAAAGCCAACTATATCGGTCAGAATACCCGGTGTGACCAGCAGAGCTCCTGCAACCAGTATCATCGCACCGTCAAAGATCTCTTCAGCCGGGAAGATTCCGTGGTTTAAATTACCCTGAAAACGCTGCATGACATTGAGCCCTTCGGTCTTAACCAGATACGCTCCTATAAAGGCGGTGCCTATGACCAGCAATATTGTATTAAACGTGCCGATAACCGTGCCGATCTTGATCAGCAATATCAGCTCGATGACCGGGATTATCAAAAATAGAAGTAAAAGTTTGCCAAACATGGGAAAGGTCCTTAGTGTTGGAGTATTTGGAGTACATTACCTACTAAAATTACTTTAGAAAGCAGCATGTGTCAAGCTCTAGATTAACCCTTAATCCTAAAGGTACGAGATGTTAAAAGTTAGAAAGTCTATGCTATTGATTTTTGTCTTTGCTATTGTATTTGCCTATAATAGCAATGTACATGCTGATATGGGAGCTGAAGTGAAGTATTGGTCTTACTACCCTTGATAGTGAGGTAAAGATAACAGATGATGCGCTGGTTGGAACAAAGATTGACCTAGAAGATGATCTTGGTGTTGATGAGAAAGAAGAGTTTGTTGAGTTCAGGTTGTTCTATAATACAGGCAAACATAAGCTGCGCTATTCTTTTGTCTCTATGGGTTGGAAGGGTGAGAAGACTACTACCAAGACATTGCTCTTTAGTGGTAAGACCTACTTAGCCACAGCCTTTGTACAGACAGAACTGGATATAGATTGTCACAGGCTTGGTTACGAGTACGCGATAATCGATAAGGATAAATATAATGTAGGTTTTATCTTTGAGATTAAGTACTTTGGGATGCTCGTGTCAGGGCTAAAGGGGCCGGGCTGGATGAGTCCGAGTCTGTTGGCATTTATTTGCCAGCGATTGGTCTAAGTTTTAATGCGCAGCTCTTTAAAGATATAACTCTAGAAGCCGAGTTTACCGGTTTTACCGTTGGGAGTGCCGCATACGTCTATGACGCAGAGCTATTTATTGGTTATCAGGCACATAAAAACATTTTAGTCTCCGCTGGCCTTAAGACATTTACACTCCACGGTGATGAAGACGATGACGAGGTTGATTTTAAAGTAGGTGGATCTTTTATTATGGTTCGTGCTACATTCTAGTGGAGAGCGAGCTTATAACAATAAGAACTTACAATACTCTGGATTAACCAAGCGGTACTTTGATGAAGCCAAGGATCTTAATAGTAGACGACAATGAGAGCAACCGTATGTTGCTGACGGCCAAGATGGAGGCCGACGGTTATGACGCCGATGTCGCATCTAACGGGCTGGAGGGGATCAATAAGGCAGAGGGGTTGCATCCTGACTTGATCTTGCTGGATGTTATGATGCCGCAACTCGACGGTTTTGAGACCTGCAGGCGGCTTAAGGCAAAGGATGAGACGCGCTATATTCCTGTAATCATGCTGACGGCTAGAGGTGAACTGGAAGATAAACTTATGGGGCTGGAGGTAGGGGCCGAGGACTATATTGTAAAGCCGTATAGCCTGGTTGAGATATCGGCTCGAGTCAGGTCGCTGTTGGCTGTTCGCGCCTTGTACGCAAGGCTTCGCGAAAGTGAGAAGATGGCTGCCTTGGGTGAGATGGTAGATGGTATAGCCCACGAGATACGTAACCCGCTTACTACGGTCGGTGGTATGGCAAGGCGTCTTTATGAGGCTGCGCAGGAAGACGTCCATAAACGATATGCCTCTACGATTATGAGCTCTGTCAAGAGGATGGAGCGTATGATGGCGCGTATCGATGAGTATAAAGGGATACTGGTCTCTACGCTCAAACCAGGAGACCTGAATGCTGTTGTTGAGCAGGCGGCCAAAGAAGCCGCGCTACTTCTGGAAGATCTCGTAGACAGCACTGGCAAGAGAAAATCTATAGTTATAAATACCAATCTCTTGCCTGACGCACCGCCGGTTAGTATAGATGCCATAAACCTTAAGATGGCTATCTTCAATGTCATTCAGAACGCTGTAGAGGCAATAGAATCAAATGGAGCGGTAACGCTAGAGACGGTCTTGCTGGATGAGAATACTTTGGCTTTAAAGGTTACTGACGACGGTGTGGGTATGAGCGAAGAATTCGTTAAGAAGATCTTCCATCCTTTTTCTACCTCAAAGATGACCGGGGCCGGGCTTGGTCTTACCATCAGCTACCGGATTATTCAGGATCATAACGGCGTGGTAGAGGTCGAGAGTCGAGAGGGGCAGGGAACGACCTTTACGATAAAGTTCGTCTTGACCCCAGGTGCTTTGGTCTCTTGAAAGTCCTTTAGGTGTTTTCGTGCCATGCGTAGCACTAAACTATTTCACCTGTCATGCTGAATTTATTTCAGCATCTGTAGTGTTTTCTTCAAGTAAAGAACAGCCCCTGAAGGTTAGAGCCAGTCGTAGACTGCAAGTTCAGGATGACAAGTTTGAAAGGATTGTGCTGTGGGAAGTGAAAGATTACATTAAATAATCTGCTGTACGCAGTACCTGCGGTGGGGCACCGGTTGCACCAGAGGCAGAGTCCCTTCGGGACAAAAACAAAACCATATTAATATATCTGCTGTACGCAGTACCTGCGTCGCATGGCTAACTTTTATTTAAGAGGTAGTTAGGTGGTAAGCGGCATTGCTGCTTGCCTTATAACTGTATTGCATTTGAACTCAGCGTCATTTGCCTCTGGATGGTCCAGGTTATAGTGCAGGCCTCGACTTTCCTTTCTCTGCTCCGCACAATCAATTATAAGCTCGGCTATGGTTGCGATATTACGAAGCTCGATCAGGTCGGGTGTGACGGTAAAGTCCCAGTAATAGTCATTTATCTCACGTTTTAGAAGTTCTATTCTGTTCTTGGCGCGTTCCAGCCGTTTATCTGTACGTACAATACCAACGTAGTTCCACATAAACATCCTTATCTCATCCCAGTTCTGACTGATAACGACCATCTCATCGCTTGGCACGGCGCGTTCCGTTCGCCATGCTACGATCTTGGGGATAGAGCACTGGTTCTCACCAGCGGTATCTTCATCCAGCATCGATTTTACCGTAGCCGTTGCTGCTCTTCTGGCCATGACAAGGGACTCTAGCAAGGAGTTGGATGCTAGTCTGTTTGCGCCGTGCAGGCCGGTAAAGGCCACCTCACCTATGGCGTAGAGCCTCTCAATCGTAGATCTGCCGTCTATATCGGTTACGACACCGCCGCAGGTATAGTGCGCTGCCGGCACTACTGGTATGGGCTCTTTGGTAATATCTATGCCGTAGCTCAGACAGCGCTCGTAGATTGTAGGGAAGCGGTCTTTTATGAATGCCTCGCTTTTGTGGCTTATATCAAGGAAGACGCAGTCATCTCCTGATTTTTTAAGTTCGGAATCAATGGCACGGGCAACGGTATCGCGCGGGGCTAGCTCGGCACTGGGGTGGTAACGGTCCATGAAACGCTTGCCGCAGGCGAGCCTCAGGAGTGCGCCTTCCCCTCTTAACGCCTCGCTGATTAGAAAGCTCTTGGCCGTAGGGTGGTAGAGGCATGTAGGATGAAACTGCATAAACTCCATATTGGCTATATCAGCTCCGGCGCGGTAAGCCATTGCAATGCCATCGCCGGTTGCGACGTCCGGGTTACTGGTATAGAGGTATACCTTGCCGGCCCCGCCTGTAGCCAGTATCGTAGAACGGGCCAGAAAGCTGTCAATCTCTGAGCTTGCTTTGTTGAGGATGTAAGCACCCCAGATGATTTCCCTGCTTTGATCTTGTGAGGTCTTTTCTTTTACGAACTTGGAATCTGTTATGAGGTCCACAGCGATATGATCTTCATAGATAGTAATATTGGGGCAGGCTTTGGCGGCACCGACAAGGGCGTTCTCTATCTCTCGCCCGGTAATGTCGCGCGAGTGCAGGATGCGCCGCTTGGAGTGTCCGCCTTCGCGCCCGAGATCAAATTCGGTGTGGCCGTCTGTAGTACGCTCTGTAAAGTGCACGCCAAGCGCTATTAATTCTTTTATACGCTCGGGGCCGTCTTTAATGACGACGGCTGCTACGTCTTTATTGGATAGTCCTGCTCCGGCCTCAATGGTATCTCTGATGTGGGAGTCAAAGCTGTCTTCCTTGCTCCAGACCGAGGCTATTCCGCCCTGGGCGTAATAGGTAGCACTCTCGAAGATCTCTCGCTTGGTGGCAATTGATACCGTACCGTATTTGGCCGCTTCCAAGGCAAAGGTCAGCCCGGCTATGCCCGAGCCTATTATTAGAAAATCAGAGCGTATCTCCAGCGTCTTTCTCCTTGCAGCTATGCTGTATGAATCTTTTTAAGATTAAGATAATAAAAAACTTTTGTCAAGCCGACTCTCTGCCGATAGTATTAAGGTAGTATGGTCTTTTTTTACCTATAATCAGGTATTTCTTCAAAAATAACTTGTACTTTGTTTCTTAGGGATATAGAATTTATTATGGCTGATCGATCTTTTCAGACGACTCAGAACTTAACGATTCGGCATCGAGGGTACTTGGTGGTTGTTTCGGCCCTAGCCTTGTTTCTGGCTCTGAGTGCCCCGGTCTTTGCTGATTACTATTCTTATGTCGACGAGGACGGTGCGATACATTTTACGAATATACCAAGGTCTGCCAAGTATAAGTGGTTTATGGCAGAGGGTGGGGGTGGTGTCGAGTCGAACTATCTATCTTATGACGAACTGATCCACCACACGGCGCGTAAATACGAGGTCCCGCCAGAGCTTGTCTGGGCTATAGTAAAGACAGAGAGTGATTTTAATCCTTATGTCGTCTCAAAGGCCGGGGCCGTGGGGCTTATGCAGCTTATGCCGGAGACGGCAAGGATGATGGGGGTTCGGGACCGCTACGATCCTGCTCAGAATGTTGATGGCGGAGTGAGGTTTCTAAGCCACCTGCTGGAGAAGTTTAAAGGTAGGGAATCACTTGCAATCGCTGCGTATAATGCAGGGGAGACGGCGATTAAAAGATACAATAACCAGATCCCGCCCTTTAAAGAGACGCGCCAATATGTAGTAAAGGTCAATAAAAACAGAATTTTATACTTAGAGACGGTAAAGAACATTGCCAGATAACGAAACTCATGAGAATATAACAGAAGACCTCTGGAACCTGCCAAATAAGCTCTCGGCTGTGCGCCTTGCGGCCTCGCCCGTGCTTATTCTGCTCTTGCTCTACCCGGGCAAAACGCTGAGTATAATTGCGACCTTTGTATTTGTCTTGGCCTCTATCACCGACTGGCTCGACGGCTATATCGCAAGAAAGTCCAATATGATAACCGTCCTTGGTAAGTTTCTAGACCCATTGGCAGATAAGTTGCTTATAGCCTCGGTCCTTATTATGCTTATTGCGCTTAATAGGGTCCCTGCTTGGATGGTAGCCCTTATTGTCTCACGCGAGATAGCTATAACAGGGCTGAGAACCGTTGCCGTTATGAGTAAGGTCGTTATTCCTGCCAGCAAGCTTGGCAAGGCAAAGACCGTCTTTCAAATCGTCGCTCTAATAGCCCTTATCCTGCATTACCCGTTCTTTGGTATAAACTTTCATGCCCTTGGAATGGTCCTTCTCTGGATAGCACTTGTCGCTACACTCTATTCTGGCATGGATTATCTGCTGAAATTTTTCAAAAAATAACTTTTATTAAGCCGTTAAAACACCAGACTCCTGTCTGGTGATGGATAGGCAGCCCCTGCGATATGGCAATAAGGCTGTAGAGCACCTTGAAGGGTTGGAAGCAGATATCGGGGTGATCAAGGTTAATGTACAGAGTGACCATATTCATATGATAATGATTATACCTCCAAGAGTTTCAGTTGCCAGAGTTGTACAATTTATGAAGTCTCGAACTGCAAAGATATTGAAGGATAAATTTTCATATATGGGTCGTGAGATATGGGGAAGAGAAGGGGCAACTGGAACTCGAATTAAAGTAGCTAATTTAGATACCGCACAGTCTGTCAATTCTACCAAAGTGTTGGTTCTGGTCGAACAAATAAAAACTGAATTTATCCCGTTGAATTACTGCATCTAATAATCAAAAATTACGACGAAGCGATTTCGCTTTTTTTAAATCCCCCTCTATCTCCCTTTTCCAAAGGGGGACCGGTTGCACCGGAGGCAAAGCGACTTCGTCGCAGTAAATTACTGTAAAACCTGTCACCCTGAACTTGTTTCAGGGTCTGTATTTATAAAATTTAAAAAACAGAACAGATGCTGAAATGAATTCAGCATGACAAACTTGATTATTATTAGTTTTTTTTAATTGAACCTCTGTGGTGTGAGATTGCTTCGGAAAAAACTCCTCGCAATGACTACCTGTTTTTAGTTTTATCTATGAACCATAGCCTTTGTCTGTCATTGCGAGCCACCTGCGGTGGGGCAAAACAAAGCAATCCGGTTTTTATAGTTAGGATCGTTCGGTGCGTCCTCGCCCCGAACGCAAGAAAGTCGTCATTTTGGCTTCGGGGCGAGGACGCACCGAAGCATCAAAGAATGTTGGTTCAGGTTTGCAACCTGAACCTGAATACTGTTCTAATCCAACATCCCATTTAATCAACACTGCTGTTTGGCTCATAATTTAAATTATCACTAACAATCATTTTATAAAAACCACTCATCTTCCCTAGTACAGCCGACCCTTCGTATGAGAGGTGCCCTTTGTCTCTATAAATAAAGGTTGAGCCTATATGTGTCTCACATATAGAGTTCTTACAAGTTAGCTTGTCGATGCGAACAACACGATAATTTTGTTTGATATTTTCCAGGAAATTATAGACATTGACGATTTCTTGTGAAATCTGAGCTACTTCAAAATTACACTCATCTAAACTCAACCCAACCCATTCCGCACGGGTTAAGCATCGACCTAGGTTATTATCATTTGTAGGCGGAGGTGAAAAGACAATAGGGGTAATCCCCATCGCTTTCAACTCGTCAAGGGTTTTCCTAAACTCTTTAACTACCAAATCAAAATTCACATCTACAAGATCTCCACTGCGAAGAAGTAAGGATCGATCTTCAGAAAGATATTGCTTGAATGGCGAAGATAATACGGCATATTTGACAGTATTATTTGTCTTAAGCCATTCGCGCACTTTCTCGGTAAACTTCAGGCAGCCCTGTGGACTTCCCTCAGTTTAGTAGACAACTACCCTTTACCTGATGAAGCCATTTCAAAGTCATGCGGGCTCAGCTGACCGAGGTAGCTGTGACGCCGGGTTTTGTTGTAAAAGACCTCGATGTAATCAAAGAGGTCAGCCT
>JAJRSM010000011.1 GCA_024278765.1 Deltaproteobacteria bacterium | reverse complement strand
TACGGACTTCGCTAAAATAACGGACGAGCAGGTGGCAAGGGTAGAATCACTGATCAACAACAGGCCCAGAAAGTGTCTGGGCTACAAAACACCGCTTGAGGTCGCTTCCGCCTCTGTTGCACTTCGACCTTGAATGTGGGCATCCATAACCATGAGGTTTTCTGAAAAAGATAAGGCCTGGTGTTCAATAGTCTTGAAGTACTCCTCTATTCGGGTCTTTTTGAGTTCTCTGACCGAGATCAATTGGTTCATAGTCTCATGCTCTAGAGCGGTACTTGCGCTTTTATAGCTTATCACCACCCCGACAAGTAACGGAATGAGCCCTACGATCAAAAACAATGTAATCAGCTTTACCTTTAACGATAAATTCTTTAACATACCTACCATCTCCCGATGTCCTGAATGATGCTCTGGTGAATCGCCCTGGAAAACCAAGTACCAAGGGCCTTTCAGTGTACTCCAGCACAGGAGTACAAACCTCTCCGTTATGGTGACAAAACAATTAGTCATCATTTATGATATTTTATTGTATTGTTTCTTGAGTTTGTTCTTTAGCCTAGTATTTAAGACCGATAATAAGGCATACCATAACTTAAAATTAAACTAAAAAAACCAGATCAGCTTGAGGGAATTAAACCAACTGAGAAGTTTCACTATATACACATAGGTCGATAGCGGGAAAACATTAAGACATAATTTAAATAAAAGCCTTTCACTTAATAAAAGCTTTTTAAGCTCAACACATAGCACCACAAGTATAACCATTCAGGACAAAAACATCCTCTCTATGCACCCATAAAAACCCTTAAGAGGTCACCATAAGCGCACAGTCACAGCTAACATATAGTACGTAATTTTTCTTCTAGGTCAGCCAGTACCTACTGCTTCTCCAAGCTCAGCATTGTCCTTCTCGGTAAGCACCTTCTCAATATCAAGCAGTATAATAAGCCTGTCATCAAGCTTACCAACGCCTTTGATATACTCCGTCTCGACCCCGCTTACCATCATTGGTGGCGGATCTACCGTATCGGCCGGAAGACGCAGGACCTCGGAGACACCATCGACCCTGAAGCCAACCGTCGTACTCTCCAGTGCTACCACTATGATCCGTGCCTCACTCGTCTCCTCTGCCTCTGGCATAGCAAAACGCTTGCGAAGATCCATAACAGGGATGACCTTACCGCGCAGGTTAATAACGCCTTCGATAAACTCCGGGGCCTTTGGCACACGCGTAAGCTCCATCAACCTGATAATCTCCTGAACCTTCAAAATATCTACTGAAAACTCCTCCTTACCAAGCCTGAAGGTCACCAACTGTAACACATCACCTGTATCTATATCGCTCATTGATATTTTTTCCTCCCCTTTTTAGAATAAACTCCGACAAAAACATCAAAGAATCGAGATTGCATTCACCCCTTAGACAGCTCTGAGCCTTGGGGTCTTACCTCCTGGGCCTCTATCATCCTTAACCTTAGCACAACCATCTGATAACTCCTCTATCTTAAACTCGCTGACCATGGCTTTAAGTTCCTCAGCTACTTTTGCCAGATCCTCGGTAGCTATAGATACCTGCTTTACGCCCTCACTATTCTCGTTTGCGACCTCGGCGATACCTGCGATATTGGTAGATATCTCCTCACTCGTTGCGCTCTGCTCTTCGGCGGCAGTTGCGATCTGGCGGACCATATCGGATACCCTATCAACACTTGATACGATCTGCTGGAGCGATTCCCCGGCCTCGCTGGCAAGAAGCACCCCTTCTTCCACCTGCTTGGTCCCCTCGTGCATCGAGCCTATAGCGCCCTTGGTATCATTCTGGATTGTCTTTATCATATCGGCTATCTCTTTAGTGGCCTTGGTCGTCTTCTCGGCAAGCTTTCTTACCTCGTCGGCGACGACGGCAAAGCCTCTGCCCTGTTCACCAGCACGCGCGGCCTCAATAGCCGCGTTAAGGGCAAGCAGGTTGGTCTGATCTGCAATATCATTAATGACCGAGATAATAGTGCCAATCTCGTCGCTGCTCTCGCCAAGGGCTTCGACTGTAGATGCACTCTCCCTTACTGTATCGGCTACGGCCATCATACCCTCTACGGCCCGCTTAACTACCGCCCCTCCCTGAACAGCCACCTCCTGAGTCTCATTCGCGCTCTCACTTGCGCCCTGTGAATTCTTTGCAACCTCCGTAACGGTTGCGCTCATCTCTTCCATAGCAGTTGCGACCTGGTTAGTCTGGTTGGACTGGCGGTCTATGCCGTTTACTATCTGCGTCGATGTTGCAGAGAGTTCGGTACTTGCAGCCGCGACATGGTCGGCCATCGTCGTTATCTGACCCATCATCTTATTAAGGCTGCCCTTCATATTATTAAGCGAGCCTACGAGCGTACCTATCTCGTCGTTGTTCCTGGCCTTAAGATCAGGTACGGTGAGGTCGCCGGCTGCGACCCTCGCTGCCATCTCTGAGACGTAGGTAACGGGCAGCGCAATGCTTCTGGCGACAAACCAGGCAATAACTGCCACAATACCCATTATTAAGATCGTCATTACAATCATCAGCTTCTTAAGAGTTGCTAGTGGTGCGAAGGCCTCTGCCTCGTCTATCTCGGCGAGGATGCCCCATTGTACGCCTGCTATCTCAAGCGGCGCATACGCGCTCAAGACCGGCACACCTCTGTAGTCCGGGATTATCTTATACCCGCTCTTACCTGCTATCGCCGCACGCGCGGTCTCGCTCTTTACGTCCTGCAGGAGGATCGATGTATTGAGCTTCTCTATAGTATCGACATCTTTCTTATCAAAGCCCTTCTCCCTCAGGATGCTAAGGTAACCCGGCTTGTCATCAATAAGGAAACGCGAGTCGTTGCGCAGCTTAAAGTCCGAGCCCACTATATAGGACTCACCGGAATCTCCGAGCCCGACATTCTTCCAGCCCTGGTTGCTCGTCATAATTCCATTGATCGCGTCTATCGGCATCTGGAAGACCAGCACGCCTTCGAGTTTGCCGTTGTCGTATATCGGAGAAGCAATGAAAGAGGCCGGAGCATTATAGCTCGGCGTATAAGATTTAAAGTCCTCAAGGATGGCGACCTCGCCGCTGCCGGCCTTAAGGGCCTCTTTAAATACATCCGCGAAGTTGGTATTTGCGTACGGCCCGTGCTTAAGGCTCGTAGCAAAGTCTACCTCTTTAAAGACCGAGTAAACGATATTGCCCGAGTCCGGATCAATAAGGAAGATATCGTAATATCCGAACTTCTCAAGAAAGGCGTTGATGGCAGGATGGTATCTGGCGTGAAGCTGGCTGTAGCGGCTTCCGTCGTCGGCCTTTACCAGCCCGTTCTTGGAACCTAATGGATTGGAGTTATTCGAAATATAACGATACTGAAGGATAAGAGAGTTCTTGTCGGTCGGCACAAGCGAGCCGACGTCTATGCTATCGACCGACTTCTCTTGGAATGTAGTGGCGTATGCGCTGGTGTAATAACCCCTGACCGAAGACCTGTACCTGTCGAGTTCGTCAGTGTTTATCGCAGGGTCATTTCCTATAGCCTTAAAGGCCGTCTTAAAATCCTTCATGGCATCGACTATCATGACGTCCATGGAGAAGGTAAGTACCTGGTTCTCGATGATCTTAAAATAACCCTCTATCTGTTGCTTCTTGATCTCCCGTATAGAAACGAGTTTATTGAAGGTCTCGTGCTCAAGCGCGGCACTTGAACTATTATAACTTATAATAACACCAACTAAGAGCGGGACAAGTCCCACTATCAAAAACATCGCAATTAATTTCACCTTTAACGACAAATTCCTAAACATAACCGCCTGGCCTCCTGAAATATCTAACCGCTACCCTCCCTGACAACTCCGTTGATAACAGGTTTTCTATGTCATCTTTCCCCAGAGGTAAAACCAAAGAATAAGGAACAGACTCCTCACTCCGATAAATCATATTTAATTTTATTTTTAGATTAATGCCAAATTGATGTATAACCAAGCTACCGGTAGAGGTTCTATCGCTATCGAAGATAAATCAAGATGTGTATTAACACAGCAAGCCCCGCCTTAACTTACTTTACCGGACGAGTTTTTCCGCTTTAAATTTACTACATTATTTATCGGAAGAAAAAAGAAAATCTTTAGAAATAATGAAAACAGCTTGATCTTTGAATAAAACTTGCGGGCCTAAGGAGTAGTATCATCCCTGTAACTATTAAGAAGGACGATATCAACCCTACGGTTCTTTGAACGTCCCCTTAAAGTATCATTAGTAGCGATAGGGCGAAACTCTCCGTAGCCGGAAGCAGATATCTTGGTGGGGTCAAAGGCATGTTCATTTAGCAGGTACTTTAGAACCACCAGTGCTCTGGCACTGGATAGATCCCAGTTGCTTGGGTACTCTTTGGAAAGAACAGGGAGGTTATCGGTATGCCCCTCTATCTTTATGCTGCGTGAAATCGTCTTTACAACCGCTGCTATCTCATTGAGAACCGCATAGGCCTCGGGCTTAAGCTCTGCGCTACCGCCCTTATAAAGCATGGGCTGAGACAAACGCACCACAATACCGCGCTCATCAAGCATAAGCGTCATATTGGTCTTACCCTGCAAGCTCTTTAAAGCCTTGCTTAGCCGCCTGAAATCAGGGGAGAAGTTCTGCCTGAATTTATTGCTTATCTTTGGAGGTTGTCCATCTTCAAGCCTTGGAACCTCGCCCAAGCCGCTGCCCAGACCACCAGTACCAGTACCAGAGAATATAGCCGCCGATGAAGTAGTAACGGTAAAGGCAGATTGCAGGGACTCACTAAGGGCCTTGTATTTACCCTCATTTACCGTGCTGATAGCGTACATACTGACAAAAAAAGCAAAGAGCAACGTAATAAAGTCGGCGTAAGATACAAGCCATCTCTCGTGATTTTCATGTTCTTCCTGTTTTTTCTTTCTTGCCATAAACTCACGCCTCTAGCATTTCAAGAAGATACCGCAATTAAAACAACCTGTAAGATTGGTAAGTTCAAGCCCCTTACGCAGCCCTTCTGCGAGCCTTTTCCACCTCTGTTAGATAGCCCTCCAGCTTCTCAGAGAGTAACCTGGGGTTCTCGCCCTCAGAAAGACCGATAAAGCCCTCGATCAACATCTCTTTCAAGACAGACTCCTGCTTTATCTTTATCTTTATCTTATTTGCGATAGGCAACAGGACAAGGTTTGCAGCTCCGACGCCGTAGACAGTCGCTACAAAAGCAACGGCAATGCCCGCTCCGAGCTTGCTGGGATCAGCCAGATTTGACATGACATGGATAAGCCCCAAGACCGCGCCGATAATACCTATCGTAGGAGAGTAACTACCGGCTGCCTCAAAGACCTTTGCCGAGTTAATCCCCTGCTCTTCGCTATTATCTATATCAACTTCAAGGATACTACGCACCACCTCCGGCTCGGTGCCATCGATGATAAGTTGCAACCCTTTTTTATAAAAGGGGTCTTTTGATTCCTCTATCTTCGCTTCAAGAGAGAGCAACCCCTCCTTACGAGCTATAGCAGAACAATCCAGAATCTGTTCGATAAGCGCAGCAGGATTTGTGCCGGAGTTAAAAAAAGCCTTTTTAAGATTTTTAAGCCCCAGCCTGATAGTCGCAGCCGGAAAGCTTACAAGGACTGCACCAGCCGTACCTCCAAAAACAATAACAGCGGCAGTCGCCTGTGTTATCGAACCAAGATGCCCGCCTTCAAAGATCATGCCGCCAATAATTGCCGCAAAGCCAACTATAAGCCCTAATAGGGTCATTAAGTCCATGCGATAAAACCTCTCAGAGCAACTTTACTATCTCCGCAGACATTTTATCTAGCGGGCTTACGACATCTGCAAGCCCTGCGTCCACGACTGCCTTTGGCATGCCATATACAGTGCAACTGGCCTCATCCTGAGCCAAAGCCCAACCGCCGGCCTTCTTTACAGCAGCGATCCCCTCCTTACCATCGTGCCCCATGCCGGTAAGGATCACCCCCATTGCACGTGAGCCATAAGCCTTGGCAGCACTACCTATAGTCAGGTCTATACACGGCTTGTATATCGAGCCGGCAGGCTCTTTTGTAAGATGAATCTTAGCCCCTGCCGCCGAGGTCCTTTCTATAAGTGTCTGAACACCGCCTGGGGCGACTAAAACCCTACCTCTTCTTATCGGTTCGCCGTCTACTGCCTCTGAGACCTGCAGAGCACAGTGCGCATTCATCCTATCGGCAAAGGCCTTTGTAAAGGCCGCCGGCATATGCACGGCTATAACAAAGGCCGCGTCCACATCCTTGGGGATACCTGGCAATACCTGTTGCACTGCCCTTGGCCCACCCGTTGACGTGCCTATAACAACGAGATCTGTAATGTGATCCGATGTTTTATGCACAGCCTTGCGAATAAAAGGAACCGCTGACTTCTTTGCGCTCGCCGCGATGATACGCCGCTTGCGGGATACTGCCTTTACTTTATCGATCAGATCCTTCTTAACCTGCAATACATCAAGGACCGAGCGGGCAATTGTCTTTTCTACGTAATCGGTGGCCCCTTTCTCAAGTGCCTCAAGCGTAACCTCAGCACCTTCGCTAGTAATCGAGCTTAAGACCAGTATTGGGCGCGGCGACCGAGCCATAATGACATCAATGGCCTCCAGCCCGTTCATCTTTGGCATCTCGATATCCATCGTAACGACATCTGGATCAAGCTCCAACGTCATCTCAACGCCTTCTTGGCCGTCCCTTGCAGCCCCTATCACCTCAATGCCCGAGTCCGACTCCAGCATTTCCTTTACAACCCTTCTCATAAAGGCCGAATCATCTACTATCAATACCCTAATCGGCTTTTTCTCAAATACCATAGAAAACAAACCTCCCTTAGCTGCGAGTTAAATCACCTTCGATTCCGTGCTTGGTCTTCATAACCTCGACCAAGCCCCCCATATCAAGTATTAAAATAACCTTACCATCACCTGTAACACAGGCCCCTGCTATTCCAGCCGTCCCTTTAAGGTACTCGCCCATGGACTTCATTACGATCTCTTCCTGACCATGGAGTTTATCGACAAGCATACCAAAACGCCTATCTCCAATCTCCACAATAACCAGATACATCCACTCACCTTCTTCTTTCTCAGCTCCGCCTATGCCGACCAGATCATCAAGGTTAACAACCGGTAAGACACTATCCCTTATATTGACCATCTTCTTACCGTTGATCATCTTTATCTGATCTTTATGCACTCGCATATTTTCCATAACAGTAGTAAGCGGGATGGCGTAAAGCTCACCTTCCGCCTCTACGTTAAGGGCATTTATTATTGCAAGCGTAAGTGGCAGCCTGAAGGTTATCTTTGTCCCCTTCCCAACCTTTGAATCTATGAGAACAGTACCGTTTATGCGCATGATATTGGTCTTTACGACATCCATACCAACGCCACGCCCACTAATATCCGTCACCTTCTCGGCCGTTGAGAAACCAGGCATAAATATCAGATCCCATGCCTCGCGATCAGTAAACTTCTTAACATCGATCTCGGTAATCAACCCCTTTTTCAAGGCACTGGCCTTGATAGCCTCAGGGTCTATACCCTTACCGTCGTCTTCTATTGTAATAAAAATATTGCGCCCTTCCTGATATGCCGAGAGGGTTATAGTACCCTTACCTGGCTTACCTGCGCCAAGCCTAACGTCGATTGACTCAATACCATGATCGACCGAGTTTCTTATGATATGAACGAGTGGGTCGGCTATCTCTTCAATAACGCTCTTGTCGACCTCGGTCTCCTCACCCTTGATCACCAGATCAATAACCTTGCCATTGGTCTTTGCCAGATCCCTGACCATGCGCGGGAACTTATTAAAGACCTTACTGACCGGCTGCATCCTCATCTTCATAACGGCAAGTTGCAAATCAGAGGTCGCAAGGCTTAACTGCGCTACGGCCTCATCGAGCTGGACGACCAACTCGTTCTCGTGATATTGCTCCATCAAACGAGAATCAATCCTATCGAGCCTATTGCGTGCCAGCACCAACTCACCGACCAGATCCATAACAGCATCCAGTCGCGAGATATCCACCCTGATATTATATTCCTTCTCTTTAGCGGCTGCTTTTTTAGCAGGTGGCGCAGCGGCTTTCACCTCAACCGGTGCTGCTGGCTCTGCTGCTGCACCCTCTGCTGCAGGCTCGGCTTCTGATGGCATTTCTTCAACGGCTTCTGGCTCTGGCGACTCAGATTGCTCCGACTCTGGCTCTGGCGCAGGGGCATCGGCTGCTACTGCCTTAGAAGCCTCCAAAATATCACGAAGACAGCTGACAATAGGGTCAACCTCCATCTTGTCTTCCTTCATATTCTCTTCTATACTTTTCAAAAGGGCCTTGAGCATATCCACAGACTGGAGAACGGCATCCATTATCTTCGTTGACAACTTCATCTCTCCCTTACGGAGACGATTAAGAATGTCCTCGGTAATATGCGCTACCTCAACGGTCTGCTCAAAGGCAAGAAAGCCCGCCGCTCCCTTGACCGTATGGATAGTTCTAAAGACGTCATTGAGAAGTTCCGAGTCTTCAGGATTTTCCTCAAGTTCCAAGAATTTTTGTTCTAAAGAGTCCAGAGCCTCCGAGGATTCAATAATAAAATCCTGGATGATCTCCTCCATCCCTTCCATCCCTTCCATACAATCACACTCCCTGTCGTTTGCTTATCAAGTAGCAGCCTTCTTATTCATTTCAGTGAAGATCTTATCGACGATATCCTGCTTAAGGTCCATCGATACTGAGACGTCTTTCAGTTCATCCATCAGATCGTCTTTTTCCGTGACCTCTTCATGGTTTGTCTGTAAGCCAAAGGTCACGGCAAGCTCAAGGATCTTATTCTGCACCTCTGAGAAACCGGCCATAACCTTCTTTATCTTCTGCCCTGAGAGATCCTGGAAACTCATATGCGTCAGGATCTCTGTCATATCGCCGCGCATATTAGAAAAAGAGCCATCAAGGACACTTATAATACCAAGCCCTTCTTTACCATTGTGCCCATCAAGATCCTGAGCCCAGCTCTTAAGCACACCAAGCATACTGACGGCCCTGTCCTGCTCATTCATGACATGTTCTAATATAGACATGATGGTATTGGCAGCCTTCTCCAAATCTATGGTCACAGCCTGCAACTGATCGTTGGCCTGAGGCAATGCCTCATTACCGGCCTTGACCGCTGACTCCACTCCGTCAATCCCTGTCTTGGTCTTCTCCACGAAGTTTGCAAGCTCAGAGAGCTCTCCTTTCAGGTCCTGCAATACCGAATCCCATCTTTCTTCACTCATGGCATATCTCCTTATAAACACTAAAATTTATACTGTCAGAGCCTACCTTACAATCTATAACCACCTGAAATTATACAAAGCCTTCCCCGCTCCCTTAATATTATTGCTACACAACCAAATAGTACGTCACGTAATAAACAGTCCTCTCTTGAACTTAGATTAACTGGGAAATATTAGATCCAGCTTCTCTTTAAGGGCAGCTGCTGTAAAAGGTTTTACAATATAATTGCTAACACCGGCCTGCACCGCCTCAACAACGTTATCTTGCAGTGCCTCGGCCGTTACCATTAAGACCGGCAGCCCCTTTAAAGCATCATCGGCCCTTATTGCCTTTAAGAGCTCAATCCCGGTCATCTTCGGCATATTCCAGTCCGTAATTACAAACTCAAATTTATCACCTTTAAGTTTTTCAAATGCCATACTGCCATCCTCTGCCTCGTCAACATTAGAACAACCAAGCTCTTTCAGTAGATTTCTCATAATCCTTCTCATGGTTGGAAAATCATCTACCACAAGGATCTTCATATTAGTATCCATTCTTATCCTCCGTTGATTTTAAAAAAACAAAACCAAAAATCCAAAAATCATTGTTTACCAATCAAAGTAGCTTCTCAATCTCTTCTACAAGTTTCTTGGGCGTGACAGGTTTAATAAGAAAGGCCGTAACACCAGCTTCAAAGGCCGTCTCCTTATCAAGCTCTCCGCTCTCTGTAGTTATCATTATAATTGGCAACCCTTCATAGACCTCATTGGCACGGATGTTCTTTACAAGCTCAATACCATCCATCTGAGGCATATTTAGATCAGTTAAGACAAGATCAACAGGATTAGTCGCCAACTTTTCCAGGGCGTCGATTCCATTGTCGGCAGTTACAGTTACGTAACCCTTCTCTCTTATCATATAAGAGAGAAGTTTCCTTGTAGTGCCGCAATCATCTACTATCAATACGGGCTTCTTCATAAAACTTCCTCACATTTTATTATAGACAACAGAGTTCTTTATACTCACGGGTTTATACAGCCTTGTTATATTATGCAATGACTCTGAAAAACCGACAAACAGGCATCCACCCGGTGCGAGTGAGTCATATATATTATTGACAACCTTTTTCTTTGTTGCATCTGTAAAGTAGATAAGCACGTTACGACAAAAAACAATATCACGCTGCCTGACCATCCTGGTATCAGTGGCATTGAGAAGGTTTATGTTTTTGTACTTAACAAACTTACTTACCTCAGGTTTTATCTTGTACAGGTTGCCTATCTTGGTAAAATATTTCTGCAATATTGTCTGCGATGTATTACGCACGGCATAGTTCTCATACTCGCCTTTTGCGGCCATGCTGAGAACTCCCTCACTTATATCGCTACCTATAATATCAATAGTCCAGCCAAGCGTATGAAGCCCCTCCTCCATAAGTATCATTGCAAGAGTTAAGGGTTCTTCCCCTGTTGATGAGGCCGCGCTCCAGATTCTAAAAGATTTCTCACCTCGTGCCTTCTTCGCTTCAATCATCGCCGGCAGAACGCCGCGCCTGAAGACATCGAGCTGCACAGGGTCTCTGAAAAAACTCGTCTCATTGGTAGATATAGAGTTATAGAGCAGTCGCATCTCTACGTCCTTGCCTTTATCATAGGTCAAGTAACACAGGTAATCCTCATAGGTCTTGAGGTTTTTCTGCTCAATCCTCTTAAGAAGCCTTTTTTCAAGGAGGTACTTTTTATTATCCGCAAAGTGTATACCGCACTTTGTGTCAATAAAGTCCCTGAGCTTGACGAAGGTCTCAGCGGTCAGCACAGGCTTATTAGCATTCATATTTAATTTGAGTGCATCCATTGTATAGAATCAATCGCCTCCATAACCGCCTCATGGACAGATTCATCCGGATAATCCGCTAACTCTTGCAGAACCGGGATAGCCTTCATTGTACCAATCTTCTCTAGCGCCTTTGCTACAGCGGTTTTAACAGGAGGCTCATCTGCCTTTATAAGATCCAGCATGACTTCTTCAGCCTGACCATACCCTAGTTCTCCCAGGTGCTGAACAGCCATATACCTTACCCACATATTCTCATCCTTCAGCAAACCGATTAGTAGATCGCCAAAGTCATCACCATAATGCTTACTGTTAAGGTCAAGTGCCTTTAGCACGGTAAGTCTCACCTCTGCGTCAGCGTCCTTAAGGCCAGCAACCAGGACAAGAGAAGCATCGTCGAGGTTCAACCTTGCCAAGGCCCCGTATACCATCTTCCTAACGCCCAGATCCTCGTCCTTGACACAGCCCTTTAGATGGCCAAAGACCTCTTCACCGCCGATACTGCCAAGCCCGCTAACTGCCATAGCCCGCAAAAGATTCTTTTCACTGCTCAGCAACTCGACAAAGCCTTCGACGACATCCTGCGTTGGAATACCGGAGAGAGCAATGGTAATCTCCTCCATTACATCTTTATACGGCTCGTTCTTTAGTGCATCAAAGAGCAGCGGCACGGCCTCTGTGCCGACAAGGCGGCCAAGGCTTCTGGCCGAGACGCGTCTGACATGACTCTCATCACTTTTAAGAAGAGACTTAAGCACCTCTACGCTCTCGCTTGTCTCTATTTTTTCAAGGGCGTCAACGATAGCACGAAGTTCATTCTTCCCTACATCTTCGATAAGTTCAGCAAACACCTGAACCATACTCTTGGCCTTGAGTGCCCCGGCGACCATAATATAAATCTTAAGATACTTTGTCTTCTCATTTATTTTAGATACAACGAGCTCAGGCATATTTCCATTATTAGACATCGCGACAATAGCACTTACAAACTGCTCTTCGTCATCTTCCTCTATATTATCCAACCCTTCCAGGTAATCTATGACCCCGGCGATTCCTCTTTCATCCCCAAGGTAGGCAAGCCCTTTAAGGGCACATTTTCTAATATCAGAGTCATCTTCGGTAAGTGAGGCCGTAAAGAACTCAAAGAAGACATCCTTAAAACTCCAGAGCAGCCTGCGGCATCCCTCGCCCCATTCCTTTGACGCTGCCTTCTCCAGCATATCGACGACAGCAGATACCGGCAAACAATGCTTATCACGCAACAGATCTCTAAAACGGGTCAGGATCGCCGTGCAATGCTCAGGGGTTGCGACCTTGCTTATGACCTCCATCGTCCCTGTCTTAACGAGCATACTGTCGTTATCCAGGACCTCCAGCAGTGGCTCAACCGGGATATCAGCACCGTCGAACCTGCCAAGTGCATCAACCGCCGAAAACCTGACCCACTCCTCATCGTCATTTAAGAGAAGCAGCAGAATATCAAAACTTCTTCTGCCACCGACTGCACCGAGTGCGTCGGCAAGCCCTGCTCTGACATTTGAATTTGGATGTGAACACAACATGGAGAGTGCCGAGAGAGTATCAGGATTACCCCAGAGAGCGAGAATATCTACAGCAAACTTGGCTATATCGTCATCCCTGCTCTCTGTCAATTCTATAACAGTATCAAGAGCTGACTCTTTCAAAGCCGTCAGTATCTCAACGACCATATTCCTTATTGCCGGGTCATCTGAGTCCAGCAGCGGGGCAATAGCCTCGGCCGCCTGCGAGGTGCCGGAAGCGATCAGCGCATTAACAGCTGCCTCCCGAACACCGATATTGTCATCGGCTATCAGGTGCACAAGGTCAGGAATAAACTCCACAGACCAGTTCTCTTCAAGCTCACCACAGCCAATCCTTCTGTCTGTCGGATCCTCGCTTGAGAGTAGTTTTTTAATTTCTTCGTTTGTTGACATATCTCCCCTCAATGTTTTATCGGATATATTTGTAATATCTTTAACTTAGGCGATGTATGTAGAGAAAAAAATGGAAATACGTGATGGGAGTTAACTAAATGGGAAAACATGCAAAATATACAAGCAACAAAGAAGGTGTTTAGCAGGTATTACTCGCCCTTAATAATTTTTTTAAGGCGTCCTTTTAGCCTATGCATGCTTTGGCTATGCAGCTGACAAACTCGACTCTCAGTGATATCAAGGACCCTGCCTATCTCCTTCATCGTCAATTCATCATAATAATAGAGCGAGACTACTAATTTTTCTTTATCCGGCAGATGATCAACTGCGTTCTTTATGGTCTCACGAAGTTCTTTTAACTTATGCACCGTTACCGGGTCTTTTCCATTCGGGTCTTTTATACAGTCCAGAATATTCATTCCTTCGCCGTCTTTAAGACCCAGATCCTCGATATTCAAGACGCTAAAAGAGCTTACCTCCCGCAGGAGCGTAAAAAGATTATCATGACTAATGCCGAGGAACTCGGCGACCTCTTCTGTCTCAGCCGGCCTGCCATGACGCTTTTCAACGATATCATAGGCCTTTACCAGCTGATTGGACTTCTCCCTCATGGAACGGCTCATCCAATCCATGTTACGGAGCTCATCCATAATCGCCCCTCTTATTCTGATTGTAGCATAAGTTTTAAACTTTACACCCCTATCGGGGTCAAATTTATCAACGGCCTCAATTAGTCCAATAGAACCTGAGCCCATAAGGTCATTAACATCGATATGAGGAGGCAGGTGAATGGCAAGCTGGTGGGCAATAATCTTCACCAGCGAGGCATGCTCAACTATCAGATGATCCCTCTTTGAAAGCCCTGTCAGATATTTAGTTTCAATGGTTCCGTACATCTATTAAATCCTCAGATACAATTCTACTGTTTTAAAATAAAATCATGATCGCCGATTAAAGCCCTTTAAATACCGTTACCTACCATCTTTCGCCAGAAAAACTGAAGCCCGCCGTTTACATCTGTTCGCGGCTGGAGTTGGTCAAGTTCTCTGGCAAGTTCTCTATAACAAATACTGGCGGCGCTGGAGGGAAAGGCCTCGATAACCGCTCTTTGTTGAATAACGGAATTAGGTAAGTTCTCATCGTAAAGCACACAGCCAAGGTAGTCAACAGAAACATTAAGAAATTTTGCAGCAACAAGACTTAGTTTCCTATAAACATCAAGCCCTTCAGTGCGACTCTTAACGGAATTAACCAATAAACGAAAAGATCTCTCCCCGTATTTTCGATGCATAACCTTAATCAGGGCATAGGCATCGGTGATAGACGTTGGCTCAGGTGAGGCCACAACGATTATCTCGTGCGCTGCCATATTAAAGAACAAGACATTTTCCGAGATACCGGCAGCCGTATCTATAATCATAAAATCAATTTTATCACCGAGCTCCTCGATATGAGCCGATATCGTAAGCCGCTCCTCAACGCTTAGGCTCGTAAGCTCGCTTAGCCCGGAGGTCGCCGGTAAGATCCAGATACCAGCAGGCCCCTTGATAAGAACCTCTGGCAGCGTTTTTTCTCCGCGAAGAAAATGCCCTATATTATACTTTGGCGCAAGCCCTAGGAGTATATCCAGATTTCCCAACCCGAGGTCCGCGTCAAGCAACAAGACTCGCCTTCCCATATGAGCAAGTGCGATGGCAAGGTTTGCAACGGTATTGGTCTTACCGACCCCGCCCTTACCGCTTGTCACCGAGACGACCATCACATTACCAAAGTCATCTCTGAGTTTCTCTGATGTGTCGCAACCCTGCTGCTCGGCCATTTTTCTAAGTGTATCTGCCTGATCCATTACTTGCTCCTCCAATAATTTCTTAATTTAAAAGAAAAAGACTCTCCAGCCTCTTGCTGCTTGCGGCCTCAATATCCTCCGGCACCCTTTGCCCGTCAGTAAAGAAGGCCAGAGGCTTACCCGAATAAAGTGCTGTGTTGAGGATAGGGCCGAACTCCGAGCTCTCATCGAGCTTTGTAAATGTCAATGAATCAATAGCAACGCCGCGAAATCTTTTCACGGTATCATAAAGATACGCATCGCGCGTATTAACGCTTAGTACCAGGTTGAATTTAACCTTAACGTCCATCTCCGCAAGGGCGCATAGCTTCTGCATCTGTTCCGTATCTCCTCGCCCGCGCCCTGCCGTGTCGATAAGTATAAGGTCTTTGTCGGCATGTTCACGTAAAAGCCTATGCACATCACCCGGGGTCTCAGCGACACTAACAGGAACACCGATTATATCGCCGTACCTCTTGAGTTGATCAACGGCGGCGATTCTAAAGGTATCCATAGTAAGCAGGGCAACCTTCTTTTTTTTCTTCAGCGCCATTATAGACGCTAGCTTTGCGACCGTCGTGGTCTTACCGACCCCGGTTGGCCCAACAAGAGCCAAGATTGTCTGACCAGTTTCTGATATCGGGTTCTTGGTCGTTATCTCGCTTAAGACAGCACTCTTCACGCGGCTTCTAAGCAGATCTATATCAGTGCCATCGCCGTCTTGCGCGGCCTTGGTTATAGTTGAAATCAAAACATCATGGACAAAAGACTTATCGATCCCACTGCTATCCATCTCCTTTTCAAGCTTTAGAAAATTCTTACCACCCTCGGTCTCATCACGCACCGAGATGACACTGAGGAAATCCTTCAGACCTCGGAGCTCTCTTAGAACGTGGCTTGTCCCGTCCTCCTCTGCGACATACTGCGAGCCATAGCCTGCGCCCCGGGGGCTCGCCAGACTAGGCCTGTCATCCTTTGGCTTTGGCTTTGGCTTTGCAACAACAGAGATATTAGATTTTTTACGTCTCTCGTCGCCCAAGGAATGCCCAACGGGCGAATGCCCTGTGGAGATAGGATCGTCTATTTCTATAACGGCACTAACCTCGATAAAGCCACCGCTTACTGACTTTCGCGTTTCCAGTATAAGGGCATCGGGACCTAGTTCTTCTTTTACGGCACTCAAGGCTTCTTTAATATCTACGCCTCTGTATTTTCTAATTTGCATCGCTCACCCTCACTACTTTTAAGGTCTGTACATTGATGTTATCCGCTATCTCATTGTGCGACAGTACGGATATCGCAGGATAAGACTTCTCTACGAGTTTTCTAACAAAACGTCTAGTCTCCTGAGAGACCAGAATAACCGGTTGAACACCGGTGCTAACGGCCTCCTCCAGCGCGTCACCTATCATCGTTAACAGGCTATGGGCGAAGGTAGGATCTATCGCAAAGAATACGCCCTGTTGCGTCTCCTTTACAGCACCCGAGATCTTCTCCTCTATTTCATGACTAAGCGAGATCGCAGGGATCGTATTATCTGCCGTAACAAGACCACGGGAGATGCGTCTTGCAAGCTTTACCCTTACGTACTCGGTTATAATATCCGGATCCTTTGTCAAGGAAGCGTAGTCGGCAATCGCCTCCAGAATCGTCTGGATATCCCTTATAGATACCCTCTCACGCAAGAGGTTCTGTAAGACCTTCTGCACCCCACCAACATTCATAAGGCCTGGGACAAGTTCTTCAACGACCTTTGGATGGGTCTTAGCGACCTTATCTAGGAGGCTCTGCACCTCTTGACGCCCAAGGAGCTCTTCGCTATTTACCCTTACCAACTCGCTGATATGGGTCGCAACGATTGCGGCATGCGTAACCACTGTGTAGCCAAGCATCTGCGCTCTTTCTTTCTCTGCGTCCGAGACCCATATAGCCGGCAAGCCAAAGGCCGGATCCTTGGTCTGTATGCCCTCAAGGCCGCTGCGTGCATTGCCCGGGTCAAGGGCTAGTACATGGCCAACCATAAGCTCACCCCGGCCGACCTCAAGCCCTTTTACGTAGAAGACATATCCAGTAGGACTTAGCTGCAGGTTATCTTTAATATGCACCGACGGTACGATCAGGCCGATCTCATCGGCAAACTGCCGTCTAATCCCTCTTATTCTCTCTAGCAGCTCGCCGTCCTCGCTCTCATCGACAAGCGGGATCAGGCGATATCCTACCTCAAGCCCCAGGATATCCAGCAACGGAACCTCATCAATAGGCTCACGCTTGGTCTTCTTTGGCGCAACCCTTGCCTGCTCCTTTGCCGCAGCCTCTTCGGCCTTCTTTTTATTAGCCCCTTTGTAGATCAAGTAGCCAGTGCCAAAGGTCAGAAAAGACAATATAAAGAATGGCACCTGAGGAAGCCCCGGAACCAGAGCCATGATAAACAAGATAATACCCGCAAGCATTATCGGCTTTGGATGTAGCTTAAACTGATTGCCAAGCCTTGAGTTAAGGCCCTGATCAGAGCTAATATTGGAGACAACGATACCTGCTGCCGTTGATATAATGAGCGCCGGTATCTGTGTTACTAGGCCGTCACCAACGGTCAGGAGCGTATAGGTTGATGCCGCCTCCATCATCGGCATACCCTGCTGCAAGACACCGATGACAAGACCGCCGCCGATATTTATAAGCGTAATTAATATACCCGCTACGGCATCTCCTCTAACAAACTTACTAGCACCGTCCATTGAACCGTAAAAATCTGCCTCTAGCGAGACCTCTTCCCTGCGCGCCTTTGCCTCATCTTCCGCTATTATTCCGGCATTAAGATCAGCATCAATACTCATCTGTTTACCCGGCATAGCGTCAAGGGTAAACCGCGCGGCGACCTCGGCGATACGTCCGGCACCCTTTGTAATAACCATAAAGTTGATGATGACCAGAATGGCAAAGATTATAAAACCAACGGCAAAGTTTCCGCCTACAACAAAGTTACCAAAACTTTCAATGACCTCTCCGGCGGCCCCCGTGCCCTCAGAGCCACGCAGCAAGATCAGACGCGTCGTAGCGACATTTAACGATAGCCGGAACAGTGTAGAGACCAGCAGTATCGTCGGAAAAGTCGAGAACTCCAGCGGCTTCTTGACATACACAGCAACAAGCAGAATTATAAGCGAGAGCGTAATGTTAAAGGTCAACATTATATCCAGGATAAACGGCGGCATTGGCAGGATCATCACGGCCAGAACCACGACAATACCTACAGGCAGGGCGAACTCGCCGCCCTTCTTTAACCAATTCAAATTATCTATCATTCCAGCCATCTGGCACTTCTCCTAACTACCGGTCCTTCTTGTTTTTAAGCCCGTATACGTAAGCCAACATCTCGGCCACTGCCTTGTAGAGGGTCTCTGGTATAACCATACCAATATCAACGAACTTAAAGAGACTCCTCGCAAGCGGCTTATTCTCGATAACAGGTATTGCACTTTCTTTAGCGATCTCTTTTATACGCTCGGCAATAAGCCCGGCGCCCTTGGCAACGACCATCGGTGCGCTGCTATTTTCTTTGTCATATTTAACAGCTACTGCCAGATGAGTCGGGTTGGTAACGACAAAGTCTGCTTCCGGAACATCTTGCATCATTCGCTGCCTTGCGATCTGGCGCTGGACCGTCCTGATACGCGCCTTAACCAGCGGATCACCCTCGCTCTCTTTATGCTCTTCCTTTACCTCTTCCTTGCTCATCTTAAGTTTTTTCTTATGGTTATATCTCTGGTATAGATAATCGATAAAACCAATAGCTAGTAAAACCCATACGGTCCTTATAATAATGCGAAATGCCAGGTTTGCCGTAAAGCCAATAGCAGTGACAAGCTCCATATCCATGAGCATTGGCAGGTTCAGCCACTCTTCACTGACCACCCCGTAGACCACAAAACCAACAACAGAGATCTTGGCGACGTTTTTAACGAGCGATACAAGGGACTTCATAGAGAATAAGTTCTTAAGGCCGGAGAGCGGATTAATTTTACTGATATCCGGCATCACAGCCTTTGAACTCAAGACAATACCGTTTTGCAAAAGCTTCCCTGCTATAGCGAAAAAAGGCATTATTAAAAAGGCCGGCAGCAATGTTATGGCAAGCTTAAGGGTTACCTTGCCAAAGAGGACAACCGCCATCTCAGGGGTCATCTCGTTGAATTCAATATTAGAGTACGTATCCTTCATAAAACTCCCCATACCGTCGAGCATCCAATGACCAAAGAAATAAAGCAGAATGAGTGCCGAGAGAATAGAGAAGAAGGTCGCCATCTCTTTACTATCAGGGACGTCGCCTTTCTCTCTTGCATCTTCAAGTTTTCGCGAGGTAGGTTCTTCACTTTTCTCCTGCCCGTCATCGGCCATCTCACATAACCTCTAGCATCTGAAAGATCTTCATCCACATATCTTCAAAGGCACTTGACATAGCTGTATAATAAAACTCCATCGACAACCCGATAATCATAAAACCAACCATTATCGCGATAGCAAAACCAACAACAAACATATTAAGCTGTGGTACGGCTCTGGCACCTACGCCAAGGCCTATATTAACAAGAAGAATCGTACCCATAACAGGGGCCGCTACCTTTACTCCGGTTATAAAGACCTCTCGCGACATATACAGGATCTGCTCCATAAGAGTGCCGGTAAAGTTAAAACCATAAGGCGGTATAACGGCAAAGCTTTTTTTAAGGGCGGCTATCACCATGATATGACCATTGATCGATAAGAAGACAAGCATACTTATGATACTCATAAATTTACCGAGCACTGTGATCTGTGCGCTATTGATCGGATCATAGACATTGGCCATACCAAGCCCCATCTGAAAACCAACTACCTGACCTGCAAACTCAAAAGAGGCAAAGACAAACCTGGCGACAAGCCCTATCACGGCCCCTATGGCCATCTCTGAGCCAAGCCCGAGAGTTAGTCCTATCATTGTCTGCGGCATAGCGACAGGCGTAACCAAAGGGAAAAGAACAACGCTCAAGAGTATAATCAAACCAAGCTTTACACGCAGCGGAACCGTCGGAGTACCAAAGACCGGGGCCAGCAGCACAATCGAGCCGGTCCTAACAAATACAAATAGAAAGGTCGACGAGTTGGCTACAATATGTTGTATATACTCCATGGCTAATCACCTTATATAGTTCGGTATATTTACAAATATATGCGTTGTGTACTGCACCAGCATCTCTATCATCCAAGAGGCAAATAAAAGCAGAGCCAGAAAGACCGCAATTATCTTTGGCACAAAGGTAAGCGTCACCTCCTGAATCTGTGTTACGGCCTGAAAGATACTGACCGTAAGACCTACCGCCATGCCGCACAACAGTATCGGCACGCTCAGGCTAAGAGCCATCTGAATAGTATCTTTTCCAATGGATATAACAAGCTCAGGAGTCATAATCAGTACCTCTAGTTTTCAATATCATTACCATTAGCTAGCCAAAAGAACTGACCAGTGAACCTACAAGTAAATACCAGCCATCGGCCAAAACAAAGAGCATCAGCTTAAATGGCAACGAGATCATAACCGGCGGCAACATCATCATGCCCATACTCATAAGCACACTGGCAACGACCATATCTATAACAAGAAACGGTAGATAAATAAGAAAGCCTATCTGAAAGGCCGTCTTCAGCTCGCTGGTAACAAAGGCCGGCACCAGAACATGGAAAGGCACGGCTTCTTTGTTCTGGATCTCTTGCTCTCCGGTAATCTTCATAAATAGCTTTAAGTCTTTTTTACGGACGTTTTTAAGCATAAATTCTTTAAGCGGCTCACCGGCCTTTGCCAGTGCCGAGCTCTGCGATATATCCCCGTTTTTATACGGGGTAAATGCCTCGTCGTTCATAGTCTGAAAGGTCGGGAACATTATAAAAAAAGTAAGAAATAATGCCATTCCGATAATAACCTGGTTTGGCGGGGCGTACTGGACGCCAACGGCCTGGCGAAGCAGGGCGAATACTATAATAAGCCTTGTAAAGGAGGTCATCATGATAAGGATAGATGGTACGAGTGAGAGAACCGTCAGCAGGATAACGATCTGTATTGCCGTTGAGGTACCACCCTCTGCGCCGTCCCCTATGGTAATGCTAAGCCCAGGAATGAGATCGCCTTCTGCGCCAAGACCAATAGCTGGCATGAAGATAACCCCGATGAGCACTATATAAAAGACAACTTTCTTCATAATCAATTATTAGCCCTCTACCCCTTACTGTTATTAGTTTTCTGCTTGGTATTCTTCTTGCCTAATTTTTCTTGCAATATATCTACAAAGCTCCGTGATGTACGTCGCCCGCTACTGCGCACGGCCTCGATGG
This sequence comes from Deltaproteobacteria bacterium, assembly GCA_024278765.1. GTDB lineage: Bacteria > Desulfobacterota > GWC2-55-46 > GWC2-55-46 > DRQE01 > JAJRSM01. The sequence goes on along the minus strand of JAJRSM010000011.1, from coordinate 31,170 downwards.
CCTCGGAATCTTCCAGTTTAGTAAGGAAAGTTATCGCTGTAGTGGTTATGCCAAGGACAAGTATCTCTCCTGCGACATCGACGATAGCGATATTTTTTCGCGACTCTATAAAGTTACGGCTCAAGACCTTTACCTGCGCGTCCGGGCCGCCAAATCTGCCAAGACCACGCCCCCTGCCAAAGACGTAACGCTTAAAGAAGTACGCGGCACCGCCAAAGACCACTAAAACTATGGCAAGAGCCAACAACATCTTTGCCACATGATATGCGTATGATTCCGTCATCCCAGCTGACTTATCCTCTCTGTTACGCTGATGATATCTGTAAGCCTGACGCCGAACTTCTCATTGACGACAACGACCTCACCGCGAGCTATCAGCTTTCCGTTGACCATAATTTCCATTGGCTCACCGGCAAGCTTATTAAGCTCCACCACCGAACCCTGACCGAGCGAGAGCAATTCATTGATCAATATTCTTGTCTTACCAAGCTCCACCGATACCGTCACCGGGATGTCAAGGATCATATCCATATTGGCTATATTGCCAACGCCCTGACCGGTAAGGTTTGAAAAGGCAACGGACTGAACATCTGCCTCTGGTTTCTCTTTCTCAGCAGGTGCTGCTGCTGGCGGTGCTGTTGGCGGTGCGCCTGCACCTGCGGCCTTGGCCTCTTCGTCGGCCTTGCCGGCCTCAAGAAATGCCTTTGTCGCATCGTCCATCTCTTCTTCGTCAGCTGCCTCGTCAGCAGATGCTGCTTCATCAGCGGATGCTGCTTCGCCACCAGCCTCTGCTGCGGATGCTGCCTTAGCCTCTTCGTCTTTCTTGCCGGCCTCGAGAAATGCCTTTGTCTCCTCGTCCATCTCTTCTTCGTCGGCAGTTGCTTCACCAGCGGATGCTGCTTCGCCTGCGGATGCTGCTTCATCAGCGGCAGCTGCTTCGCCTTCTGCTGGTGCCTCTGCCTCTGGTGCCCCTTCTACATTTTCCTCAGGCGTTGCGTCTTTATTCTCATCATCAGCCATAACAGCCCCCTTTATTTATTCGATTTTCCCGGTAATTTGAATTGCATAGTTCCTGCCGGACTTTCCAGCAATACAGTTCAGTTTCGGTATACCCTCTATATCCATGATAAGCGGCTCTTTGATGCTGCGGTCAAGCTGTATGACATCACCCTCTCTCAGGTTTAGAACCTCAGCAAGGGTAATATCGGTCTCCCCTATATTTACGCTAGCATCGATGGTCAGCCCCATTGACTGCTCCTTGAGCATATCCTTCCACTTCGTATCTATCTCCTTCATATCCTCTCTATACCCGCCGTAGAGTTTTTCCTTAATGGGCTCTAGAGTAAAATACGGTATGCAAAGGAAGAAGTTATTGGTCTTGCCCTCGACCTCGATATTGAACTGAACCAGAACAACAACCTCTGAGGTGCTCATGATATTTACAAACTGCGGATTTGTCTCGGTGCCGGTAAGGGTAAAGGTAACCTCATGGACCGGTTTCCAGACCCTGTTGAGATCGTCAAAGATAATATTAACGAATTTTTTTATAACCATCTGCTCAAGAGAGGTAAACTCCTTGCCCTCTACCCTGAACTCGAACCTAGTATCCCCACCGAAATAATTAGCAACGATCTGAAAGACCAGATTAGGGTTTATAGCCAACATACCACTGCCCCGAAGCGGCAAGAGATGAAAGATATTCATGCTTGACGGTAGCGGCAGGTTCTTCAGAAAATCGCCAAAACGGACAAGCTGTGCCTTCTCAGCCGTTATATCAACGACCTTATCGAGCATATCCGAGATAGTGCCACGAGCCTGCCTGCAAAACCTATCGGTGACCATCTCAAAGGCCGGCATGCGACCACGAATGATCCTGCTGTAGCTGGTAAAGTCGTAGCTTGTACGCCGTCTTCACTTACCGGTTCCTCTTCTTTCTCAGCGGTCTTTATATCGCCACCGGAGACTCCCTTTAAAAGGGCATCGACCTCATTTTGTGATAGTAATTGTTCAGCCATTTTGACTCTCTGTGTTTTAAGGATGCCGCCCTTGCAGGTTGAGCAGCCCGGATCGGTAGTACATACCTATTTCGCCATTATCTCTACTGCACAACAAACTCGGTAAAGTAAACCGTCCTTACCTTATCGCCATGCAGAATGTGATTAATCCTCTCTACTATCTCGTCGCGCAACTTGTATTTACCTTGTATTGAACCTATCTCGGTATAGCTCTTGCTGCTAAGGAGAATTATCAGAGAGTTCCTTACCTTGTGCTTCATGCTCTTAAGCTGCTTCTTTGTCGACGGTGAGTCCAGCTCAATGCCGATGGTAAGCTTAAGATACCTCGTCCCTGAATTATCCTGTAGATTTACGACAAAAGGCTTCATCTCAAAGATATTGGCCTTGCCGCCAAAGAAGGCATCACCACCCTCTTGCGTTTCAATATCTTCTTCCTCAGGCTCAGCCGGCTCGGCACTGGCCTTTGTATCTTTATCTTTCTTTGACTTGGTGCTCTTTTTCGCCTCTTTTGTCGTCTCGAGATCAGGCGGAGGCTTCATAAACATGGTATAGCCAACTACCCCAAGTATAATTATAAGGATAACAGGGGCGCCAAACATAATAAGCTTCTTCTTGTTGGCTAATAAGGCCTTTGGAGAGAATTTTCCACCCTTTTTCTTGCCACCCTCTGCCGCTTCGCCTTCTTCTTCACCACCCTCGGCGTCCTGCGTATCCTTCTTTGCATCTTCATCTTTAGCCATCTGGCATACCCTCCTACGGTATAAAAACAACAATCAGCATCCTAAGCATTGCTTATTACCCATGGAACACTGCTCACCTCAACTTTTCTCTAATCTATCTTAATGCAATAGTCATGCCATTATTGAGATGGAATGTCAAAAAATTGAAATGCCAGTAACCATATAATTACATTATACATTATACAAAAGATAAGAGATGTAGGGCGATCAACTCAGCCCTAGCAGTCAAAGGATTGAACAACGCGGTGTCATTATTATGACATTAATTAATAAATGGAGCGTAACGGAAGTGAATAGTTAAAAGCTTATAGACTTCAATAAGTTAAGGCGGGGCGCACCTTACGGCACGCCCCGCCATGGGGAAAAACCTACCTACCTGTTAATTACCTCTTAAGGTTAACCAGCTCGGCAAGGATATCATCTGTAGTGGTGATAATCCTTGAGTTAGCCTGGAAACCTCTCTGAGCGGTAATCATACTAATAAACTCTGAGGCCAGATCGACGTTAGCAAGCTCAAGGGTACTTGACTGGATTAGCCCCTTTCCAGAACTGCCAGGATTACTCAGCAAAGGCTGACCGGAATCAGCGGTCTCCTGATAGAGGGTCCTGCCTACCCCGGTAAGTCCTTCCTGGCTCTGGAAGGTAGCAAGGATCAATTGAGCCAGATTACGGGTTCTACCATTGGAGAAGACCCCCCTGATGAGTCCTTCCGAGTCTACGCTTATCCTCTGCAAGGAACCGGCTGTAAAGCCGTCTTGCGCTATGGCACTTACCGCAGAATCAGTACCGTACTGGGTAATTCCCTCCTTACCTGCTCCGCCTGCTACGGTGGATAACCCGAAGTCAAAGTCTATTGTCTGATCCTGGACACCACCGCCAGAAAAGTCAAAGCCACCGGTCGGGTATGTTACGGATGAATCACTAAATAACGCTCCTGTAGTATTAAAGGTAAGCGTACCATTTGCCTGCAACTCTGTATTTCCTGAGGTTGAGTCTGCCGCGTCAACTACGGCATACCAGTCCCAGATATTACCGGTACCGCCAAGGCTATCTTTCCTGAAGTAAACCGTTATGACATGATCATTTCCCAATGAATCATAGACGGTGACAGGCACTGAGAAGTTACTTGTATCGGCTGCACTGGCAACGGTAAAGGTCCCTGCCGCGACATCACTCGAAGCACTTGCGGCAACAGCTATTGTATCATCCGCTGTAAAACCCAGAAGTGTATTAGCCGTAGATGCACCGGCCCAGTCGATGGTAATGGAGTTAGAATTGCCGGTGTCATTGGTTATTGTAAAAAGACCGGTCTGATCGGCATAGGCTACGGTATAGGTATCACCACTGCTGTTTGTACCCTCAAGGGCATTTTTTATTGCTATCGCGACCTCGGCTCCGCTATACGAGGTACCTGAGGTAAGCCCGCCATCGGTAATAAGATCTGCGGTAAATCCAGAGCCATCATTGGCGGCAATATATTCATTTGAACCGGCGGTAAAGACAAATCCTGTAATAATAGCATTTGAATCGACATTAGCAGAGACCTCAACGGTTGCAGTTGGATTAGGAGCGATAGCCGAGTTGGATATCTGAACATCGCCTATAATATTTCCCAGAACACCTGCGGCATCTGCCATATAACCCTGCACATTAAGATCCCCCGGGTTTACAAGAAAGCTGTCTTTATCTATCCTGAACTGGCCGGCCCTTGTGTAATAAGTTCCCGTACTATCTGCAAGAGTGAAGAATCCATTGCCGCTTATCGCCATATCCAGCCCTGAGGCCGTTGTCTCAAATGCACCCTGCGAGAAGATCCGCTGCGTCCCGGACATATTAACACCAAGTCCTATTTCATTACCGCCGGAAGCAGTCTGGGCCATAATGTCCTCAAATAAGACCCTGCTGCTTTTAAAGCCGTTGGTGTTAATATTGGCGACATTATTGCCTATGACAGAAAGGGCCGACAAATTGGCATTAAGTCCGCTTATTCCTGTGTATAGTGATGTTTGCATCTGTATTACCCCCATTATTACCGGTTACGCCGGCTTTATACCAGTTAAACTGGCTTCACACCGGTTAAACCGGCTTTGCGCTAGTACTTATTTTCAATAAACTCCCTTTACCTTATCTACTGAGACCAGCATGGAACCAACATTCAAGAAGGACTTGCCATCTTTAAATATCACACTGGCGACCAGATCACTCACGTATGTGGTGACACCTACATATTCACCACTATCATCGGTAGCCGATATCTCCATACTATATGAACCTTCACCTGCATCAAGACCCTCTGTATTCTTGCCGTCCCAGAAGAGTTGATATTCTCCTTCAGGCCCTTCTTTACCCTGAATCGTACGAACCACCTTCCCACTGGAATCTACTATCTTGATCTTAACGTCATTTGCGTAGCCACCCAAATCATAGGCAAGCGGGATAGGACTGCCGCTATAATTAAAGTCCGAGCCTTCGACCGTTACTACCCTGCCTACCAGATCCGAGCTTGTCTGATGCCTGAGGGCACTCATGTTACCCGAGACATCGCCCATATCAGCCTGCAGGTTCTGCAACGCCTCAAGAGAGCTGAACTGGGCCAGTTGAGAGACAAACTCCGTATTATCAGTCGGGCTCAGCGGATCCTGATACTCCATCTGAGCAACAAGCAAGATAAGAAAGGCCTCTTTACCGACCTCTTTCTTTACAGGAATTTCCGATGTATCTCTAACCCCGGTTGCAGCATTTATCTCGCTCATAAAACTCATAATAAACCCCCGTTCTAATACTGTTTTTCTCTATTAAGCAAATAGATCCAAGCCGCCGCCAACTGTTCCGTACGCGCCACCTGCTATCGCTGAAATATCCATCTCCGTTGCGGCTGCGCCACTATCTTCGCCGTAAGCACTCTGCGACCCTTTACCATTAAAACCAAAGCCAGAGCCTCCGCCCTTGGCACTCTTGCCGGACCAGCCACCACCGACCTCAACTGAATAACTCTCCAAATCAAGGCCCTGCTCGCTGAAGATATTCTTAAGCCTCGCGGCATCGCTATCTAAAAGACTCTTTACCGTCGCGTTATCTACCATTATCTTTGACTGGACCTGACCATCATCACCTATCGTAAGCTTAATACGCAGTTCGCCAAGGCTTTCCGGGCGAAGCGTCAGTTTTGCGTTTTGCCCGCCACTGGCTAGACTAAGCCTTAACCCCCTGTCTACTCCATTGAATACACCTTCCTGCAACTTTCCAAAGTTAAAGGTCTTTGGTGCTGTAGAGCTCGTCTTTTTTGCCGCCTCTACGCCAGCCTTGGCGTCTTTAGCTTGCGCCATCCCCTCTGCCTTACCATCGTTCTTCATCGCTGCCATATCCTGCTTATGACCGCTAGTACTGTGCTCTTTAGAGAGCCCAGAGCCAGCGTTTGGATCTTTCCCAGTTATAGCCTCTACGAGATCAGCACTATCGACTGCATCACCCAAGTCCAAAGCCAGCTCCTCAATCGAGAAGTTAAGTGCCTCACCACCCTGTTGAGGGATCGTCTTTGGCCCGGTAGTAGCTCTCGTGTTTGTGCTGGGCGAGTCGAGAGTCTTCTGGGTTACAGGTGCTTTCCCCTTTTCTTCCTTTTCTATACCCTTTTCTTCGGTATGGGCCTCTATATAGGCCTCTTTAAGGGCTGCGGCAGCTCCAGTGGTCTGGGCGTCCGGCTTTGTCTCCTTACCAGCCGCTTCACCTGAACCACCGCCTTCTTTACCTGCGTTAGTGACGCCGTCACCGAGCTGCGTGCCATCTATATCTTCATCAAGAATAAGTCCTTGTCCGGCTGAGGCCATATCAAATGCCCCGCCGACGTCTTTTGTATCATCAGATACTTCTACGACCTCGTCACCTTCTGGATCTGCGCCAATAATAGCTGCTAACTCTTCGCTCACTGCCGCCATGGCATCAGCGGCTACGCCCTCTTCGCCCTCAGTTACAACTGTATGCCCAGATCCGTCTGCTACAACATTGTGGTCAACAACAGAGCCTTCCCCGCCAGTTGGCTCTGCGGTTGGCTCAGCGACGTAGGCCGAGGCCTTTGCATTTATGAGCTTTGGCAGTTCACCGGGTTTCAATGTGTTTAAGGTAGCTACGTCCTCTTCACCAAGGTTTGCTATTACGGTTTCGTAGGCCTGGGCGACCTTACCGGACGAAACCTCAGCCTTCTTTGGACTAGCGTTCTGGGGACTAGCGTTCTGGCTAAGATATGCATTTATAAGACCAACCTCTGAACCACTAAGCTCTGCCGTATCTAGAAACCCTGCGGACTCAGTACCATTAAGGCGGCTACTTTGTACGGCCTCTGCGCCGTGACTATGCCCGGCGTGATCGGTAGAGTCTGGACGAGTAGCTCCTCTGTCTTCAAGATTATCGTAACGACCCGGATTGGCTTCTCTGGCAGTCTCGGAGACCTTTGAACCACCAGTAGCTGCGTCATTGGATGACTCATGGCCGGGCCTTTCAAAGGCATTGCTCTTGCTCTCTAATGTATTCTCTACCGACCTCTGCGCCCTATCGGCCTCGCTCTTATCAAGAGCATCAAGACGTCTATCTTCTGCCGCTTGGCGCACTTGCGCTGCATCTCGTTTGTTATCCTGCGCAGAGCTGCGAGCAAGCACATTGGCTCTGGCCTTCTCCGTGGCTCTAACATCTGCTGCGGCCTTAAAAAACTCAGAGTTAGAACCACTAACAACAGCAGGCTTAGCAGGGGGCTTCTGCGCGGCTCCAGCACCAAGGTCTAGCTCAGGACGCATCGCCGCTCTCTGTTGCCTCAAGAGGTAATCGGCCTGACTATTTGTTTGAAAAATACTGCTCATAACTACTTAGCTCCACAACACATACTCTGCCTGCAACGCTATTCTAATGCAACTTGCGTGCCAGCTCTTGATATGACAATAAAACCCTATCAAATCAAGACATTACAATAATATAGATTTTACAACTCAAGAAAAAGCGGAAATTATAGTGAGGTATTATTTTCCTTTCGGGTAATTTTTGCAGTCGTATTAATAACCAAAGGCCATAGAGTCGTCTCTATGGCCTTTGGTTATTAATATTAGATTTTATAGTTAAAACTCAGAAAATACAGGACTCTGAATATCGCATAATCAAGAAAAAACGATTAGAGTTTATCAGCGCCTTTTCTTCTTGACGACCAGCGGTTTATTCATCAGCTGGCTATACCTAACGGCCTTCGCCACCGAGACCAGACCGAGTACGGCTCCAGCCTTCTTCTCTTTCATGGTAGACAGAATCATAACGGCTGTCGTCTCATCAAGCTTCTCTATCCTTGCCGCAGCCTCTTCCGGTGCCATTGACTCATAGATTTTAACAACCCTCTTGGAGCGCGTCTTCTCTGCGGTCTTAAGCTTTAGCAGGGCTTTATCCACGACTTCTTTGGTAGCTTTAAGCTCCTTCATTCGCAGATCAAGGTCGCTATTTACAACTGCCAGCCTCTGCTCGTATTTTTTAAGATCATCTTCCCTTGCCTTCAGTTCGCTTTCTCTGCGCTTCATGGCCTCTAGCATACTACGTTCGGTATCTGTAATAAGACTCCAGGTATCTGCCTCTATCGCCCCCTCACCTTTGACAGCGATATCACCGCCCTCAAGATCAACGACTTTGACACCATCTGTCACAACGATCTCGCTGATCAGGGGCTGCTCGGCGTGCACAACGCCAAAGTCCACAAGGCCTGAGCTCATGGCAAACCAGAGACCAAAGACAACTATCTTAAGTATAAAGGCTATCGTTAGTACCTTAACCTTCACCGTTAATAACCCCTCTTATAAATCTGGAAGACCCGATATCATCGGTTATCTTCTGATCCTCTTTCTTTTCTTCGCTCTCGTGCTGGCTTTGGGCGCGTTCTTTAACAAGCTCTACGGTTCGACGCTCCTTGGCAGACTCTACAAGCTTCTGGCGTTGCTCTTCATATACCTGCTTACTCTTTGCCACCATCTGCGACTGCTCTTCTATGTAAGTCTTGAGCCCAACCAGATAGTTATAATAAAGCATAAGATCTTCTGTACTATTGTCCTCGCCCTTAAGCCTCTCTACCTCTTCAATAGCCTTGCTATGCGCATCCCTTAAGTCCTGAAGCTTTGCTTGCTCGATATCAAGGAGCCTGCCGGCCTCAACTAGGTCCTTCCTGAGGATATCCTCCAGACGCTGCCTGTACTCAAGGAGGGGCTCTAATTTGAAGTTAAATTTTTTCATCTCTTGATTTTACCTTTTTAAACCTACAGGGCCGCTACCTGCTCAAGCCTCTCTACTGCATCACCAAAGTTCACACTCTCATCAATATCTTGGCGAAGAAAATTAAGTATCATATCATTGAGCTTGATAGCTCGGTCAATCTTCGGTTCACTACCTTTTTTATATGCCCCGATACTGATCAGGTCATAGGCTTTTTTATAGGTGGCCATTACAGCCCTTATCTCGGTCGCTGCCTTGCGATGCTCCGCACTGGTTACGTCAATCATAACCCGGCTGACACTTGATAACACGTCTATTGCGGGGTAATGGCCCTGACTTGCCAGATCACGGGTAAGGACGATATGACCATCTAGGATAGCACGCACGGCATCGGCAATAGGGTCGTTGACGTCATCACCCTCGGCAAGGATCGTATAAAATGCCGTTATCGAGCCCTCTGACTCTGAGTTTCCTGCACGCTCCAGAAGCTTTGGCAGGAGCGCAAAGACCGAGGGCGGATACCCTTTGGTCGCAGGAGGCTCACCGGTTGCGAGCCCTACCTCACGCTGCGCACTGGCAAAACGTGTTAGAGAATCCATGACCAGCAAGACATTCTTACCTCTATCTCTGAAATATTCCGAGATAGAGGTCGCAAGAAAGGCAGCCCTCATCCTTATAAGCGGTGGCTGATCCGAGGTCGCTACTATTACCACTGACCGCGCGAGCCCCTCCGGGCCCAGATCCTTCTCAATAAATTCGCGAACCTCTCTGCCCCTTTCACCGACCAGTGCTATAACATTTACATCGGCCTCCGTGCCCTTTGCCATCATACCAAGCAGAACACTTTTACCAACACCACTACCGGCGAATATTCCTATTCTTTGCCCCTTACCAACGGTAAGCAAGCCGTTTATCGTCTTTATAGATACATCCAAAGGCTCTGTTATACGCCTTCTATCTAGCGGGTTAGGGGGCTTGGCGTAGAGCGGATACTCAGCTTCATATGCTATAGGGCCGAGCCTGTCTATTGGCTCGCCCAGCCCGTCCAGTGTACGCCCCAGGAGCTGCTCACCAACCTTGGCCCCTCCGCCTTTCTTTTTTATAACGAACTTACTTCCCGGCCCTACCCCGCGCACGTCACCAAGCGGCATAAGCAGTATTTTATCATTAGTAAAACCAACAACCTCGCTCTCTATCGGCTCTATATGAGCACCCTCGCCTTCCTTTGGATATACCAAGCAAGTCTCACCAACAGAGGTAAGCGGGCCAACCCCTTCCATAACAAGCCCCACCACACGGGTTACAATACCCGTAACCTTAACCGGGTTAAAGGCCCTGATATCTCTGCTGCGTCTTCTAAGATTTGTGCCAAGATCAAAGCTCATCGTCCAGCTTCTCCTTAAGCTCAGCAATTATGCCGTGCACGGTTGCGTCCACGACCCCGTAACTCGTCTCCAGAAAACAACCACCACGATCAATCATCTCATCTATCTCGATACGCACCCCTTCTACTCCCACGCCGTACCGGGCTAGGTCTTCTTTGTACTTAAAAAGCACATCTCTATCACGAGGATTAACCTTTACGATAATATCCCCTGTAGTTGATGCCACCTGCATGGCCTTTTTTATAGTCGCTATAACGGCCTCGTCATCACTTGCTATCTCACGGCTAGCTATCTTCTCAGCCAGTGCCAGAGTCAACTCCAAGATCTCACCTTCCAGATCTTTGAAGGCCGTCTCTTTCAAGTTGCTTAGTTCATCGACCATAGCGCCGATCTTCTGAAAAAGCCCCTCTGCCTTCTGTCGCCCCAGCTCAAAACCCGCCTTTTCTCCGGCAGCAAAGCCCTTCTCATATGATTCGCGCTCCACGGCCTGCGACCTGAGCTCGAGCCTGCGCCGAGCCTCCAGCGATTTACGCCTTTCCTGCTCTATACTCTCAAGCCCTACCATCCCTCTGAGAGCGTCGCTATCGAGTATAAACGGGGCCGTTACCAGCCCTTCTCTCTCTTTCGCTGGTTTAAATATCTTAGACAACTATATCACCGCCTGCCCCTGCGCCGCCGCGCATAAGTTTTCCTTCCTGTTCAAGTTTTTTGGCAAGTTTAATGATCTCCTGCTGCCCTTTCTCGACTTCGCTGAGCTTGACCGGCCCCTTGGCCTCGATATCCTCCTGAAGCATAGTAGCGGCACGTGCCGACATATTATCAAAAAACTTGGCCTTGAGCTCATCATCGGCCCCTTTAAGCGCAAGCGTAAGTATCTCGGAACTGACACTCTTCATAAGCTCCTGAATACCCCTGTCGTCAACATCCATGAAGTCGACAAATACGAACATCTTCTCTTGAATCTCGTTTGCAAGGTCTCCACTGGCCTTCTCTACCGCTTCCATAATGTTGCGCTCATCACTGCTTTCCAGCCTGTTAAGTATCTCGGCAGCGACCTTTGTTCCCTCTACGGCCTTACCCTTTGTCACCCCGGACTCCTTGATCTGCCCCTCTATAAAGGCATCGAGTTCCTCGACAACACCGGCGGGGACTCGCTCTAGGGTTGCGACCCTGAGTATTACCTCGCCCCTTAAACGCTCGGGCAGGTAGGTAAGTATCTGTGCGGCGTGATCCGAATCCAGGTAGGAAAGGGCAAGTGCTATTATCTGCGGGTGTTCTTCTTTTAAGACCCTGGCGACTACATTCGGGTCCATCAGGCTAAGCGTCGCAAAACCGCCTCTTTTTACGTCTCTATTAAGAAGAGATATAATCTCTTCTGCGGCCTCGCCGCCAACGGCCTTTATCAAGGTCTCCTTGGCAAAGGCATTGCCCTCGACAAAAAGCCCGCTCTCACTCATAGTATCGGCGAATTCCCGACGCACGCTCTTTAGCTTATCAAGGGTCACATCCCCTGAGTTAATGATCTTCTTGGCCAGATACTGAACATCGGTAGTGGGCAGATGCTTCATAACGCTCGCTGCCAGATCCTCACCGACAAGCATCATAAGGATCGCTGCCTTTTCCATCCCCTTTATAGACTTATCAATAAAGGGTTGTTTTTTCTCCGGTTTAACCTCTTTAGCTTTAGCCATTATCTAGTTTCCTGTATCCATTCCTTAATTATCATCGCAGCCTGACGAGGATTCTTCCTGACGGCATCCTTAATGCGCTCGGTATCGCCCTGGCTGGCCTCTAACTTCTTATCAAAGTCTGGATCCCCGGCCTCACCCTTGGGCACCATCACCGCAGAGGCCCCAAGTTGGTCGATTGCACTGAGGGCATTGCTCTCCTCTGTAAGCCTTCTTATTACAGGCCTTAATATAAATAATATCACAAATATGCCTATAACTCCAGATACGCCGCTCTTGATAATGGTGTGTATATAGGGGGCTATGAAGCTTGGAACGATAGAACCAGAGTCAACCATAGCACTATCCATATCCGACAGCGCGGAGGACTCAAATGGCACACTCTCGATGGTAAGTGTATCACCACGAACCTCGTCAAAGCCGATAATACCCTTTACTATCCCCTCTAATATCTGTAATTCGTCACTTGTTCTCGCAACATATTTCTGGGTTACCGGCGGCTCTGCATCCTCATCGGCATCCTCCGGAAGCTCCCCTATAACCTTTTCATAGTTACCGTCAACCAGCACCGAGACGCTCAGTTTCTCTATCTCTCCGATAGGCTCGACAATACGGCTAATCGTCTTGCTGATCTCATAATTTATAACCTCATCCTGCTTCTGGCTCGTGCTCGATGCACCACCGGCGCCACTTCCTGTGCCACCCGGTACATTCGATAAGACCCCTGGCACTCCGCTTGAGCTTGACCCTCCGCTCATCTTTTCTTTTGTGCGGTGCTCGCTGCGAACCACCTGCCCGTCAGGGTCATAGATCTCTTCAGTCCTCTCCACATGGGTAGTCACCATCTCGGTAAAGACCCGGGCAACGACCTTACCAGCCCCTATGGTCCTCTCCAGCATGCTTTGAATACGCATCTCCATGTCTTTTTCCAGACCACGCTTATACTCAAACTGCGCTGCCGTAAGCCCCATCGGCACAGCCGACTCATTGGAGGCATTGGTCCACATACGCCCGGAAGTATCTACAACAGTCACATCCTCAGGCAAAAGTCCGTCAACAGCACTTGCCGTCAGGTGGACTATCCCCTGAACCTGCGAAGGAGTTAAGACTCCGCTGCCCCTAAGTTTTAAAACAATCGAGGCCCTGCCCTTTTCTACATCATCAAGAAAGACCCCTTTCTCCGGCACAGCAAGATGCACCCGCGCCCCCTCTACGGCCTGGATCTGAGAAATCGTCCTTGCAAGCTCTCCCTGCATGGCACGCATATAATTTATCTTCTGCACAAACTGGGTTACGCCAAAACTTGACTCATCAAAGATCTCAAAGCCCACGGAGCCACCTCTGGGCAACCCCTCACCGGCAAGTGCTATACGCGTCTCATGAAGCACACTATCAGGGACCTTCACAGAGCCGCCAAGGATCTTAAACGGGACTTTTCTGGACTCCAGATTCTCAATAACGGCACTTATATCTTCATCCGAGAGCCCGCCAAAGAGCGTCCTGTACTCAGGCCTTTGACTCCACATCATCAGAGCCACCAACGCAGCTATCACACCGGCCAAGACAACGCCGTAGACAATAAGCTTGGTGGGATTCGCACCCTTCATTTTATCGAGAACATTATCTGCCATGGTTTAAACCTGCATCCTCATCATCTCTTCGTAGGCTGCCAGAAGCCTGTTCTTGACCTCTACCATCAGGTTAAATGAAATACTTGCCTTCTCCATGGCTATCATAGCCTCGTGGACATTCTCAACCTTGCCCTGGGCCAGATTCTCTATTGCCATGCCAGCGTCCTTCTGCATCTTATTGACCTGCTGAATAGATTCCTTCAATACTGTGCCAAAGGCCTCGCCGGTGCCTTGACCGCTCTTTTGCAGCTCCTTCATTGCCTCTGTATTTATACTGACGACATCACTTATCTGATTAACCATATCGGTCTCCTATTAAACGGCTATTAACTGGATATATCCAGGGCCTTTGATATCATGGATTTACTTGCCTTAAATGCATTTACATTGGCCTCATAACTCCTTGCGGCACTTATCATATTGACCATCTCTTCGGCGGTATTAACATTTGGAAAGGCAACATAACCCTTCTTATCCGAGTCCGGATGAGAGGGATCATAGACCATCTTAAATGGGCGCGGATCCTCGATTATACTGGATATCCTGACACCTTGAGTGAACCGCTTATCCCCCGAAGCATTAAGCACATCCCTAAAGTCCAGCTGCTGCGAGGTGAAGACAACGTCTTTTCTCTTATACGGGCCGCCCTCAGCCGTTCGGGTACTATTAACATTTGCCAGATTACTGGCTATAGTATTCATTCTGAGTCTCTGAGCGGTCATCCCGCTTGCCGTTACTGAAAAAGAATCGAACATCATAACTACCTACCTCCCTTTATGGCATTCATAAGCCCCGCGAACTTTCTCTTCATAAGCTTTGCCGCTATCTCGTAGCGTATGGTATTCTCGGCGAGCCGGACCATCTCTGTCTCAAGATTTACGGAATTACCGTCAAGCCCGGCCGATCCTGAGGGGCTATCTATTGCCCGAATCGGCAAAGAACCTGCCTTACCAACAGCAATATGCCCCGGATGCGTCCTCTGCACCCTGACGCCAGCACCAACACTTCCTAGTTGCCGCTTAAGCTCAGTCTCAAAGTTTACGTCCTTTGCCTTATACCCGGGCGTCTCGGCATTAGCTATATTAGATGTCAATGCCTTATGCCGTACATGAGAAACATCCAGTGTTTTTTCTAATAAATCAAATGTCTTATTGAAAACTCCGCCAAACATTTGTCGCCTCCTCGTTTTGAGCCCCTGTCTATACCTAGACCACCCTATTCGCGTGCCAATAAAATGACGCTTTCCATTCCAACCCTACCAGGAAGATTGTTCCCGACAGGGGAAGATTTTACCCGTATTCTTTAAGCTTATTTCTAAGCGTCCTTACCGATATACCCAGAGCTGCGGCAGCCCTTGTCCTGTTGCCGGCAAGGCCGTCCAGAGTCTTAATAATCAACCTCTTCTCCATCTCGGAGATGGTTATGCTCTCGCCCTCTACTGCAACGGCATGATTTGCGATGCTCGTCGCCAGATTCGTCCCTTTAAGCTCCAGCTGCTCAAGCTCCACCAGACTACCGCTTGCGAGCAATACGGCTCTTTCAATGGTATTTTCCAGCTCTCTGATATTACCTGGCCAACCATAGGTCTTGAGTCTCTCCATCGCTTGCTCGCTGACACCCTCAATATGGCGCACATACTTTGTAGAAAACTTAGCCATAAAGTGCTCAGCCAGATACTCCACGTCCTGAACTCTTTCACGCAGAGGAGGCAGACGTAACGGGAATATATTAAGTCTGTAAAAAAGATCTTCTCTGAACCTGCCATGAGAGACCTCTTCTTCGAGGTTACGATTTGTTGTAGCTATAATACGTATATCAAGTGGGACGGTCTCTTTACCACCGACCCGCTCTACCTCTCTTTCCTGGATAACCCGCAAGAGCTTTGCCTGCAGCCTTAGGTCCATCTCGCTGATTTCATCCAGGAGAATCGTCCCTGTATTTGCCTGCTCAAACTTTCCATGGCGCTGCGCCATGGCGCCAGTAAAAGCTCCTTTTTCATGACCGAAGAGCTCGCTCTCTAGCAAGCTCTCAGGGATCGAAGCACAGTTAACGGCAACGAACGGCCCGTCCGCTCTATCGCTCTTTGCGTGTATAAAGCGAGCCATAAGCTCTTTACCCGTTCCGCTCTCGCCCGAGAGCATAACGGTTGCGTCGCTTCCGGCGACGACCTCTGCCATGGCAACGACTTTGTTCATAACGTGAGACCTGGTGAGCATCTCTTTACCGCAGACCTCAAAATTAAGTTCTGTTTTAAGTGCTCGCTCAACGGCTGCCTCCAGACAATCAAGAGAAAACGGCTTGAGCATAAAATCAATCGCGCCTTCTTTGATGGCCTCTACCGCCTTCTCTACCGTACCGTAGGCGGTGATCAGTAAAACCGGTGTAAGCGGAGAGTTTCTCTTAATCTCTTTTAAGAGCTCCAACCCGCTTTTGCCCGGCATCTGCATATCGCTAATGACCATGCTGTAAGAACCACTGGAGAACTGCTCTATGGCATCTTTACTGTTTTTAGCGAGGTCCACTGAATAACCCTTTCGAGTCAAAGCCTCTTTAAGTGCGACCCCCATGGCCACCTCGTCATCAACGACAAGAATGCTATTCATCAAATGCCTCCGTTTGATCAACCGGTAAGATTACAGTAAAGATTGTGCCAGGGCGTTCCAGTTTGCCAGAATCGTCATGGTATGACTCAACCTCAAGATGACCACCATGGGCCTTGATTATAGACTCTACTATTGAGAGACCAAGGCCTGTGCCATGATCCTTTGTTGTGAAAAACGGATCGAAGATTCTATCTATATGATCCTGCGTTATTCCATCGCCTGTGTCCTCAATCGTTACCTTCATATTGGTAGAGCCGTTTTCGTGCAGGCAAGTTTTGATCGTAACAGTGCCTTCTGCTCCTACCGCATCAACGGCATTTATAAGGAGATTAAAAAAGGCCTGACCCAACAATGACGAGTCACCTTTTATACAGGTCTCCCCCACGTAGTCTCTCTCGATTATGACCTTCTCCGCTTTCTGCGGATCTAATAGAAGCAGAGTACCCTCCAGAATGCTCTTAATATCAATAGCAACAGATGATGGCTGAGGGCTTCTGGCAAAGAGCAGCATATTGGTTAAAAGATTATCAAGCGTCTTTACCCCTTTTGAGATATGGCCGGCGAGTTCTCTGTTCTTGCCGTCTTCACTCAGCTCTCTCTCCAGAAGACTAGAAAATATTCCGATAGATGCCAGAGGATTACGTATCTCATGAGCGATCTTCGCACCCATCTCGCCCATTGCCACAAGGCGTCGCGTACGCTCCATAAATTTATTCTTCTCAGAAAGCTCCAGACTTAACCGTTCGACCTGATCTTCCAGCGATTTATAGCGGGTCTCAAGTGAGTTGGAGACCACTGCAAAGCTATCAAAAGCATCGTTTAATATGTTTTTTTCTCTAAGTTCCATAGTCATCATTACCTCCGCCCTCCAAGCAACGGGCCTCCGGGCAGTTGCCCTTCTGCTAACTTCCATTTTCCGCAAAAAGATACTCGGCCCACTCAGCCATCTTCTTATCGGTCTGCCTAAGGGTTTCAAGAGCCTCTATCCCCTCGTAGCTCTTACCAATCCTAAAGTTACTCTCTGCCAATCGGTATGTCGCCCAAGAAGAATCTATCGAGCCTCCGTCGCCGTCCCTGACCTTAGAGAGCTCCACGGCACAACGGTAGAATTTAATACTCTCCTTGTACTTACCCTGCATAAATGAAGACTCCGCTACCCCCATACAGGCATCTGCAAGCCTGTCATTTTCCTGAGCAGCGGCGAGCAGCTCGGCTGCCCTGCGGTAACGTTCTTCTGCCTTTTCATAATTGTTAAGTCTAAAAAAAGAAGAGGCCACAACCATCATATCCTCTGTATTATCCCAGTCGCTACGCCTCTTAACTTCCAGAGTATCTACGACCTTCTTGAACTCTCCCTTTCTGTAATTGATCTCGGTGACAAGCTTTGCGAATTCTTTTTTAAATTTTGTTTTAGGAAATGACGTCTTGAAAAATGTTGCCAACCTGTCTGCCGACTCTATGTCCTCTTGGGCCAAATACCCCTTGGCAAGCAAAACCATGGCTTCTTCCAAATGCTTACCCTTGCCCATCTTTACCAGACTGTTCAAGATCTTAACGGCATCCGTTGTAAAGCCAAGCTTCATAAAGGCACGACCTGCCTGGATATAGGCACCTGATTTTTTACCAAATGGTATAAATGGTTCATAGGTAAGAAAGATCTTTGCAAAGCCCTCGTCATCTCCGATACCGGCAAGCCTGTCGAGCCACCTAAGTGTTACTTCCCCACGAACTCTGGAGGCATCAAACCTTAATCCACCAAGCGGGAAGAGCCTGTCCATCTTATCGATCAGGGCTATCGCCATATTGTAGTTACCAAGCTGCATATGAAGACGAGCGGACATAAGGTATGCCTCTTCCGTGCCTATATAATTACCCTCTGCCACGGTGCCGTAATAGCGAAGCGCATCACGGTATGCCTCATGATCATCACTACCAATAAGTAGCTCTGCCATTGCAAGACTTGCCATAGCGCGGCCATCACCAGATAAATTATCCCTTGCGATCTTATATTTACGATTGGCATCTTCGATATTGCCTTCTATCTGGTAGGTATCAGCGATCCTAATCATAAAATAAGCAGATACAAGCGCATCTCCAGAGAAGTCATCAGAAAGATCGTTATAGTATTTACGTGCAGCCTTGAAGTCGCCATCAAGGACACTTATATCGGCAAGGCTCAGCCTTGTTACAGGATCGTTGGCCTCGACATCCTTAAAGAGAAGCCGTGCGTCTTTAACAAGCCCCTTAATAAGCAGCGTATTTGCCAGCCACTTACGTGCTGAGTTACTGCCCTGAAGTGAGGCTCTTTTAAAATGATTCGCGGCCTCTTCCATCTTATAGTCCATAAAATATACAACCCCCATACGGAAGTTGGCCTCTGCAATTACCACGTTAGTAAATGGCTCGGGAATGTCCTCGTCTTCTCTGCCTACAACCGTCATGCTGTAATGCGCCAGAGCCTCAGGAATAAAACCTCTTTTTTCATAGTAAACACCCTCGACAAAACGACCAAGCCGTGTGAAACCTGTATAGGCATATTTCCTCAGTAGAGAATCCATCTTCTCTATACTTCCCTTACCCTGAAAAAATGGAATAACTCCTTTTAAAACCTCGGCCTTGTCATTTTCAAGCCCTGACTCATAGTCTGCGACAAGCAATATAAGCTCCGGGACCAACTGGCCGGGCTCTGTCGCATCTACCAGACCGAGCTTATCACCAAGGGCAGCCAGCACCTCATTGTAGACATCAGAGTGAGTATCGCGGATAGACGCAACTACCTTTTTTCGGTACTCCCATCTCCAGCCATTATTAAAGGCTGCTACACCGCCCTCTTCACCTGTCTGCGTAACCCTCTCTATTTTCATAAAAGTAGCAGGCTTGGCTAGTATTTTTTTCGCACGTTTTACAACCTTCTTTTTGGTCTTTACTTTTTTGTGTTTTTTAACTACCTTCTTCGGGCTATCCTTTTCATGACTCCAGAAGTCCTTAGCAGTTGTTGCCTTCTTCTTGGTCTTAATAGCTACTTTCTTTTTACTGTCACTGGCAGCCGCTGTTTTGACAACCTTAGCTGGTTTTTTATTGGTTGCGTAGAACTCAATTACTATCCTAAAAGGAAGACCTGGTTTTTCATAAGCACTCATCTCGGTTCGAAACCCTCCTACTACGCCGACGACAATGCTTGTAGATGTTCCGTAGTTACGCAGGGCGACCGTGGTCGGTAACTGGCTAAGCAATGAGGTCGATGATGGCGCCTTAGGCAAAGAGCTGTTGTCAATGTTGCGGAGCTTGAGGAAAAATTTTCCGTCTTTCTGCTGCATGCTAAATCTTGGCCTACCCTCAATGACAAGTTCCAATTGATGAAAGTACTGCTTTTCAACGAGCTTTACCGAGGTAAGCACCGGCAAACCACCGGCCTTGGAGCCAGGGGCAGCAAAGGCAATAGTAACAAGCCCTATCAGCCCTACAAAGACCATTCCAAGACATGCAATACTTACCATCGCATGCCAACTTATACCAATTACCTGAAATATTCCTAAAGTTTTTCTCATAATATGCCGTATAAAGGTTTAAGGGTCAGAAAATCTTACCTGTCATTTTTCCTGTCACTAGGAATTATTTGCAACATCCATGCCAAAACTGCCACATAGAACAAATCAAGCACAAATAGGACAAAAAAACACCATAACCTATTGTAATTAAAGGCTTTTCAATCTAAGAGAATTTAACTTGGAATAATTGCGGAGCCTATAGGACTGTTAGGATTCTGACGATATCGAATTAAAGACATGTCAAGACAATGACAAATAGTAAGACTAACCTAGTAGGCCTTTTCTCTTCATCTTCTCTATTAGTGTAGTTCTATTGAGGTTCAGGTAGTCTGCCGCCTTCTTCTTGACGCCGTCGGCACGACTCAGGGCGCTTTTGATCAGTCTTCTTTCAAAGTCATCGACCGCCAGATTAAAGTCCAGACCATCGGATGGAAGCGTAGCCATTGGTGATTGGAAGATATCGGCCTTATTTTTGGTAATCGTTGAAGGGAGGTCATCAAGGGTTATCGTACCGGTTTCATTAAGGACGATAAGCCTTTCCATTATATTTACCATCTCACGAACATTGCCGGGCCATGCATATTCATTAAGTGCCTCCATGGCATCTGCGGCTATAGTGCTGATGATCTTGTTCTTTCTAGTGGAGAGCGCATCAAGAAAGTACCTGCAGAGCAGGGCTATATCCTCGCCCCTTGTACGCAGCGGAGGCAGAGAGATAGGTATTACATTTAGCCTGTAATAAAGGTCTTCCCTGAATCTTCTCTCCTCTACGGCCTTGTCCAGATCCTGATTGGTAGCAGCAAGGACTCGTATATCGACCTTTATAGTACTATTGCCGCCTATACGTTCAAATTCCCTTTCCTGCAAGACCCGCAAGATCTTTACCTGAAGCCCCATGCTCATATCGCCTATCTCATCAAGAAAGACTGTACCATGATTGGCGGCCTCAAAACGACCAATCCTAGTGGATATCGCACCGGTAAAGGCCCCCTTTTCATAACCAAAGAGCTCACTCTCCAAGAGGTCCTCCGGGATAGCACCACAGTTAATAGGGATAAAAGGTTTATTATAGCGCGAGCTTTGCCTGTGCAATTCTTTAGCAACGAGCTCTTTCCCTGTACCACTCTCGCCAAGGATTAAAACGGTAGAATCTGTATCCGCGACCTTCTTTATAATCTCACGAACTTTATTTATGCCTGGACTAACTCCGAGAATAAACTGCTCACGTTGGCCCTGTAAACGCTGGCGAAGCGATGCGTTCTCGCTCTGAATGGCCAGCACTTCCTTTGCCTTGGCAAGGGCGACGAGCAATTCTTCTCTTCTAAATGGTTTCTTAAGATAAGAAAAAGCACCGGCCTTCATAGCATCCACGGCACTCTCTATAGAGGCATAGCCTGTTATAACCATACATATGGTATTGGGGTGCATCTTTTTTATCTGACTTATGACATTGATGCCGCTCATATCAGGCAGCTTCAAGTCCGTCAATACAATGTGCGGGGTGGAGGTCTCAACAAACTCTAGTGCCTGAGTGCCTGTTACAACACTGCTCACATCATAACTTTCAAGCTTTAACATATCAGAGAGGCAAATTCGTGCGGAATCTTCATCTTCTACTATCAAAACCTTGTATTCCATAGACACCCCTATTGCTGTTTTAAGTTAGTCGAAGAAGCCATATTGCTAGAAACTGTAACTAGTATACCCACAATCTCAGATCATGTCAATATTTTGAACGAAAAAAACAATAAATTTTCTCTAATAAATTCAGTGTCAGTAAACCCTCATCCAGAGCTATCGTAAAAAAACCCCTAAGGACTTAGTCATCAGGGAAGGTTAAATAAAGACAACGATCTCAAGAGCTTTGAGCACAACAAGTTAGGATGTATTTTTCTGGTGAGAAATTAGGGGACAACAAAGAACTACCAAACAGCTGGTTAGTCAAAAAACCACCCATTCGCCACATAACTTTGACGTTTAAGGACATCTCTGAAAGAAGATAAACAAGATCTAACAAGTTATCATAACCTTTATCCGGCAGGCTTCAGACTATTAGGGGCTAAGAAACTCCTTAATAAAAGCAGCCGGGTCGGTCTTCTTAATACTACTCTTGCGGGCCTCGACCTCGCTGAAGGTAAGGCCGCTGGGCTCTGCCGAGCCGCCATAGATCGCGTATGGCACGTCATCCATAGTATGGGTCTTGAGCTCAACCGGGGTTGGGTGGTCGGTGATTATCATAAGTTTAAAGCCGTCTGCACCGAACTTTTCAGTTGCGCCTTTCATTACCGGGCCAACTATCTTGCCGTCAAAGTCTTCTATGGCCGTAAGTTTATCTTCAAGTTTCCCCTGATGACCGGCCTCATCCGGGGCCTCGATATGTACGCAGACAAAGTCGTGCCTATCCAGAGAATCAAGGGCTGCATCGGCCTTCCCCTTATAGTTCGTATCGATATAGCCGGTAGCACCTTCGACCTCAATTACCTCAAGGCCTGCAAAGACGCCGAGCCCCTTCATCAGGTCTACTGCAGATATTATTGCGCCACTAATATTGTAGCTCTCTTTAAAGGTCGGCATCTGTGGCGGCCTGCCCTGGCCCCACAACCAAATACAGTCGGCTGTGTTTTTACCGGCGTCGCGACGTGCCTTATTAACAGGGTGGTCTTTCAACAACTCTACCGAACGTTCCATAAGATGCATTATCATCTCTACGCCATCGCCGCTTGGCAGATGCTCGGATTGTATTACCTTATCACTGATATCATGAGGTGGCGTCATCTTGTACTTGCTCTTACCATCGGCCCAGACCATCAAGTGCCGATAAGATGTCCCTGTATAAAAACGCACGCCATCTTCCTTAAATTCTTTATCAAGGGTCTCTATTATACCCTCTGCCTCTTCGGTCGTTATGTGCCCTGCACTATAGTCAGTCATAATACGACCCTCTTCGCCGCCACCGATTGTAACCAGATTGCACCTGAAGGCGACATCACCTTTTAACAGATCCACACCGATACTTGCGGCCTCAAGCGGGGCGCGTCCTCCTGTGTAGTACTTTGCAGGGGCGTAACCCAGAATACTCATATTGGCAACATCGCTGCCTGGCTGGTACCCCTCCGGCACGCTCTCAAAAAGCCCGAACTCGCCAGCACTTGATATCTTATCCATATTAGGGGTCTTAGCAGCTTGAAGCGTAGTCTTACCGCCAAGCCTCTCGATTGGATCATCCGACATTCCGTCGCCTATAAGTATTATATATTTCATCAGAGCTCCATAACCTCGACTATCTTTGCCATATCAGCAGGTACTTTTAGGGGTTGCACAGAGACCTCCATGGCCGTATCAGGGTCTTTAAGGCCGTGCCCTGTTAGTGTGCAGACAACGGTATCGCCGTCATTTAACATTCCACTCTCACGCATCTTAATAACCCCTGCTACAGAGGCCGCCGAGGCCGGCTCACAGAAAACCCCCTCGCGTGCGGCTACCAGTCGGTACGCAGCAAGTATCTCGTCATCTGTTACCATCTCGATCACACCGCCGCTCTCGTCACGCGCGGCTATCGCACCCTCAAGGGACGCGGGTTTTCCGATCTTTATAGCCGTTGCAATCGTCTGCGGGTCTTCAACCGTGTGCCCTAAGACAATAGGTGCAGCCCCTGCCGCCTGAAAACCCATCATCTTTGGCAGACTCGAGATAAGGCCCGCTTCTTTATATTCTTTATAGCCCATCCAGTAGGCCGTGATATTACCTGCATTACCGACCGGTAAGAAATGATAGGTCGGTGCGTGACCCAGATGCTCACAGACCTCAAAGGCCGCACTCTTTTGGCCTTGTATGCGATAAGGATTCAGCGAATTAACCATGGTGACGGGATAGTTCTCTGCGATTTGCTTTACGATCTCCAGAGCCTCGTCAAAGTTCCCTGCGATCTCCAGAACCTTTGCACCGTGCATCATGGCCTGGGATAATTTACCAAGTGCCACCGAGCCTTCCGGCACCAGAACGTAAGCTGCCATACCGGCCTTTGCAGCATATGCCGAGGCCGAGGCCGAGGTATTACCGGTAGAGGCGCAGATAACAGCGGTTGCGCCGGCCTCCTTTGCCTTGGTAACGGCAAAGGTCATTCCGCGATCCTTAAAAGAACCCGTCGGATTCAGCCCCTCAAGCTTTAGAAAGACTCTAATCCCGCCAAAGACGTCTTTCATATTTACCGCCTCGACAAGCGGCGTATTACCCTCGCCAAGCGTTACGACACTCTCGTCAACAAACTCCGGCATAAAGGCCGAAAACTCCCTGACGATCCCATTCCATATTCCTTTTCTAGTCAGCTGATCCACAGGTCTCCTCTATCCTTATAAAAAGTGTCTTTCCTACAACTACATCCATCTGCTCGATCTCAGAGAGCGAGGTAAGTAAATCACGCTCCTTTGCGTGATGAGTAACAATAACCAACGGTACATCTCCCTCGTCCTCACGCCCCTGCTGAATAACCGAGGATATGCTTATCCCGTGCTTACCCAGCACGCCGGAGATACGAGCCAGCACGCTTGGCTTATCAACGGCTGTAAACCTGAGATAATAAAGCGAGGTAAGCTCTGCCATATCCTTAATGGCCAGACTATGCTCGCTCTCTTTACTATGACCAAGCGGTGGAACACGCATAGCAACACCCTTCCTTATATCACGGGCGATATCTATCACGTCCCCAGCAACAGCACTGGCCGTAGCCATCATCCCAGCACCCTGGCCGTAAAACATAACCGGCCCTACCGCGTCGCCGACCATATGAACGGCATTAAATACTCCCTCGACCGAGCTTAACGGATGATCGGCTGCGATCATCGTCGGATGAACACGGGCTTCAATTTCATTACCATCTGCCTTTGCAATAGCCAGCAACTTTATCTTATAACCAAACTGACGGGCAAAATCTATATCCAACCCTGTTATGCGACTTATCCCTTCGGTATATATATCTTCGTGACTAACCGCCGTACCGTAAGCGAGATTAATAAGTATCGCAAGCTTATGAGCCGCGTCTATACCCTCTACGTCATAGGTCGGGTCGGCCTCGGCGTAGCCAAGCTCCTGCGCGTCTTTTAAAACGTCAGCAAAGTTACCACCAAGGTTTGTCATAGTGCTCATAATATAGTTGGCAGTACCGTTTATAATCCCATAGATCGACTCAACCCGGTTTGCGGTAAGGCCCTCACGCAATGCCTTTATTATCGGAATACCTCCGGCGACACTTGCCTCAAAACCAATATTAAGCTGCTTGTCTTCAGATACAGAAAAAATCTCTTGCCCGTATGTTGACAAGAGTGCCTTATTTGCCGTAACGACATGCTTGCCTTTATCAAAGGCCTTCAAAATCAGATCCTTTGCCGCCCCCGTACCGCCGATAAGCTCGACGACAATAGATATCTCAGGGTCATCCAAAACCTCATCAGAGTTTGCCGTAAGGGTCGCACCACCTAGCGCCACGCCACGGTCACGCTCGATATCATGATCAGCTATGGTCTTTAAGACCAGCGGACAACCAAGCCTCTCCTCTATAAGGGCCGCGTTATCGGTAAGGATCTTTACAAGCCCAGAACCAACCGTACCAAAACCTATAAGACCTATCTTTATATCTTTCATTTAAACTCCTGCGCAGAGCAACCGCTCGCCGCGGGGCAAAGCGACTTCGTCGCAAACCCATAACCGTATCTTTATCCACTTCGTGTTCTGTCTTATTGGTGAGTCGTCCCACCCTGCAAAACTACTTTTTTTGTCATTGCGAGGGACTTTAGTCCCGAAGCAATCTCTTCTTTTAAAGATAGCGCAACCATTTTTCCATAAAAAAACACAACAAATAGCAAGGCTAAAGCCTTGCCCTACATTCTAAAACTAATGCAAAAGACCAGAATGACTAATTGCCGGTTGCACCGGAGAGCAAACCACATGCGTGGGGGCACCGGTTGCACCGGAGGCATAGCCCATTAAAACATTCCTTCATCACGTGTAGAGCAAAACTTTATTAATACATTTAGCCGTACGCAGTACCACATGCGTGGGGGCAAAGTTAGTAAATACTATACTTACATATTAGTGGCTATATCTACCAACCTAAGTTTGCCGTGCGGCGAGCACCCACCTGCGTGGGGGCACCGGTTGCACCGGAGGCATAGCGGCTTCGCCGCAAAACAGATCGTAATGCCTTTTCCCAATTCGTACTTAGAAATGTTTCATATACAAGGAGAGCCAGGTGTTAAACCGCAGCACTCCTGCGGAGAGCATAGCGGCTTCGCCGCAAAGAACATCTCATTGTTTTCTAACCCTTTCGTGCTGAGAATGTTTCTGCGGCTAGGAAGGACAAAAGCTTTAACCGCAACGTACCTTTAGGTACGTGAGGATTAGAGTTTGAAGTCCTGACAACGCAGCAGTGCATTCTCAGTGCGAAAACCTAAAGCTTTGCCTTAGCGAGGTCAAAGGCATATTTAATGCCTTTGGCTGCTTGCCTAATCCTCTGCTCATTCTCAACAAGTGAGAGCCTAACGTATTCATCACCATAATCACCAAAACCTATACCCGGAGAAACCGCGACTCCTGCCTCTTTAAGCAGAAACTTAGAAAACTCCAGAGACCCCATCTTACGCATCGACTCTGGGATCTTTCCCCATACAAACATCGTTGCCTTTGGCTTCTCTATATGCCAACCGGCACGGGCAAAACTCTCACACATCACGTCGCGCCTATGCTTATAGAGGTTTGTAATATCTGTAACACATTCCTGCGGGCCGTTCAGAGCTATAATCGATGCAATCTGGATGGGTTGGAACATCCCGTAATCAAGATAGCTCTTCATACGCGTCAGCGCCGCTACGAGATCTTTATTACCGACGCAGAAACCAACACGCCACCCGGGCATACTGTAACTTTTGGAAAGCGTAAAAAACTCGACCCCTACGTCCTTAGCACCCGGGGCCTCCAGAAAACTCGGTGCCTTATAACCGTCAAAGACAATATCGGCATAGGCCAGATCGTGAATGACGATCATATTATGTTCTTTTGCAAAGGCAACTATCCTTATAAAGAAGTCCTTATCAACTACCTCGGTCGTTGGGTTATGCGGAAAGTTAAGGATCATCAGCTTGGGTTTTGGCCAGGCCTCTTTCGTGGCCCTCTCGAGCTCTTCAAAAAAGTCCACACCCGGCAGGAGCGGGATGCTGCGCAGGTCTCCGCCGGCGATAACAACCGAGTATGCATGAATCGGATAGGTCGGGTTCGGCACAAGAACGACATCACCAGGACCAATTATCGCCAGAGCCAGATGAGCAAGCCCTTCTTTAGAGCCAATAGTAGCGACGGCCTCGGTATCCGGGTCGATATCAATATCATAACGACGCTTATACCAATCAGAGATCGCAAGCCTTAGCTTATAGATACCACGAGAGACCGAGTAGCGATAATTCTTCGGGTTCTGAATAGCCTCTGCGAGCTTCTCGACGATATGCGGCGGCGTGGGCTGATCGGGATTGCCCATGCCAAGATCGATAATATCCTCACCTCTATGGCGGGCATCGGCCTTCAGGTCGTTTACTATATTAAAGACGTAAGGCGGAAGCCTCTTTATTCTGTGAAATTCTTCCATAATATTATTATATTCGCTACGCCGTATACTAGCAGCTAAATAAATCCTCTGCGTTATAAGAACTCCTTACAAAAGGGCCGGAGTATACCTTACCAATACCAATAGATCTTCCGTAGTCTTCATATTCCTTAAAGACGGCAGGCTTTACATATTCAATCACATCCAAGCTTGAGCTCTTTGGCTGCAGATACTGACCAATCGTCACGGCGTCACAGCCAACGCAGGCGAGATCTCGCAAGAGCTGCCTGACCTCGTCTTTAGTTTCGCCAAGCCCGACCATAATACCTGATTTTGTAAATAAACCTCTTTCTTTTGCCGTTACCAGCAGATCTAACGAACGCATATAATCTGCCTGCGGTCGGACCTTATCATACAATGCAGGAACGGTCTCCATATTATGGTTGAGTATATCCGGGGCCGCATCGAGAATAACCTTAAGGGCCTGTCTATCTCCCTTAAGATCTGGGATAAGCAGTTCTATCTTAATATCGGCCATCTCGGAGCGCAAGGCCCTGACGGTTGCTGCAAACTGAGCCGCACCGCCGTCTGTAAGATCATCTCTGGTAACCGAGGTTATAACAATATGCTTTAGAACCATCTCACGGGCCGTTATTGCGATATTAAGAGGTTCATCCCGGCTGACCTCTACTACGCTGCTATTTTTAGTTACGGCACAAAAACCGCAACGCCTTGTGCATACGTCACCAAGGATCATAAAAGTAGCCGTTGGCTTTGTAAAGCATTCACCTATATTAGGACACCGCGCAGACTCACAGACGGTATTAAGCCCCCTTTCTCTTAGGGTCTTCTTTAGTGCGTGAAGCTCTGCCGGCCTGCCAAGAGGCTTTTTAAGGTATGAAGGTAGCCTCTTACGGCGACCTTTTCCCCCGGCTGTGCGCAACGTATTCCTACCCTGCTCTCTTATCTCTGCCATTACAAAGACTCCTTCCAAAAGACTTAAGATTAACTAATATATTAACCAAGTTAACGGTAGTATTGCAAGATAAATCAAAGTAACATTTTTACGTGAAAATCACAAGATAAGAGAGAGGATTTCGAGACTAAAACAAGATCAAAAAGAAAGGAAAAAAGGACTAGTACCTAATCATGACAACTCTGGACCAGTACCAGAGCTATAAGTACTTAAGGAGTGCTGCCGGCAAAGCCCTGCAAGACAAGCATAGTAGCAGGCAACACGCTGCTGCCTTTAATATGGGCGAGGTCATCGTAGGTATCTAAATCATACCACTGCGGTAGCATTGCTAGATCCATACCACCGGCACTAGCTACTGCCATGGTCTCTTGCAAGACATCAGAAGTACCCCAGTTAATACCGACAAATAACGGGCCAGAACAGGTCAACAATGAACTATTCATTGCTATAAGATAGTAGCCGCCATCGAGTGCAGGCCCTATAACCAGACGCTTTGGCTCTTCGCCGCAAGGGCCTTTGAGAGTCTTAAAGGTACGCTCCAGAGTCGCAAGGGGCAGGTCCGGGCTATCACTGCCAATAAGTGCCACGCGCTTATAGCCACGAGCGAAAAGGTCTTTAAAAGCCCAATGCATTCTAGTACCAATATCGCCGTCTTTTTGAGGGGTTAGCGTGAAAAACTCAGGAGCTATATTAGATAATATATAAATCTTATCCACAGGTGCTTCCGTGCCATTCCGTACGGCCTCGTGCCCGTACGGAATAGCATAGAAGATAAAAATATCGGTTGAGGTAAGTGCGGTTAGACGAGAGAAAAGGTCTTTGAGAAAGGCCTCGTATAACAGACATGCCTGACGTGCCGAGAGCTCAGGCAAGAGCCTTGTCTTAACAGCCCCCTCTATAGGGACTCGGACCATAACGGCAAGTGCATCTTCATTCATAACCCTACGTGCCCCTTACTACTTTAGGTCCCTGTAGGTAATTGTTCTTGTGAAATCATCAAAGGCCTTACCATCTACCTCTATATACGGATCCGGCCCGAAGTAATTTAGCGGCTCTCCCGCCTGGTTTGGCTCAAGGACGATATCGCGACCTCTGGAGAATGTAAACCTGTTCTCATCGATAGATCCGAAGTAGTAATCCACAAGCTTCGGGGCCTTATCGGCCTCTGATATATCAACCGGAACCCAGCCGTAGTCTTCTGTGTAAAAGCTCGCCCAGCAGTGATAGCCGCCAACCGATGAGCCGCCGTCAACATGGAGCGGATACCCCATCTCAAAGAGCACTGGTACATCTTGGGTCTGAAGCAGTGCCGCAAAGAAAGAATGAAAATCCGTACAGTTGCCGGTCCCGTTCTCTCCACCAGCGATGGCAAGACAGACCCTGCTGACGTCTCCCCTACCCCAGCCGGGCTTCTGCTTATTATAATCCATATTCTTAAGGACAAAGTCATATATATGACGGGCTTTATCCTCTGCACGACTCTCCCCTGAAGTAGCCCTTTTGGCAAGCCTCTTTACTATATCGCTATGGGGCCCCATACGACTTGGAAGCAGGTACTTGGCCTCCCCATCTTTAAGAGTAGCTAGCCGTCCTTGCTTCTTACTAAAGGCCTTAAGCTCTTGCCTCTTGACGGTAAAGGCCATTGAAAACTCTATCGGGGTCTTACTGGCACTATCGCCAGTAAGCTCAAAGTATAAGATACTGTTATCCCATATAGCCTCTGTTCCTATTTTGTAGGGTACAGGAGCTTTTATCACGAGCCCGTCTACCTCCTGGACCGGCAAGGTTGCAGGCAGCGGAACCCAGATACGGATACTCTCGGCTGAGGAAGGAAGCTTGCCAACAACAAACTTATACTCGATATGAGCCTCACGTTTTTCTACTGCGTAACCTTCTACAACTAAAATAGCAGTCATAAAGACCACCAGGGCCATAATAACCCTAAATCTACGAATTTTATTTTTCATAATTGTTTTTTTTCAAAGAAATCTGATTGAATTGGCAGGCCATATTATATCAGCAAGTCTTCTCCTTAGAACCAACCTAACCAGAGAAGTCATGCTTTATTCTCTTTAACCTTACATCCTCTTTCTTTTTTGAACACTCCTGAGAAACGTACATCTTACTATGCCTTACAGTAAGTCTGTCGTAGCCACGGTCCAGTGCCATACACATACCAGGCCTACGACCTAACCACAGAAATCACAGTTTAACGTACCCTTTTTTTTCCTTTCTATACACACCCTTTGGCGTAATCCCTGCATCACCCAACACAGTTACTACTTCTGCCAGTATATCACCTTCTACTGTAATTACAAGATCACAGTAGGAGGTGAGAAGACTAGGTGCGGGGTTAAGCCTGAAGGCCAAGTCCATGTCTTGTAAGATACTCTCGGCCTTTAAGACTATATGAGTTGAGCCAAATGCGAGAAGATTCTTCATATAGCAAAACTAGCAGATTTCAGTTGTCTTGGCAAGTCTGGTCGATTATAGTTGGCATAGTTGGCTTTTTGTAACTTAAGTTCAAAGGACTGCTAACTCAGCAGTCCGCCCTATGCAACTACTCCATAGCCTGCAAGTTGGACTTCCCCCGCTTTAGTAGACACATTTGATAATACAATTACAATCAAACGGAGGTGTGTCTATGTCCAATCAGAGGTATACAGAAGAGTTTAAGCAAGAGGCGGTAAAACAGATGACAGAGCGCGGTCATTCTGTCAGTGATGTTTCAAAGCGCCTTGATATATCGGCCAATAGCCTTTATGCCT
>JAJRSM010000010.1 GCA_024278765.1 Deltaproteobacteria bacterium | reverse complement strand
GCTGACCTCTTTGATTACATCGAGGTCTTTTACAACAAAACCCGGCGTCACAGCTACCTCGGTCAGCTGAGCCCGCATGACTTTGAAATGGCTTCATCAGGTAAAGGGTAGTTGTCTACTAAACTGAGGGAAGTCCAGTATGAGATGGATTTTGTTTGATGTTTGAGCTTTTCATTTGTTTTGTATTTGATATATGAGGTAACATTATTTTTATGTATTGATAAATGATTAATTAAGCAAGAGCATGAGCAAACAATAACTAAATTAAATAACTTCACTGGCATTTTATAAAACTGATGAAATGAAGTCAAGTGTTTTGTCGATACTTAAATTGTTTAATAAAAGTGTTTGAAGACAGGGGGAATTATGGTTAAAGTGTTGCTGGAGTTTATGTTCTGACCTTGTCAAGGTATGCCAAAGATGTTAGGGCTTTAGTTTATCGAGGTATATCTTTATTAGCTCGTAGTCTACCTTTGTAAAGCTGATGCCCATACCGTTTTTAACGTGGCGTACCAGGCTTGGCGGTACTTTTTTAGCCCACATAACGCCACCCTCGCAATGAAAGCTTTCGCCGTCGAATTCAATCGTTATAAAAAGTTTTGTACCTGGACGAAAAACTTTGATGGTCTTAATGCAGACGCCTGTCTCGGATAGATCTACTGCAAACGAAGTGAACTCCGGGGGGTGCTGTGGTCCGAAGCGCACGACATTGCGAAATGCAACGCGGCGACTATCTCTTTTTTCTGCCATAGGTTGGGTTTTATATACGAGGGCGGCCAAGGCCGCTCTCGCATATAAGGTAAATTTGATTTATAAAGATATAAGACCGATCCCCGAGCCTTTTTGCAATGCAAGCAACTCGGTATTAAAGGTCAGGTCTTGACCCGCAAGCCCCGCAAGCGGGTTCAAATTTTTCAAATTAACTCAGTGGTCTTTGTTATTTAAGACAATTCAAGCAACCCGGTATCAAAGGTCAGGTCTTGACCCGCAAGCGGGTTCAAATTCTCCGAGTTGATTCGTTGAAGCTTGTCAGTTAAGACAATTCAAGCAACTCGATATCAAAGGTCAGGTCTTGACCCGCAAGCGGGTGGTTGGCATCGAGCGAGACCATAGTCTCGGTCAGGCTAACGACCTTTACCATAAAGGACTGGCCATCCGGCTGCTGAACTTCCAGTGTCTTACCTACTTCAAGGCTCTCGGTCTGCGGTAGTTTTTCGCGTTCAACCTCGGCGAGCAGGTCGTCGCGTTTTGGGCCGTATGCATCTTCGACCCCGAGCGTTACTGTCTTTGATTCGCCAGCGGTCATCCCCAAAATGGCTGCTTCAAAGCCCTTGATAACCATGCCGTCGCCAACCTTGAAGTCCAGTGGTTCGCCGTCTTTTGAAGTGTCAAAGACCGAGCCGTCGTTGAGCTTGCCTGTGTAATGTACCTTTACTGCACTTCCTTCTTTTACCTGTGACATATTGATCTCCTCGGTAGGGTTTGCATTTTAATATAATGTAAGATCATTAACGTTGCGTACTGCTGCCCTAGATATACAGATTTTAATCTTTATATATTTACACGACGTGGCCTTGTAGTCAATATGGAATACTTAGGTGGCAGGTTTTCTGCGAGTAAGAGGTTTATGACCTAGGTGCGTCTGCGTGTTAGCGTAAGGATACTTTTACTTGCAGGTCTTTTCGTATCTTGCAGAGTAAATCTGTTGAGTCATAGGGTTTACGTATAAAAGCTAGCCCTTTATCTCGGATCTCTTCCCACTGTAGCTTGTTACTTGTGTATGTGCTGCTGAGGAGAATAGGTAGATCTGGTCTTACAAGGAGGATGAGGCCTGCTAGTTCTACTCCGTTTTTACCAGGGAGTGCTACGTCTGAGAGGAGGAAGTCGAAGGTCTCTGGGTCCTTTCTGAAGAGTTCCAGTGCGTGCTCTGCGCTGTTGGTGACGGTGACTAGGTAGTTGTTTTCAGAGAGAAGCAAAGAGGTTGTCTCACGTATTAGTGCGTTATCCTCGACCAGGAGTATATGCTCACCCATGCCTGATAAGTCAATATTATTTGAGACGAGCAACTTGCCTGTAAGGGTGGATCTTTTGGGCGCAGGAGGGAAGAGTAGTTTGATCGAGGTCCCGACATTAAGTGTGCTCTCAATCTCGATGTTTCCCTTATGATCTTTTACTATGCCGTATACAACGGAAGCGCCGAGGCCAGTGCTTTCACCCTGCGGTTTGGTGGTGAAGAACGGCTCGAAGATGCGTCTGGAGATCTCTTTGTCCATACCGATTCCGTTATCGGTTATTGTAACTAAAATCATGTTAAAGGTCTTTGCGCCATCTGTGATTGTGTTTTCAGTCTTAATCTTTAGCAGACCTCCATCTGGCATAGCGTCTCGTGCGTTAATGGCGATATTTATTATTGCCTGCTCAAAGCTTCCTCTGTCTCCGTATATGTCAAGAAGGTCACCAGATAGCACCAGTTCAATCCTTATTTTAGAGCCGACTAGGTTCTGTAGTATCTCTTTAAGGTTGCTGATTAGTTTATTGACATCTATGGTTACGAATGTCGTTGTTTGTTTTTTACTGAATATTAGCAGTTTTTGCGTGAGGTTTTTAGCACCTTCTGTTGCTGTATCAATAAGGGATAGATACCTGTGAAGGGGCGATCTTTGATCTGCATCTTTTTTTGACTTATATGTCATAGTCTTTATGACTGTAAGCAAGTTATTGAAATCATGTGCTATGCCGGCGGAGAGCCGTCCTATAGCCTCCATTTTTTGAGACTGCGCCAGTTTGGTGTAGAGATATTCTTTTTCTTTTTCAGCATTTTTTTCATTGGTAATATCTACCACCACGACATCCAGGTAGCCTTGATCGGGGTAGAGTTTAGCCGAGTAGCGCACCCATATATTTGAGCCGTCTTTACGACGGGCAAAGACCTCATAGTCTTGAATCTCACCATCTTTAATTATTGTCTGAATCATGTGCTCACGGTCGCGCTGGTGCTCATAGGCCGATGGCGCGTAAAATTCATCAAGCATTTGCTGGCGGTCTTTATAACCAAACATAGAGGCCAGCCTGTCGTTGGCCTCTAGTAGTTTGCCGTCATTTGCGCGTGTGCGAGAAAGTCCAACCAGGGAGTTGTGAAAGAGGTCGCGATACTTACCTTTTGAGTCTTCAAGCTCATCCTTTGTCTGGTTATGGCTGGTTATATCGGTGCATATGTATTGAATTATATCTCTACCTTTTAGAGATATTCTGGTTGCATTGATCAGCATGTTGTATGCCCTATCATCTTTAGCGCGATGTCTTGTCTCAAAGCTTCTATGTCCGTCCTGTAATATCTCAGCGAAAAGCAGATATATTTCCTTCTTGTTCCAGACAATATCTATATCAGCTAGCTCTAGCTTTTTAAACTCTTCTTTGCTGTAGCCGAGGTTGCTATGTGCCTTTGTATTAAAGTTGATAAAGCAGGCCGACTCCGGGTCAATCAGCATTATGGCATCAGAGGCTGCGTTAAAGAGGGCGTTGCTGCGTTCTTCATTCTTTCTCAGTCGCTCTTCCAGTAGTCTAATGCGATCCTCTGCATGTCTGCTTTTAAGTACTTCTTTCGCGAGGCGGCCTCTTAGCTGGGTTATCTCTAATGTTGTTTTGTTAAACATATTTTGTCCTTTAGCCTAAGGCAGGCACTATGGTCTTAGTATTGATTCCGGCCAAGACCTGATGAAAGCGTTTATTTGAGGAGTAAGGGACTTTGCTATCGTCTGTGAGAATGCGATTATCTCGCCCTCTACCGTGCCTAGTAGCGAGATATATTGTGAGAAGACAGAGATCTTATTTGGTATATTGACGTGTCTTAAGCAGGCCGCGTCTTTTAGCGGGAGTGTGTATGTCTTATCAGTAGGATTATACTCGATATTATTGGTACTTGTTCTCCCGACCATATTAGCGAGAGTGTTAAACATACCTATGCGATGCCCTCTTGAAGACATAAGGGAAGGTGTAACATGACCTAATACCACAATCATGGTCTTAGCAAAGCCATTGGCTTTTGCCTGGTCAAAGCTCTGAGCAGTCACGGTTAACCCCTGTTGGATGATTCGACTTTAACTTTAATTTATAGTATGTGCGGATTATAACACTATTTGCCTGCCCTTGCCCCTGTTTAGTGGACACATCGAAAGGTTAGTGATAAAAAGCTACCATAGGAGGTGTTCAGATGGAAGAGAAACGAGGTCGTAAGAGTTTTGACCGTGAGTTCAAGCGCGAGGCAATAAGTTTTATTATGGTG
>JAJRSM010000009.1 GCA_024278765.1 Deltaproteobacteria bacterium | reverse complement strand
CCCTGCCTCAACCTCCTTCAAGATACCAACGATTTGCGTCTCTGTATATCGCGACTTCTTCATAATATGTCCTCCCTTCTGATTAATCAGTATAACGGAGAACTCTATTTATTGATGGTACTATTATACGGGATGGTTACAGAAGCAAGACACTACAGATGCTGAAATGAATTCAGCATGACAAGATTGAAAGTAATTATACCATAACGTTGTTAACTGGAGCGGCGAAGCCGCATACTGCGTACGGCATATTCTTTAATATGATTTCGTGCTGTGCGAGGCATCTGCCCTTTTACTGAACTTTGCCCCACCGCAGGTGGTGCTGCGCACGGCAAATCCATTAAGATATTTTATTCTTTAGCGACGAAGTCGCTTTGCTCTCCGCATGGAGTGCTTGCCGCACGGCATAATCCATTAATACGATTCTGTCTTTGCGAAGAAGTCGCTATGCTTCTACCGCAGGTAGTCGGGGCGGGGACGCACCGAAACATCAACTTCTTACTCTGAATTTGCTTCAGTAGCCGGGTCGCTGATAGCTTTAGAACAGTGAGGACAGTATTGTGTGCTTTTATTGCCAAGTATAATGAGTGCTATAAAGTTCACAATGGGGATTGCTCCTAATACAAAATATAGACCGAAACTTTTTCCAAGATTTCTAGCTATTCTTGCAAATAACCATCCTGAGATAATATAAACAATTATAAGAAAAATTGGCGACATCGTCGTTACTCTCCTTTGTTGGTTAGCGGTCAAAGATATTCTTCATAAAGAACCAGACGTTTTCTTTTCTTTCTTTGAAGCGGCGCATGATATATGCCATCCATTCTTTACCGTAGGGGATGTAGACGCGTATTTTATATCCGTCTGCCGCAAGTTGTAGCTGTGCTTTGCGCTTAACGCCAAGCAGCATCTGAAACTCAAATTTATCTTTAGGGATATTATTTTTTACAGCAAAGGTCTTGGCCTCTGTTATAAGTTCTTCGTC
This sequence comes from Deltaproteobacteria bacterium, assembly GCA_024278765.1. GTDB lineage: Bacteria > Desulfobacterota > GWC2-55-46 > GWC2-55-46 > DRQE01 > JAJRSM01. Next base: position 10,658 of record JAJRSM010000009.1, on the reverse strand, counting down.
ATGAGTGGCAAAGGCAGGGTTGTGGCCGTGCAGCAGTAACTCTTTCATTAAAGTAGAGTAATTCGCGTCGACCTTTGCCTTCGAGGTAAATGCAATGTCAGCTGGTTCTTTATAAGCACCTTTGACAAGCCTTACGCTTATCCCTTCTGCTATTAGTCGCGCGATATCACCGGTGCTACGCATCAGGTAGCTCTGGACGGCAACTCCGATATCCGGATGGTTCTTGTGTATCTCGATTACCGTATCAATCGTAGTGCCTGTATAGGCCGAGCTCTCCATATCCACTCGTGCGAAGCTTTTATACTTTGCTACCTTTTTGAGTATCGCGGAGATATTTTTAACTGCTAGGGGTTGCGATTGGTCCAAGCCTAGGTGGGTGAGTTTAAGTGATATCGTCGAGTCTACTCCGGCGTCATGGATCTCGCGTAAGAGTCCCATGTATTCGTCAAGGCCGTTCATCGCCTCGATGGTATCGCGTACGTTCTCGCCGAGGTTGTCGATGGTCGCTACTATGCCATTCTCGTTTAGCTCGCCTGCTACGCGCACTGCGTCTTCTCTGGTTTTTCCGGCGATGTATCTCTTGGCGAAGTAGCTTACGGGGTCTTTCATCGAGTTATATCTTTTTAAGGAATTCTGTGATTATCCCGTCGAGACCTGGTGTTGATGTGTCTTCGACCGAGTAGCGAACCCGAACCGATGGCCGCTTGATCTCGACGACCCTTGAGAGGTCTACCGGGGTTGCGATTAAGACAAAATCAGCAGGCGTCGAGTTGATCGTCTCGCTCAGCTCTGCGCGTTGCTCATCGCTATAGCCCATTGCCGGTAGAATCTCGGTCAGGGCAGGATATTTCTGGAATGTCTTTTTAAGGCTACCAACGGCGTAGGGGCGTGGGTCTACTGGCTCTGCGCCGAACTGGCGTGCGGCTATTACACCTGCGCCAAGTGTCATGCCGCCGTGCGTAAGTGTTGGGCCGTCCTCGACGATCAGGACTTTTTTGCCTTTGAGTTTTTCTGAATTTTCAGCGATTACAATAGATGCCGTCTCTATTATCTTTGCCACGGGGTTTAGCCGTGCGGCAGCCTTGCGTACCGATGCTATATCGTCTGGCTCGGCTGAGTTGACCTTGTTGATTACTATGACCTCGGCGCGTCTGATATTGGCCTCGCCCGGATGATAAAGGCTTTCGTGGCCCGGGCGCATCGGGTCCGCTACGACTATTTCTAGGTTGGGCTCGATAAATGGCAAGTCATTATTACCGCCGTCCCAGATTATGACATCGGCCTCGGCCTCTGCGGCCTTAAGGATCGCACCGTAGTCAACGCCTGCATATACGACAATGCCGGCATCTACCAAGTGTTCGTATTCTTCCATTTCTTCGATTGTGCACTTTGCGTCCTTCATCTCTTGAAGGCTCGTAAAACGCTGAACCGCCTGCGCCGCAAGGTCTCCGTAAGGCATTGGGTGGCGAATAGCGACGGCCTTTTTGCCTGCCTTTTGAATCAGTTCTGAGAGAAACCTTGTTACCCCGCTCTTGCCGCAGCCGGTACGCACGGCGCAGACCGAGATGACCGGCTTTGCGGACTTTAGCATTGTTTTGGTCGAGCCCGGGATGACGAAGTTTGCGCCGAGTGCTACAACCAGCGAGGCCTTGTGCATGACGTACTCATGAGGGACGTCGCTGTATGAAAATACAACGTCGTCAATATTATGCTCTTTTATGAGTCGAGTGAGTTCTTCTTCTGGGTAGATCGGAATACCATCGGGGTAGAGCGGTCCTGATAGCTCTGGTGGGTATCTGCGTTCATCAATATATGGGATCTGGGTCGCGGTAAAGGCAACGACACAGCTCTCGCTGTCGTCACGATAGCAGAGGTTGAAGTTATGGAAGTCACGGCCAGCCGCGCCCATTATAAGTATTTTTTTCTTAGCCATATCAGTACTCCTTCCACTTGCGGTGGGGGCATAACCAATAAATACCTTGTATTACTATGCTTGGAAAAAATACTTTATTGACGAAGCTGCCCGTCTTCCTTACAGGTAAATATTACTCTATATCAGTAAAGGCATCCTCAAAGATATCGAGTGCTTGTCTCATCTCTTCTTCTGTAGTAGTCATCGGAGGCATAAGGCGTACTACGTTTTTATACTTACCGCACTCGACGATCAATAGTCCACGGTCTTCGCAGGCCTTTAGCATCTTGACGGTCGCGGTGGCATCGGGTTTCTTATCTTTCTTGACAAGCTCTATGCCAATCATAAAGCCCTTGCCTCTTACGTCGCCGATCATCTTGTGTTTATCCATCATGCCCTTTAGTCTCTCTATTGCATAGGCACTGACCTTTTCGACATTCTTTAAGAGCTTGTCTTTTTCAATCGTGTCGATGACCGCAACGGCTGCTGCACAGGATATCGGGTTGCCACCAAAGGTCGTACCGTGCATGCCGACCGTCCAGTTCCCCATTATGGCTTTTGAAGAGGCTACGGCACTAAGCGGGAAGCCAGAGGCGATACCCTTACCGAGAGTGATTATATCAGGCACTACCTCGTAGTGCTCCATAGCAAACCATTTGCCTGTGCGTCCCATTCCGGTCTGTACCTCATCGGCAATCAGCATTATGCCGTGGTTGGTGCAGAGCTCTCTGAGCTTTTGCATATAGGCACTGGGCGGTACGGAGTAACCGCCTTCGCCAAGTATTGGTTCTATTATTATGCAGGCAACCTCGCCCGGTGTGATCAGACTCTCGAAGATTTCATCGATACGGCCAAGGCATTCGTTTTCGCACTCGCCTTCTTTCTGTCCGACAGGACACCTGTAGCAGTAAGGATAAGGGGCGTGATAGACCGAAGGCAGAAGCGGATGGTAGCTTTTCCTGTACTTAGAGCTTGATGCCGTAAGTGTCGCAGCACCCATCGTTCGGCCATGAAAGCTGCCGGTAAAGGCTATGATGCCTTGACGGCCCGTGTGGAAACGTGCGAGCTTTATCGCACCCTCGACGGCCTCGGCTCCGCTGTTGGAGAAAAAAAACATCCCGATATCTCCGGGTGCTTTCTTTGCCAGCCGTTCCGCAAGTTCCACTACCGAGTCGTAGTAGAATATGCAGCCGGAATGAATAAATCTTTTGAGTTGTTTTTCTACCGCCTTAACAACGGTTGGAGGAAGGTGACCCAGGTTTGTGGTCGCTAGCCCTGAACAGAAATCAATATACTTTTTGCCATCGGTTGCCTCAATAATAAGCCCTTTGGCATTCTCAACCGATATTTCGGTGTGATAAGCAAGGGCCGGGGCCAATACATTTGCTGCACGCTCTTTAAGATCGGACATAAGTAACCTCCGTTTAAAGTTAGTGGGTTAGTACTTTTCTAGTCCTGAGATATAAGTTCCGGTTCGCATAGGAGCGAGTCGTAAGCAGCAAGTCTTCCGCATTTTTTACAGACATACTCCAGCGCGTTTACCATCTCTTTACAAGCATGGCGCGGGTCTTTAGTACCTTTCTTGCAGAAGTCACAGGTATGCGAGGCGTCTACCGGGTGACAGAGATGCCCGCGCCCACTTGCTGTAATACCACAGTTTGGGCACTTATAAGTCTCTACGTAATCAGTCATCTATAATCTCCAATAGCTGCTATTTTATTTTTTGGTTGCGAACAGATCGTTTTTTATATCCGTCAGTTTTTGAAGATGATCTTTTTCTTCTTTTACTATCTGGTCGAGGATTGACTTGTCTTTGTCACGGATAAAATTGCTTATCTCGTGGTAAAAGAGCAGCGCGTCTTTCTCAGCCTTAATTGCGTACTCCACGGCCTCTTTCTCACCGCCGATCCTGCGGGCGAACTCCGCACCATGATCTGCATCGGTAAATACCTCGGAGTCGGCAAGTGCGTTTAGATAAAGATAGGCTTCTTCCAGATACGGGTCTAACTTATCCGGTGCGCTCTCTGTGCCGGCCTTTTTAATTAGTGCCTTAAAGCAGCGTGTGTGCTTTACCTCTTCGCGGTATAGAAACTCAAAGAGCTCTTTTATTTCTTTGGACTTCGCTGCCTTTGCAGCAGCTGCGTAGAAAAACTCACCATTTTCTTCAATCCGTATTGCCATATCAAGTACTTCTTTTGCTGAATATCTTACTGGATCCATCTGTTAGCCTCCGTATATATCTTTCTAGCGTTATTATGTTATTTGAAAAATTAAGTAAAGATGGAACTACTTTCTTAGTCGCCAATTAGTATAACAGAAAGCCTAATGAAGTCAATGGGATATCAATACTATCATCTTGAGAAAATCTTGTTATTGCGAGATGCCTAAAGGCAAAGCCCAAGGTTGTGAAGCGATCTCGTCTTGAACCTCAACCCTCTATCTGCGCCTTCTGCAACTTGCCGCTAAAGTCACGGTATATCACCACCTTCGGTGGCATTAAACTTGTCTCGTAGTTCCGAGTTTAACCCTCTATCTGCGCCTTCTGTAATTTGCCGCTAAAGTCTCTATATATAACCTTCCAGTGCAGGAACATATCCAGCGCACCGCCTCTGCCACCGGCCTCTTTGTGCCCTGTGCCGGTTTTTTTGATGCCACCAAATGGTAGTTGGATCTCAGCACCTATTGTCGGGGCATTTATATATACGATCCCTGTCTCCAGGTCACGCTCCGCAGTAGCGCAGTTGTTTACGTCTTGCGAGAATATAGCAGCCGATAGGCCGTAGTCAGAGTCATTGGCTATATTAATTGCATCTGTCAGGTCTTTTGCTTTTATTACGGAAACGACCGGGCCGAAGATCTCCTCGCGCGCAATGCGCATATCCGGGGTGACGTCGGCAAAGACTGTTGGTTCGATGAAAAAGCCCTTGGCATAGTCGCCTTCAGTTAGTTGCCGCCCGCCTGTTATAAGCCTTGCCCCTTGCTTCTTGCCGATCTCGATATATTCCAAGACCTTCTGCATCTGGATCTTATGGATGAGAGGGCCCATTTCAGTGCCGTCTTTTAGGCCGTCGCCGACCTTTAATTTAGATGCGGCCTTAGCAAGGCCTTCAATAAAACGGTCATATACCTTTTCGTGCACTATGATGCGGCTCGCCGCTGTGCAGCGTTGCCCTGTAGTGCCGAATGCCCCCCAGAGTGCGCCTTCTATTGCCAGATCCAGCCTTGCGTCGTCCATGACGATAATCGGGTTTTTGCCACCCATCTCGCATGAGATCTCTTTGTCAAGGCCTGCGCAGCTCTTTACTAACTCTTCACCTACGGCACTGGATCCTGTAAAGGATATGCCTTCTATATCATGGTGACCTGCGAGATACGCACCAACAATCGAGCCAGAGCCGTGTACCATATTTATGACCCCTTCAGGGACTCCGGCTTCCATCAGTATTTCTACGAGCCTGGTTGCACATACGGGAGTGTCACTGGAGGGTTTAAAGACCACGCAGTTTCCGCTTACTATTGCCGGAAGGAGCTTCCAGGATGGGATTGCAGTCGGGAAGTTCCACGGGGTGATCAAGGCAAAGACACCGATTGGTTCTCTAACGGATTTACAGTCTTTGCCGACAAGCTCCGATGGTACTGTCTGGCCTTCTAGCCTTCGGCCTTCTCCGGCCATGAAGTAGGCCATATCTATGGCTTCTTGCACGTCACCGAGGCCTTCCGGTAGTATCTTACCCATCTCGCGTGTGGCGAGTCGGCCTAGTTCGTCTTTATTCTTTATTAGCAGCTCTGCTGCGCGGTAAAGTATTTCTCCGCGCTTTGGGGCAGGGACCAGACGCCAGCTTTTGTATGCGGCGCGTGCTGCTGATACGGCCTCGTCTACGTCTGTGCTGGTAGAGTCGGGCACTGTGCCGACGACGTCGCTGGTGTCGGCCGGGTTAATGCTCTCTCTAACCTTTCCGCTTACCGAGTCCTTCCAAACGCCGCCTATGAGGTTTTTATAAGCCTTTGTCATCGTAGCCTCCTATTAGCTAGGTAAAGTTACAGCATCTTTAAATGGATTATAGTCTGGTTGAGGCTGGGTGTAGAGCGTGTTTAGGTGTCTTACCGCCTTTTAAAGGGTTCTAAAGGTTATATTCTGATTATATCAGAGCGCAGGCTCTTCGGCAAGTCTTTCTGAAATTGCATGTTTACTGACGGTAGTTACATTAGGCATGTTTTTGCTAATGCAGTTGTGATATGATTGAGGAGTAAAGTAGTGAAATATCGAAGTTGTCTCGGACGGTCAACCAGGGGCTGAGGAAGATGGTCGGTATGTTATTATTTCTCGGTGTAGGAGTGGCCTTATATGTTGCTTGGTATGTAATGCATGCGGAGGAGCATATAGACCACTGTGACAAGTTCTGTTTTGGTCATAAGTAGTATTTAATATTGTTGGGCCCGAACAAAAAAGCAGATCGCTGACGAAGGTGATCTGCTTTTGTAATTTCAGGTAGATTTTGATTTAAAAACGAGATTGCTTCGTCGTTACGAGGCTAAGCCTCTTCACTCCTCGCAATGACAAAATAGTGCATTGTTCTTTGACGTAGGGCGACCCTTTAGGGTTGCGTATTTTGTGGTACTTTAGCTGAAAGACCGCAAGGCTAAAGCCTTGCTCTACGGGTTCTTTTTAATGTTGATTTTGATGTTTCGGTGCGTCCCCGCCCCGAAACCAAGATGATGTGTAAGTGTCTCTTTAAATGTTGGTTCAGGTTTGTAACCTGAACCAGACAGTCTGTCAACTCTAGTTATTTATGAAGGGCTTGCAGTAAGGTTGTTCAATATGTTTCTGAGTTATGCATGGCAGGTGACTATCTATAGGATTTTGCGACGAAGTCGCTCTGCTGCCCCGCATGGGGCTAACTGTTTTGCAGGGTCTCGATCTCTTGCATCAGGGCTTCTAGTTTTTCGTAGTTCTCGTCGATTTCGGTCTGCATAAGGCCCGCCTCGCTATATAGCTTTGCCAGTTCGTTGTGGTTTGCGCCTGTGCCGCTTGCGGCTTCTGTCTCTTTGGACTTTTTCTCAAGGGCTGCTTCCAGGGCCTTTGTGCGTTCTTCCAGTTTGTCGCAGTCACGCCTAAGGGCCTTTAACTTGCGTTCTGTCTTTTTCGAGCTGTGTGCCTTTACGGTCTTTTTTGATGGTTCCTTCTTTGCCTTTTCTGTCTTTTTCAGAGATGCCTCTTCGTCCCAGCCTATTTTTTCGAGGAATTCGTCATAAGTACCGAAGAATATCTCTGCGCCTCCGGCTCTGAAGATGATCAGTTTATTGGCAACGGCCCTTAGCATTTCTTCGTTATGGGTGACGAGCACGACGCCGCCATCGAATTTATCTATCTCGTCTATACGACCTCAATTGATTCCATATCAAGATGGTTTGAGGGTTCATCTAGGAGGAGGACATTCGCCGGATGGGCGATTATCTTACCGAAAAGGACCCGGCTCTGCTCGCCACCGGATAGGACCGAGATTTTTTTATCTGCGATAGCACCTGAGAACATCATAGCTCCGCAGATGGCACGGCTACGTGATATCGGTAGCTCCGGGTTGGCCATGGCGATCTCTTCTGCGATTGTCTTATCTGGGTTGAGCTCCTTGCGGTTGGTCTGCTGATAATAACCCGTCTCGACCTCCGGGGCGTGCTTGATCGTGCCTGACGATGCCTCTGCCTTACCGGCAAGTACATTTAAGAGCGTTGTCTTGCCCTTGCCGTTCTTACCAATTACGGCTAACCTGTCGGTTGGCCTAATATTAAATGAAAGGTCAGAGAAGAGGTTGTCTTCTTCTTTACCTGTATATGAAAAAGAGAGGTTGTCGACCTCCATATAAATCTTTGCTGGAATTTTTTTAAAGTTAAATTTAAAGCCCGGACGATGCTCCATCTTAATGCTAGATAAGACCTTTATCCTGTCTATCTGTTTTTGCTTTGACTTTGCCTGCGTGGCCTTCGAGGCCTTTGCTCCAAAGCGGTCTACAAAGCTCTTGAGGTCTTTTATCTGTTTTTCCTGATTTATGCGCGTCTTCTCGTGTATTTCTGCATCTTGCTCTAGTTGGGCGTAATATTTATCGGTCTGGCCCTTTATCTTTTTAAGCCCTTTGTTGTGCAGCCCCATCGTATGGGTCGTTACCGTATCCATAAAGTCGCGGTCATGGGTGATTATTATCGCCTCGCCGCGAAATGATTTTAAGAATTTACGTAGCCACCGAAGACTCAGGATATCCAGATAGTTCGTAGGCTCGTCCAGCAGCAAGAGATTTGGCTCTTGTAGTAATGTTTTGGTAAGGTTTATGCGTAGCTGGAAGCCGCCGGAGAAGTCCTGCGGCGATTTATCCATATCGGCCTCGGTAAAGCCCAGACCAAAGAGAATCTTCTCGGCCTTATAAAAGTCATATTGCTCTTCCTCGGAGAGGACCTGACAACATTCTTCCAGCACCGTCGGTTTGGTAAAGTGTATGTGCTGGTCCAGATACCCGGTGCGGTAGCCCTTTGGCATCTCAAAACTACCGCTGGTCAGTGCCTCTTGACCGAGAATTATCTTTAGTAGCGTTGACTTACCCGAGCCGTTACGACCGACCAGACCTACGACCTCGCCCTTACTGATGGAGAAGGAGATATTATCAAATAGAGTGTTGTTGCCGTATGACTTAGTTATTCCATATACCTGTAACATAGCTGATTAGATTAACATAAATATAGGTAAACTTCTATTTTTTCTACCAGAATCAGTGAAAATAATGTATACTTCTAATACTGGCACCTAATAATAGGTGAATAGTTGGAAATATTCTTAGGTTTTATGGTTTTATCAGTTCATTTTAACTCTTAAAGAGATAATGATCGGCCTATGAATGACGAAGAAAAGTCTAAAGAAGAGCTTCTAAATGAGCTTGCCGAGCTACGTCAGAGTCTTCCTGGTTTCGAGGAGAGCTACCAGAGGCATAAGCAGGATAAGCTGGATGTAATAGAGGCGAACAAGCAATCTACCTTTCAGGCCCAGCGCGTTCCGCTGGCACTTATCAAGTGGTCTGTCGATTTCACAGTCGTAGAGTGGAGCGATATGGCCGAGCATATCTTCGGTTTTACCCGCGACGAGGTCGTAGGTAAGAGCGGTTTCGATATGATAATCCCTGAATCAAATCAAAAACTGGCAAAGGATCTTTGGCAGCAGTTGCTAACCTCCGATGGTGGGCATCGTACCATAAGCGTTAATATTGCTAAGGACGGTACAAGGCTTCTCTGTGAGTGGCATAATACTCCTCATACCAATGACGAAGGCGTTGTTGTGGGTGTTGCCTCTCTTGTTCAGGATATTTCCGGGCGTAAACAGGCCGAAGGCGAACTTAAAGAATATATAGACGAGCTGGTTTTGCTGGTAAAGGACCGCTCGATAGAGCTTATGCGCGAGGTCGAGCGACATCGTCAGGCCGAGGACGAACTACAGCTATTTAGAGCCGCACTCGATAGTAGTGCCGATAACATCTTCCTGACCGACCGTGCTACGATGCATTTTGTCGATGTTAATGACGCGGCCTGTAAAGACATAGGTTATACGCGAGAAGAGTTCCTGCAGATGGGGCCGCACGATATAAAGCCTGACTATAATCTTCATACGATGGTCAGAGAGTTTGATGAGGTGCTACGCAGTGAAGGCGAGGTGGGGGTTATAGAGACCATCCATATGAAAAAAGACGGCACTCAGTTTCCGGTTGAGCTGCTGCTGCATTCGATAATGAGCGGTGGGCGCGATATAATCGTCGCGGTCGCCCGTGATATCACAGAGCGAAAGGTCTTTGAAAATAGACTTAAACGTCTCTCTACTACCGATGAACTGACTCAGGCCCTAAACCGTAGAAAATATTTAGAGATAATGGAGCGAGAGGTCGAGCGGGTCAAAAGGCACGCAACCCCGCTCTCTCTTCTGATCTTTGATATCGATCACTTTAAGGTCGTAAACGATACGCACGGCCATGACGTAGGCGACGAGGTCTTAAAGGCCGTTGCGAACCTCGTCCGTGATAACGTCAGAAAGGTCGATTACTTCGTACGCTGGGGCGGCGAAGAGTTTGTCATCATCACTCCGGATACCGAAATCTATAAGGCGATAATCTTCGCTGAAAAACTCAGAGCCCGTATGGAAGAAAAGGTCTTTGATAAGGTCGGCACTATTACCATCAGTATAGGTGTATCGACCTTTGAAAAAGACGATACGCAGGAAACCCTTATGAAACGCGCCGATGAGGCCCTGTATCAGGCAAAACAGACGGGCCGCAATAAAGTCGTCTCTACCGAAGACCTGCAAGCCGGTAACGTCCCGCAGTAACGGCTGAATCTTCGTACTCATAAATGCCCTGCTGCGTTGTCAGGACTTCTAACTCTAATCCTCACGTACCTAAATGTACGCTGCGGTTAAAGTTCTTGTCCTTCCTAGCATCAAAACATTTCTGAGCACGAAAGGGGGAAGCGGTTGCACCGCAGGCAAAGCAACTGCGTTGCGGCTAAAGTCCTGCGGACGGCAAGTATCTAATTAATCTGTCATGCTGAATTCATTTCAGTATCTGTTTTTTCTTTCCCCCTCTGGACTTCCCCCGCTTTAGTAGACACATTTGATGGTACAATTGCAAACAAACGGAGGTGTGTCTATGTCCAATCATAGGTATACAGAAGAGTTTAAGCAAGAGGCGGTAAAACAGGTGACAGAGCGCGGTCATTCTGT
>JAJRSM010000008.1 GCA_024278765.1 Deltaproteobacteria bacterium | reverse complement strand
TCTTGCCCTGAAACCTTAAATCCGTTATCCTGTCTCGTTCCGTAAGGCTAAGATGCCTGTATCCTTTTCCCATAACCACCCAGAGTACCAGCAAAAGGACAGTCCTGCCAGGTGTTGCACTTCCTCATTGAACCCGCGTATTTATTCTTTCTGGAGGTCTGCAATTTTTGATTCGGATAAATTTATTGAGAAAATACATACTACCCCTGTTACCATCAAAGAATGGAAAAAACAAAAGTTAATTCATAGCAACAAACGCTCACGCCGATTTGAATTAGGTTTTGCAACATTCTTCCTGAACAGAACCAATGTGTCTGGTATTTTGACAAGCGGCCCCATTGGAGGCATACAACAACAAGGCAAGTGGAAGATAGACGCTAGATTTAACAAAGAAAACCTAATTAAGAGAATTGAGGCACTATCTCTTTACAAAGATAGAATCTCCGTTAAAAACAAAGATGGCATTGAATTAATAAAAACCTACCTAGGGGATAAGAATGCTTTCATATACCTAGACCCTCCATATTATGATAAAGGTGCTACACTATATTTAAATCACTACAAGGAAGATAATCACAAAAAACTAGCTAATGTGTTAAATGACAATCCTGATTCTTTTTGGTTACTTACTTATGACAATAAAAAAGAAATTAAATCTCTTTATCCAGAAAGACATGTCACCACTTTTTCGCTATATCATAACGCCTACAAATCTCACAAGGGCAAAGAAATATTAATTCCATCTGACGCACTTACCATTTAATTCATGTGTCATATAAAACAACCATGCGCATAATAACCGACCTACACATACATACGAAATATTCGCGCGCCACGAGCAAGGCGATGGACCTGCCGACTATCAGCGCGTGGGCGCGGCGTAAAGGTATCCATCTGGTCGGAACCGGAGACTTTACACACCCAGCGCACTTCAAGGCAATCGAAGAGACCCTCGCCCCGCTTGGTAATGGCCTTTTTGTCCTTAAAACAGAAGCCGATGACGCAACAGCACCACGCTTTATGCTAACGACCGAGATCTCAAATATCTACGCCGAGGACGTGCCGTTATCAATATCCCCTAAAGGGCGAAAGACCCGCAAGATACATTCTCTGATATTCGCACCGTCAATCGAGGCCGTGCGCAAGATAAATACCGAACTCGCCCGGCTAGGTAACGTCAACTCTGACGGTCGCCCTATCTTCGGCTTCTCCGCAAAGGAACTCCTGAAGATCGCGCTCAGCGCATCACCTGACTGTATGCTTATCCCGGCCCATGCATGGACGCCGTGGTTCTCGATATTCGGCAGTAAATCAGGCTTTAATACAATAGAAGAATGCTTCGGGGATATGACTAGGCATATACACGCAATAGAGACCGGCCTATCGTCCGACCCGCAGATGAACAGGCGCGTCTCGATGCTCGATAACATTACGCTCATCTCGAACTCGGATGCCCACTCACCTGCAAAACTCGGACGCGAGGCGACTATCTTCGAGGCCGAGATGGATTACCTTGCGATAACAAGTGCTATAGAACAACAAGGGCCGGGCAGGATAGTATCTACGTTAGAGTTCTTCCCGGAAGAAGGCAAGTACCACAGCGACGGCCACCGAGACTGCGGGGTGCGCCTTACCCCAAAAAAGACAATAACAGCGCGTGGCATCTGCCCCAAATGCGAACGTCAGGTCACCGTCGGCGTCCTTAGCCGTGTTGAAGAGCTCGCAGACCGATCCGAAGAAGAGGCCACAGCAGCCGCACTACCATCAAAAAAGCTCGTACCCCTGCAAGAGATAATAGCCGTTACTATGGGGCGCGGAGTAGGTACAAAAGGGGTTCAAAAAGAATATATGCGGATAACAGATATAGCAGATGAGTTTAATATACTCTTGGATAAGACAGAGGACGAACTCAGAGATATCACCTCTAGCGAGATCGCCTCTGCGATTCTATGCGTACGGGCCGGAGATCTTGAGATAAATCCCGGCTTTGACGGCCAGTTCGGAACGATAGGCATCTCAGAGGCCGCCGCCCAGAGACTCCTAGTCTGAAAAATAGATCAAAATAGATGAAAGATAGCTTTCTAGCGATTCCTTCTAATGTGCAACCTAACATAATAGCGCCCCATCATCATCCGTATCGTCAAATATATCGTACTCCACTGCATAATCGTCCTTGACCTCCACATGAAGCACACAAGAGTCATTACCGTCAAAGTAGCCGTTCATGCCCATCACCAGATTCTCTACCGCCTCCGTGACATCTTCGCCAAAACTCGAGATACCAAGCTCAGGACAGATAGAGAGATACCTGTCTTTCTTCTTCCATACAATTGCATTGCATTCGATATCCATATCAATAACCCCGCTCCTTCCTAGATTGGGTCGCCACGCAACAGAGGAACTTGCCTTAACCTAGAGAGACCGGCTATAAATCACCCACACCTCTGCCACAACAATCCCTCTACCCTTATTATCGACAATAAATTCTTATTACTTTAGCCATAAGTTCAATCACAAACCGACACACAGCTGTAAAATAATTTAAAAACAATAACTTAGGACGACAAACCATTCTCCCGAAAATATCAACCTAAAGACCCGGCCAAGGTCTATCTGCTTATATCGGTTAGTTAACAGGAGAGACACACTAAAGACCTATCAATAATGCAGTCTTTAGTACTTTTGACAAAATCCACTATAACTAGTATACTAATAAGTAGTTTACGAGTAAATCCTTTGCTCAGAGCTAACCAGAGGAAACTCCGGGGCGCAGAGTTACGAGGCTAAGGTAGGGGATAAGATTCTCTACTACGCTTGTCGAACCGCCAAAGGTTGTATTATTCACCTGCTGGCGGTTTTTTTGTGACTGCCAGCTCAAAGGCAAAGGAGTCGCAGATGTTAATGGTTGATACGCTGGAGAAAGCAATACAGCTGACAGAGAAATACAGATTTAAAGAGGCACTGGCCTTATTTGAGATAGGTGAATGCTATAAAAATGATCCGGTAGCTACATCCTACTACGCGCTTTGCGTAGCCGCTTACAGGAAAGATGCCAAGGTCGCCGCCAATGTCTGCAAAACTGCGATGAAACGCGGCTTCTACAGCCCCGATCTCTTCCTAAACCTCGGCAAGATCTACCTGCTGGCAAAGAGAAAGGATCTTGCCATCAAGGCCTTTTCAAAAGGCCTCACAATAGATAAGGCACACAAAGGACTGAGAAGACAACTTAAAAGGCTTGGCACCAGACGCATTGCACCAATATCTTTCCTACCCAGAGGGCATGCCGTAAATATTATCATCGGCCAGATAACTCACAAGATAAAACAGCATAAAACTATACGTACAGATGGTATTGCAAGACAGCAAATTTGAAGTATAATTTAAAGTAACAACTTCGAATCTAAGATAATTTACATTTAAATCAGACACTTAGCTACTTTCCTAGCCTATAACTATTATCTTTTTCGGAGCTACAGAACAAATAAATCTACGCATTACCAACAAGCCCGCAAGAGCCTTTCTTCTCGTGGGCCTATTCGTCCTCACCGTAACAATCAACTGCTCATAGCCCCCGATGCTATACTGCCGGTAGCAGAAGGATCTACGTAACATGCAAAGACTCTGGCGAACTTGCCGTTATAGATATAGATAAAGAAAAGATCATAGAGCGCATTCCTGCCGGAAGCTCACCTGATCACGTAGCCCTTACTCGCCAGAAACACAACGTCGCCGTGGTGGCGACCAAATCGGAAAGACTCTTCATTATCGATACCAAAACCCTTGAGGTCATAAAGAAACTCCCTCTCGGAGAGATTGTAACCCTCCCTTATTTAGTGCCAGTCTAAATTAGAGTTTTCCACATTCAAGGTCGAAGTGCAACAGAGGCGGAAGCGACCTCAAGCGGTGTTTTGTAGCCCAGACACTTTCTGGGCCTGTTGTTGATCAGTGATTCTACCCTTGCCACCTGCTCGTCCGTTATTTTAGCGAAGTCCGTACC
>JAJRSM010000007.1 GCA_024278765.1 Deltaproteobacteria bacterium | reverse complement strand
AGGCTGACCTCTTTGATTACATCGAGGTCTTTTACAACAAAACCCGGCGTCACAGCTACCTCGGTCAGCTGAGCCCGCATGACTTTGAAATGGCTTCATCAGGTAAAGGGTAGTTGTCTACTAAACTGAGGGAAGTCCAATTCTCAGTCATTCTTTGGTCGCTATGACAAACTGCGCAAAGTGCGCTCTTTGCGGTTTACTTTCTTTTGTCAGTTTACGAACTATATGAGTGGAAAAAAGAAGCGGGCTTAATTCCTAGGTAGAACATCACTTACGGAAACTATAGAGATAATTTCTTAAGATAATCCATTAAATCATTTGATGAAGAGGCTGAGTGCAGCGTACATAGTACACCTGCTAATCTTCAAGTACCATCTCCAGTAGGTTGCTGAATCTGAATCGGAACGGCAATTTGTGTACGCACTTCTTCGTAGATTGCAATGTCGACACCTTCAGCAACCTCTAATGACACAACCAAGCCGTAAGACACCGGTTCATTGATCTTAGCAGCGTCTTTGCGGCAATTCACTTTGATAGATAAGACATCACCATTTGAGATTGGAACGGCACGTTCACCCTCGAAGACTTCGTGCTGAACAGTCCCCCGTCGCACAGCATTCCAGTCTGCATCCTGTCTCTGTGAAGCTAATGCTTCGCCATTAACCTCAAACCATAAATTCGCAGTTCGATAACGTTGTGTATTTGTCGCAACCGGAGATAGCCACGCCAAGGTTACGGTTAATCTTCGCCATTCACGACGGGCACCCAGCGACATAGGAAGAGGCAGACTAAATACGTGGGCCTGTTCGTCGTCGAGCTGACCAAACCCCAAAAGCGACGCCCGTTGTTCTGTGCAATCTAACACTTTTGTAACATCCGGCACGCCATAGCCTAACCATTGGGTAATCCACTTTTTTAGTTGCCGGCTGTTTTCAGGAGTTTCAAGGATTGTTTGAAGACGAGGACCAATTTCATCCCAAGAACATCCATGTACGACCATTGCTTTGAGTAATGGCACCATGAATGGTTCATATTCAAGATTAGGGGCTTGATCTTCAAAAATGTTAATCAAGGAATCGTAACAGATACCAGCCGAACGACTAATCAGAGCAGCGGAGTTGCTGGTTCCACAAGAGTATGCTGTTTTGTTTAGA
The DNA here is from genome assembly GCA_024278765.1 of Deltaproteobacteria bacterium. Lineage (GTDB taxonomy): Bacteria > Desulfobacterota > GWC2-55-46 > GWC2-55-46 > DRQE01 > JAJRSM01. The sequence continues at coordinate 59,547 of JAJRSM010000007.1, read as the reverse complement.
TCACCAGCGACGTTACTGGGCGAGGCAACTTTAATTCCAGGTGCTCCCAGAAAATAATTTGCCGTTAAAACAGTTTTTTCAGTTGTTCCCACAGGTTTTTCATAGAGTAACCTGCCACCGGGGAAAACAAGGTCTGGCTTCACGGAGCGCCTGTATCCGCTGCCAAATGAAGATATAGGACTTGGTAAAACATTTTTATATAGGTTCAATAAATGGTCAGGATGAGGTGCAGTAGCACTATCTGCATGTACTGCCCCAACGGTAATACCATTGATACTTTCGGCCGGAGACAACAGTTTTCTATGCCGCATGTTTTCATACAGCTTTTTTACTATCATTTTTTCACGGTCGTTATCAGAAAGACTACTCAAATCATTTTTCGACATATCGGTTTTAATGTCGGGGGATGCATTACCCACACTGATGACAAAGAGTGTTTCGTGCTTCACGCTCAACCAGTCCAATAAACGCGCAAGTGGACTCATGACTTGAGAAAATTGTCTGCAGGGATCAGCGATAGACAGGTTGATTACTTTTATACTAGGAGCTGCCGCTCCGCCGGTGCCATCGCCATCAAACATGCGACGAACAGCACGATGAATAAGGTCAACAACAAGCACATCCTTAGGAATTCCTTCCGGGCGTGGCGAACTAAGCCATTGTATGGGCTTCATGATCGGACGAACATATACAGGTCGGGTAAGAGGTTGCTCATCACAACTTAAATCCCCGTGTACCACAAGCGAACTCATTGAACTACCATGTACTCGTTCTGCCACGCTATATTGCGAGGCATAGTCATCCGGGTCGTCAATGATCAGTCGATCAGCAAGCAGGTTATGGTTTGTCAGGGGCAAGCCGTCGAGGATGGCAATGATCGGGGCACCCACAGGAAGCGGCCGCTCTTCGTACTCGGAATCCATCAAGTTACCCTCAACAGGTTTTTTACCGGTCGCCATTTGCCCAACCGGCCTAAAAAACATAACGCTATCGCATTGGATCAAATCCACGTCGGGATGCTCAATTATACGCTGTGCGGCGTTAGCGGGCACTTCAGCCAAAAGAGAGTGGTAAGTAATCTCATGTATGATACATTGGCCTGTAACCTGTCCTCCTAATCGACTAATGAGTTCAGTGACATACTGTTGGGTAGCTTGGCGTTTGTCTTCTGAACCACGAAACCATAGTTCTACTTCGACACAAACCACCTGATTGTTGTCATATGCTAAATCCTCGCGCCAAACATCCAACACGCCTGTCTCTTTCAGGCGATCCTGCACACCCCAACGTCGAATATTCTTCAGGCAAAGGAATACATCACGAAACTTTGTGAGACCACGCTGAAACTTCATCTCTGGATCGGTTTGATAGCGAGACCACAAATAAAGCATCTGATTAAGAGCTTCCTGGTTTGTCATAACCAGGTATAGCCGACCTGTTAATTCTTTCTCTGGTTTATCTTCATCATAGAAATCAGTATCAGGTGCAATTTCATCAACCTCGATTTCACCCATCCACTCAAGCCCATTAATTCGCTTGACCGCATTGGCAAAATTTTCGATGCTGCCAATCGTTTCGATAACCACGGCCTGCTCGGGATCAATTCCAGCCGTGGTTGGCTGCACTTCAACACGCCTTTCGTCAAAAGCAGTCTGAAGCTGCGCAAAGAGAGGTGATAAACGTTCCCCTTGCCGTGTATGTGTTGGCCTATGAATTCCTCCTGCCCCTGACCGTCGTTTGGTGCGCTCTACACTCTCTGGCGTAGGGAACAACAATAATGGTCGATTGGGCATTAGTCATTATCTCCATTCTGCTGTTTTGTTTTGACCGACATGGCATTCCATAATTTCAACGTGCGTCCAACAATCGATTTCATATTGGAATCCGGTTGCTCTAAAACATACTGTCGAAAAACAGTGGCTCCAAATACTTCTGCTTCACTAAAATTGACTCCGTGAAGTTTCTTGGCTAGTGTTTCCGGGGCATAGCCAAGCGGAATATTGATCCTTTCTTCAAATTTTTTAAACCATTTTGCCAAATGTGCGCGGGTGGGTTCTGGCAATGTCATACGAACTTGAAAACGTCGCCACACCGCACGATCCAATAACTCAGGATGATTGGTCGCACCTATAACAACCACATGGCTGGGTAGCGTGTCAATTTGCATAAGCAGCGAGCTGACTACGCGTTTGATCTCACCCGTTTCATGCGTATCTCCCCGCTCCTTGCCGAGGGTCTCAAACTCGTCGAAAAAGAGCACGCAGTTGCGTGTAGATGCATAATCAATGAGTCGCCTGAGCCGGTTTGCCGTCTCACCAAGATAGGTTCCAACAACGCTGTCATAACGAACGACAAACATCGGCAATAAAAGTGCTTCAGCGATAGCTTCCGCAAGAGATGTCTTTCCGTTGCCAGGCGGTCCGATCAGAAGCACGCGATTACGCGGCTCCAAGTTGTACGACCGCAATAAATCGCAACGGCGGTGTTCCTGTATTAGTTCATGACTGATCTGTCGAACTTCGATAGGTAGGATCAGGTCATCTATTTTGCGTTGCGGAGTGACCTCCTGAACAAGATTCTCCACTCGTTGATTGGTAACAATAGGTCCGTTGGTACGCGGTGGCTCCGATGATGTGTTATGCAGTAAGTCCTCTAAATTCCCAGCGAGCACCTTGTGTTGCTTTGAACGTTCCTCGGCAATAATCGACTCTATAACTTTCCGAAAGCGAGTCCAATCGTTATGGAGTCCAGTTTGAATGAGTTGAATTAATAAATCCGCTCTTGCCATTAGTTACCTACTATTTTTATATGAGAAAGAAATATACCATATTGCATTAGCTCAGTCCATTGCGGACTTCAGGAAGGACACAATTAATTTCTCGCACATTGCCGTGGGTAACAAAAATATTGATACTCATAGCAAAAAATCTTGGTCAAATTTTGGACAAGCCCCCCTACCCCGGCGATTTCATTGAATTAACGTCACCCTCTCACGGCGAAAACGCGGGTTCGATTCCCCTTTGGGCGGTTAATTAAATCAAGGGGTAGAATCTTTCTATGCTAACCGCTTTTTTTAAATTGTATAGTTTTTATATAGTTGGCTTTTTAAAGGTTAGGGCAAATTAACCACTAATTCGAATTCACAAGACGTATTGCGTTCATGCTGTAAGCATGGCATGGGCGTTAGCGCTGAAGTTAATGAAAATAAAAAAGGGGAGGCTCAATGCCTCCCCTTTTCTGTGGATAACCGCCGCAATTTTGCCGCAAACTCGAATAAATGTTATTTGTTTTTCGATTAAAACCGATTTTGTTTCGGTTTTGGTTTGATTCAGGTTGATTCGTCCAAAGCCACTTGAATAAAGGGCTTCAGGGTTTTGCTCTGGTTTCGGTCAAGGTGGATCAGGGTCTTCATAGCCCGTCCCGAACGCGGTGCGCTACCGGACTGCGCTACGCCCCGATTCTTGCCCTAATCTTGCCCTAATCTAGATTGTTGAGCATTCTACGTCAAAAGTAAGGGCCTCGGGCGGCCCTCTACCGTAAAATCAATAAGTTATTATACAGAGTTCATTATATGAAATCTAGTTTGTAACTCTGATTGCTCTGAAAAGACGCTGGTTTTTAGGGGCGAGCCTTATGTAATAATCAATATTTAAAATAAAACTATTGAAATCTATAGGTAAATCTGTTGAAATGTTATGATAAATTCGGTTTTATGAATTACGCAGTGACCCGTCTCAGACGGCTGGAGATGATAGATGGATGAGATAAAGAAGATAAAGTTTTCGGATATACGTAGCCTTTTTCCAGAAGATAAGTGGGACGTGGGTTTTCTTACCAAAGAACAACTCAAGTTCTGTGCCTATTCACCTATAAAGGGCAAGGCGCAGGAGTACGGTGCCGACTATACAAACAACATACATTTTCTTGCGGTCGTCAACTCAATCGTGCTTGTTAGGAGCTCGCCGGATTCCTGGGACTATACCCTTTATAAAGAGGCCGATGCGATATTTAAAAAAGCAGGTTTACAGGACTGGTTGCCGATCTATACGAACTTTAAACAGGCCGCTGTTAGCGCAGGGCTCGGGGTGCGGGCCAAGAACTCTCTTATATACAGTAATAAATTCGGCTTTGATATGAAGATCTGCGTCATTGGTTTTGACGGCGAGATCACAGGGCATCCAGAGGTCGTTACCAATACCACAGGGTTTTGGGATATGTGTGATGGTTGCTCGGATTGCCGTGATGCCTGTCCGGTAGGTGCTATTAATAACGAGCAGGAACCGTACTGGCTCGATAGCAGTAGGTGCGATGATTATATGGCCTTTGGCGATGACCCTCGTATACCCTCGATAAAAAAGTTCTGGCACAAGAATATACACCCCGAGGTCTCGCAGCATGAGGTCGATAATATGAAGAGCTGCACGACGCTTGAGCGTGAACTCTCTTTTGACGCTAACGGCTATACGCTCGATATGCTGGAGGGGGTTTTAAAGGACGGAGTAGCCATTCCCATACCCTTTTGCAGGGAGTGTCAGGTGCAGGCACGGTGCAGCAAATGGGGTGGTCAGTTCCCGTATGATGAGATGTAGTTTTTTTAAATGGTCTTTTCCACGTTGTCTGTAAGGTTGACAGGTTAGGACTTTAAAATTCCATTCCAGCTGTTTTCTTATTGTTCTTTCACTTCTAACTCGATCTGTAGGATTACCTGCTTTACTTTATTTTTCCTTTGCTTCAGCCGTTGTTGCGCTGTGTTCCTTGTTTGACAACCCCTTGGATCTGCAGTATAAAGTTAAGTGGTGCGGCGGTTTTGCCATAACCTATTGAAGGCTTTGTTTTGGTTGCCGGTTGTATTTAACCTTGGTGGTTTCTAGTGAGTAAAGATTACACCGTAAGAGAGTTTTATAAGGGCGAGACGATATTCCTTCAGGGAAGTATCGGGCAGAAGGCCTATATCCTTAAGAAGGGTAAGGTGCAGGTCCTTGTAGGCGGGCGCGACGGTGAGGATACGACCGTTGCCGTCATAGAGCCGGTACATGTCTTTGGCGAGATGGCTCTGTTGCTTGATGATAAAAGGACCGCTACGATAAAGGCCGTTGAATTCGCAGAGGTCATTGAGGTAGATAGAGAGACCTTTAAGCAGACCCTTGACGGCTCTCCCGGGATCGTCGTTAATATCTTAAACGCCATGGCCGAGCGGCTAAAGCTTACGACAGAGAAGGTCATAGAGATGCCGGAGCTTACTGCCGGGGTCTGCGAGGTGCTTGGCCTTGTCTCAGAGCACAATACAGATATTCTCTATGATACGACCGTAAAGACCATCATGCGTCTCTTTGGGATAGAAGAGAGGCTTGTAGAGGAAGAGTTTAAAAAGCTGCAAAACTTCCGTTTTCTGGAGCTTAAGATAAATGCAGATGAAAAGAAGATTATAAAACTTCTGCCACGCGAGTTTTCTCTTAGTAAGGTTATGGATATGTACAGGGTTACGCAGCGTAAAAAGTAACTATACAATTCAGTATTGTCTTTATATGGGTTTCGGTTTTTCGGGCAATAGACATCAAAGGCGTTTACCGGGGTTTTATCTTCTATGGCAAGACGTGAACAATGGGGCTCTAGAATTGGGTTGATACTGGCGATGGCCGGTAATGCCATAGGGCTTGGTAATTTTCTGCGCTTTCCTGTGCAGGCCGCTGAGAACGGCGGCGGCGCGTTTATGATCCCATATTTTATCTGTTTTATCGTCCTCGGTATTCCGCTGATGTGGGTAGAGTGGGGGCTGGGGCGTTACGGAGGTATCAGGGGGCACGGTTCTACCCCGGGTATCTTTGATGCAATCTGGAAACACAGGTTGGCAAAATATATCGGCATCCTTGGCATCTTCCTGCCGCTTGTTGTTTTAATCTACTATATATATATCTGCTCCTGGACTCTGGCCTTTAGCCTATCGTCTTTGTTTAATTATCTGCCGACGGCAGAGACGGCACTTGTCGCCGGCTCTCCGGCGGAATTCCTCAAACCTTTCCAGAACTATCTCGGCTCTCTTATAGGATCTGATACGACCGGCGTCTTTATGACGCCGCACCCGATGGTCTATATCTTCTTTATCATTACCCTCGGCCTTGGCCTCTGGGTGCTGGGTAAGGGGATCAGCGGCGGTATCGAAAAACTCAGTAAGATTGCAATTCCGGCTTTGTTCCTGATGGCCTTGGTGCTCCTTGTGCGGGTTGTAACCCTTGAGTCTCCGACCGATCCTGCTTTGACCGTCACCACGGGTTTTAGCTTTCTTTGGGAGCCGGACTTGAGCGGACTCTTAAATAGCAAGGTCTGGTTGGCCGCGGCGGGTCAGGTCTTTTTCACATTGTCGCTGGGGCTGGGGGCGGTAATTACCTATGCGAGCTACGTTAATAAAAATGACGATATCGCTCTGGACGGCCTATCGGCGGCGAGCCTTAATCAATTTGCCGAGGTTATCTTTGGATCTACTATTGCGATTGTCTCGGCCGTAATATTTTTCGGCGCATCAGGGGCAAAAGAGATAGCCGAGGGCGGGGCCTTTGGTCTGGGCTTTATCAGTATGCCTGCGGTCTTTACGCATATGCCAGCAGGGCAGTTTTTTGGGTTTTTGTGGTTTCTGCTTTTATTTATTGCCGGAATCACCTCGGTCGTTGCGCTATCTCAGCCGGTGATTGCCTTCCTTGAAGACGAATTCAACTGGAAACGAAAGAAGGCGGTCTTCTGGTTGGGCGTCTTTTTTTTAGTGACGGTAACGTTACCTATGTTTGTCAAGGGAGCACTCGATGAGCTGGATTTTTGGGTCGCTACATTCGCTTTGGTTATTCTCGCGCTCTTTGAGATGGTAATATTTATGTGGGTCCTTGGCGGCGAGCGTGCGTGGGATGAGATAAACAGGGGTGCGCATATAAAGGTGCCGAGGTTTTTTTTCTACCTGATGAAGTACGTAACTCCGGCCTTTCTGGTTATTATCCTCTTTGCCTGGGGGTATCAGGACCTGCCAAAGATCCTAGGTAAGAGTGGTGCTGGCGTATGGGCGGCTCGCGGGTTTTTAATAGTTCTTTTTATAGCTCATATATTGATAGTCAGGGCGGCATGGACGAGACGGAGGGCCAATGGTAATTGCGGCGATTAGTTTTGGGTTGTTTGAGACGGAAGGAGGATCTAGATGACTATTAACGGCTGGATATTTATGGGCGTCTCGTGGACGCTCGTAACGAGTCTTGTCATTTTTTGCTTTTATAATATTTTTTTGAAGAAGAGGTAGGGGGGTTATTCTGGATTCTTTATCCATTCACAGATTTCTTTTAATGCTTTTTTTCTGTTCTCATCGGTAATAGGATAGTTAGGGTGGGGAATAAAGATAGCCTTTGTTTTAAAAGGCTTTGTATCTATTATGCCAGCAGCAATAGTAGTCTTGATATCTTTATCGCCCCTTTTATGAGCTGTATATTCTTTACTTATTGACTTGAAAGATTCAGGTTTGCTGCACGGGTCTGTTTTGAAGGGTTGTTTTTTGAAGAGTTTTTTTATGAGGACTTTGTAGTAAATATAGTTATTTGAACCAAAAAAAAGTACTAGTTCTGGCTTGATTATTTCTATCATATCTCTTAAGTAGCCGTGTTCAAGGCAGTTAGGTATCTCCTCGGTATATGTGTTGCAGGTTATATTTTTGCTATCAAATGACCTTTCGTTTGGCCTTTGTGATGCACAGTATGAGAGGTTGTTCCAGAGGGCATATTTATATATAGCTTCTCGTTTGATATCTTCTTCTGCTATATCTTCTTTTCTGATATCTTCTTCTGTGTATATTTTTAAATGTTTATTGACGATATTAAAGGTCTTGGTTATGCCAGTTCTGTACGGGTCTCTGTGTATGTTGCTTTTATTTTCTTCTTCTACTTGGTTAACAAATTTACTGGAGACCTTATCATAGTCTGTCTCTTCATAGATTTTTACCCATTTTTCGAATTCAAAGTTGTTGTTCCAGCCGGGATTTATACCTACGGTTATTACCTTTGGGTGTTTAGGGTTTATATATTCATCAGGGTTGAAAAAAGGCGCATCGGGTTTATAGGGGAATAGCCCATTAGTTTCTGAATGAAAATCACAGGTTCTGCATTCCCAGATTTTTTATTTAATTTATTTAGATCTTTGATTTGATTAGTGTCCAAAAGTAACTCCTATTGTACTATTTACCTGAAAAATAAAAAAGAGCGTGCCCTGCAGGCTTGTTGCGCCATAGCTTTATCAACCTCCGGAAGGGAACACTACAGACAACCCACAATGGTCTTATCACTCTATATTTAAGATATATATTTTGTAAAAATATGTCAATCGTAATCTTTATTAGAATATTGATTATTTAAATGTTTTTCAGTTCTTTTGGCAGAAAAGAAAGTGTTTTCTTTTCTCTTGTTTTTAGACCTTTCTTGCTTCTTTCTTATCCGGGTTCGGCAGTTTATCCTTTATAAAGTTAAAGATGCCGAGGCTTCTTCTGATGTATAGCCCGAGTGCGAAGGATACTCCGAGCGTTATATGTATCGAGCCTCTTATATCGTCTTGAGAATACGGGCTGCCGGACAGGCTCTCTAGCAGTACTTTTAATATGAAGAAGACCGATATGACGACTACCGGACCTATGGCTATCTCGGTAAGGTACCAGAACTTCTCACGCATATAGGTTGCCTTTGAATAGCTGTTGGCCTTAAGCTGCGTGCAGACCCAGACGAGTATTCCGACGATCACCCCGAACTCTCCCCAGAAGATGACCTCCAGCCAGCGCAGCGGCCCTACGACCCAGAAAAAACCATCGTTACGCGATAGCGACAGGGCCATCTTTTCGATACTGTCAAGCTCGGTCTTTATCTTTGTCAGGCGCAGGTCATTGGCATTGAGCGTGGTGGCGCTTTTAAAGGTCTGGGTGAAGCCGTAGAGGTAGTTGATTTTTTCTGTGAATTCCTGAGATAGTACCGTGCTCTTTAATTCTTGCAGCTCTTTGAGTGATTTTTTTATATCGGCTGAGGCCGGCGAGGCCGTCATAACGGATGCCTTGGCAGCTCCGAGCTTGTTGAAGAACTCTCCTGCGTCGTCTTTGTTGTAAGAGTGTCCCTTATACGCGCTGTGAAGTACAAGGTATATAATAGCGAGCACTATCAGCAAGACCACCCCTGTATATACAACGGTCTTTGCTTCTTCGATTCCTTCTATGGGCGGGCCAAAGTTATTTTTCATTCACTGCCTCTCGGGTTTGCGGGTATCTTTAAAGTAATTTAGCAAGGCCTTGATGCGCATTAGGGGTGATGGATGTTACGGAGGTCGCAGTGTGTTTAGCCTTGGTTTGTATAAATATTTAACAATATATAATTTTTGATTAATGCGGTCAAGGTGAATGTGGCTCTTAACTTTTTTGCTTTTGTTTTATCGTAGGGCAGCCCACATGCGTGGGGGCAAAGCGACTACGGGGCGGTAAAGTACATTAGGATGGTTGATGCAGCGCGTAGTACGAAGTTAATACATTTGCTGTGCGCAGCACCCTTTAGGGTTGCGTCTTTTTAGTATAGAGACAGAAGAGCACCGGCAAGGCTAAAGCCTCGCCCTACGTTAGCTCGGTAGTTTATGGGTGGGTTGCGCCACTTACTATGTCGTTGCGAGGAGGCGTAAGCCGACGCGGCAATCTGATTTTGATCTCTTTTTTTTTATGGGGGAATCTAAAGGGAGATTTAATTTGTTTTGTTATTTGTATTTTTGTAATTCGGCTGAGACGGAAGGAGGCGTTAGATAACTATTAATGGCTGGATATTTATGGGCGTCTCGTGGACGTTTGCGATAAACTTTGTGGCCTTTTGTTTTATATGACATATCATACAAAAATCTCAATCATCTTTAGTTATGTAAATATTTGTCGATCTATGTGGAAACGAGAGATAGTTTTTTAATTTACAAACAAGATAGCGAGTGTCTTGTTTGTGGTTTTGTTGTGTGTTAAGATTAAAATCATGAAAAAACTCTTTTTGATAGCCTTCTTTGCGGTCTTTGCTGCTCTTGCTGTTGTCTCTGTCTCTGAGGCCGGGATAGTCTCGGGTCTTGGTGAGGGTGTGCATGTAGAAGATGACGCTTCCGAGGGTGCTCATCTAACGTCAGAGTCTCATTCTAAGCATGAGAAAGGCGCAGACACGGGTGTTCATCTGGATAAAGATACGCATACTGGCACGGGCGTTCATTTGGATAAAGATACGCATACTGGCACGGGCGTTCATCTGGATAAAGATACGCATACTGGCACGGGCGTTCATCTGGATAAAGATACGCATACTGGCACGGGCGTTCATCTGGATAAAGATACGCATACCGGCACGGGCGTTCATCTATCGGATCTGTATGACGCAAAAGGGGCGCATGATACAGGCCATGCCCATATTAAAGGCGATGCTGACATTGAGCTTGATAAAAAGGGCAATTGCAAGGTCCTTCTTGATTGTGGCTGTGTTGGTTGTCAAAAGAGCGATGGCGCGGTTGCCGCCTTCCTCTCGGTCGCCGAGAGCTACGTGCCGGCGCAGTATATGCCCCCTGTCAGGACCTTTGCGACTGAGTATCTTTCAGTTGCGTTGGCCTTTATCTATGATGAATTATATGGTGATACACCTCAGAAACCTCCCAAGCACTAAAGCCTTTCTTTAGTAATTCTAGTAAATTTTAAAAATATTTTATTAATTACCGCTGCGGCTGCGGCTGGGTATAGATGCGTTTTTTTGTGCGTATTTGATTGTGCACAAGCGTTTGTTGCCAGAGCTGCCCGTGGTTTAGCTGCCTTTTCGGGAGGTCTTTAAATATGTATCTTAGTAAACACCTTAGGCGAATATCGTCTGTGTTTTTAGTTATTATTTTGTTACTGGTTATGCCGGTTGTTGCAGAGGCCTACGTTGGGCTGTGCTGCGCAAAGTGCGGTGGTAATATGCCGCTTAATATACCGGGCGGCGGCGTGCCCGCCACCTATGAACTGCGTGTGAAGCTTAGCCCTATGTTTATGCGTATGGAGGGGATGCGAGACGGGACTGATTCTCTAAGTGAAAAGTCACTGGTTAGCGGCGGTATGGGCTCGGAGTTTATGGCGGCCCCGTCGTATATGGATATGAGCATGGTGAATATGACCGTTGGCTATAGCTATAGCGACGATATCTTTCTCGGTGCGATGCTTATGTGGAAGGAAAATAGCATGGGTATGAAGTTTAACCAGCCGATGCGGAACATGACCGGAAAAGAAAGTTATACGATGGAGTCCGGCGGTATCGGCGACGTTATGCTGATGGGAAAGTACAGACTCTATACCGATGACCCTGATATTCCAAAGAGTCAGGTATCGCTCGTTATGGGGCTTAGCCTGCCGGCAGGTTCGATCAGTGAGAATAATACCAATCATCCTTTGGCGGAACGCCGAGGCGAGCTGCTGCCTTATGCCATGCAGCTTGGTACGGGGACATTTGACCCGAGTATTGGGCTGTTATATGAGGGCTCGCTTTCACCGTGGTGGTGGGGCGTTAATGCCATCTATACGGCCAGATTATATGACAATTCGCAGGGCTGGCAATATGGTGATGAGTTCAGGTTGGATCTCTACGGTATGCGCCAGCTTACCTATAATCTGGTCGCCGGGCTTCAGTTAAACGCCAGGTACAAAGGCCGTATCGACGGAGAGGCAGATCAGGCCCTAACCGGTGAGTCAGGTAGAAAGACTCGCTTTGATGCGAGCAGTGGTTATATGTCGCCTGCATGGGACCCTGATAACTACGGGGGTAAGACCGTTGCGGTTACGGCAGAGCTTCAGTGGCAGCCAAAGCCGCTACACATAATTGCACTCGGCGTGAGCACACCAATATATCAGGACATGTATGGACGTCAGCTTGAAGAGGATTATTCGGTGATGCTAACTTGGTATATCGAGATACCTACGAAAAAAAGCAAGAGGTATGTGGGTAGCGAGAGGAATGGTAAGAATAGGCTTGGTTTTTAGTCGAAATTAAGATCGGTTTTAAGGAGGTGGGGCATGGCAAGGTTTTTTTGGGTGGTTGTTTTAATGGTAGGACTCTTAGGCTGCGTAGCCTTGCCAACCCCTATCCCTAATGATGGCTCAGAGGCGGCGAGCCTTTACCGTAATAGGTGTGCTACGTGCCATGCGCTGGCGCATCCAAAACGTTTTACGGCCACTCAGTGGGAGAGCTGGCTACCCCGGATGCGCCAGGTAATGAAGGAGCGAGGAGTGCCTTCCATGAGTGAAGAAGAATGGAAGCTTATAGGAAAATATTTAATAAACAACGCGAGGTAGTTATGGTTTGTCAGGCGGGGAAGGATAACTTCTTTAGAAAATATATAGTAGCTTTTATTTTATGTCTTTTTATATTTATTAGGGCATTTATCCCGACTGCGGTCTTGGCTGGAGAGGTCTTAGTAGCGAATCACAAGATAGAGAGCTATAAGGTGCAGGCAAAGGCCTTTGGAATGGTTATGCCCAGCGAGCGTAAGCTCGCCCCTGATTTTACGCTCCGTAAGCTCGCCCCTGAGTTTACACCCAAGGATATGGACGGCAAGCCGTTGGTTATGGGCGATCTCAAAGGCGATCTTGTATTGCTGCATTTTTGGGCTACTTGGTGCAAGGTGTGCCGCAAAGAAATGCCGATGCTCGGTGAACTGCGTGCTGATATGGAAGGCAAGGGGCTTCGTGTGATCGGCGTAGCTGTCGATAGAGGGTCATATGCGTGGACAAAGAAGATAGTCGGCAAATTTATCAGAAAGTCTAATATCAAAATGGATATTGTTCTTGACCATGACAATCACGTGCGTAGGCTTTATCTTGTAACTGTACTTCCAATGACCTATGTGATCGGGCGGGACGGGCGGTTTGTTGGCAAAATAACCGGTGCTCGCAAGTGGAATAGCGCAGAGTCTCACGAGCTCTTTAGGGCTATGCTGAAGTAGCCTGAGCAAAAGAGTGCCCTTGTTTCTTATTCCTGTTCTTGAATATGAAGGGTCTTTTTGGTATGATCTTTTACCTTATGTTTAGACGAATCAATATGCGATCTAAGGCGTTGCACAGCGTAGTTGTTTTAGCGATGCTCTTTACCTTTATGGTGGGTGCTGTTCATCACCATGATGATGCCCGCTCGCATAATATGGATTGCGTAACCTGCGCCACCGTTGCCCATAGCCCTGCTCTTACCACTGAAGCGGGTGTTGATCTAGCGGTATATGCTGATTATCTCGCCACGCTTGAGCTTGAAGGTGAGAGAGTTGTATATAGACTCGTATCAAGAAGTTCCGCACCAAGAGCACCTCCTGCCGTCTAAGACGGATTACCCTGAAAAAAGAAAAATGAGAGTGGTAAGGCGTGAGTCTTTCTGCGTCTATTGCTGCGTTTAATTCTGGCATATTTACGCCCAGCCTGCGGTTGCCCCTGAGTCTTATCAGGGTACGACAGCGAGCCTATGGCTGTGTTTGATATCTGCCTTTGTGCAGTTTAATCTCCAACAGGAGGAATTTATGAAGATATTTTTTTCGGCACTGGTAGCGGTGCTTTTAATTACTACAACTGCTTTTGCAGGCAATATTAGTTTAGAAGAGAGGGTCAATAAACTGGAGCGGGCCATTGCGGCTCAAGGGAAGTTAATAAAGAACCAGGAGGCGGTGATTCAGAGCCTTCGGCAAGGGCTTAAGCCGGAATTCAAAGACGGCAAGGCCGCGCGTCGGCAACTTATTAACGGCAGGCTCTTACCGGAAGATGAAGATAAGGGCCGGTTAGTAAGTCGTATAGTCGCCTCTGCGTCCAGGGGGGTCTTGGGTAATAATTCCAGGAACGTCCCCGGTTCCTCCGGTTTCCAAAGTCCCCCCCGCTCTCAAAGTTCGATGAACCCGTCAATAAGCCTTAATATGGATACCTTCTTTTATAGTACTAATCTCTCGGATGCCGAGCTCGATGCGCGCGAGATACCCGGCTACCGTATCCTTAACGAAGAGGCAGGCTCTGCCCGAAAAGAGGGCTTTAACCTGAGGAGCGTCGAGCTTGCTATATTTGCCCCGGTCGACCCTTACCTGAAACTCTATACGAAGATCCCTATAAATGAGACGGGTCTTGAGGTCGAAGAGGCGTATTTTGTCACGACCGCTCTGCCAAGAGGCATGCAACTCAAGGGAGGTAAGTTCAAGAGCGGCTTTGGCCGCTTCAACGCCTTTCATCAGCACGCGTGGAACTTTGTTGATTCCCCGTTGCCTTACCTGGCCTTCTTTGGAGAGGAAGGACTCGTTGAAAAGGGTGCACAGTTTACGTATATGCCGGCCCTGCCAATTTATACCCTGCTTGGCTTTGAGCTCTTGCAGGGTAGCAATGAGGTCCTCTTTGGCGACGGCGCAGAAGACGGCGCCCATGCCTACGCGGCATTCGCGAAGGTCTCAAAGGACTTAGGGGTTAACAGTACCGTCCTTGCCGGATTTTCCGTCGCGGGCGGAGAGACAAAGACCGGATCAATCGCGCGTGATAGTGAGTTTAAAGCAGACTCGACGATATATGGCGCTGAGCTAACCTACAAGTGGAGGCCGTCTAAGGATAAGGCCCTGACGCTGCAGACGGAGTATCTGCTTCGTAGGCAAGCGGGCAGGTACTACGCGGACGCTACTGATCCGAGCGGCGTAGAGCGGCTTGTGCGTAGCCAGGACGGCCTTTACGTGCAGGGTTTCTATCAGTTCGGTCGGTGGAGAGTAGGTGCGAGGTACGAGGCCCTAGACCTTTTTGAAGATGACTTTATAAAGGACGGCGTAAATCAGGACTTTGGCGCAAGCCCTGAGCGTATGACAGGCAGCCTTGAGTTCAACCCGACCGAATTTACGAGGCTCAGGTTGCAGTACAACTACGACGAGATGGCAAGGACCGGTGAGACCAACCATGAGTTGTATTTGCAGCTAATCCTCGGGATAGGCGCGCACGGAGCGCATTCATTCTAATCACTACCATTTCTAACCGCAGGCGGCTTATATGTCGTCTGTGGTTGTGTTGAATATAGGAGAGTAATCAATGAAACGAATAATATTTATGTTAAGTCTGTTGTTATTCTTTACGGCCACCCCGGCCATGGCGGCTCTGAATGTAGTTGCAACGCTGCCGCGGATAGGGAGCGTTGCGCGTGATATCGGAGGTGGCAGGGTAGAGGTCAAAGTGCTGGTTAGGCCCTCGCTTGATCCGCATTTTATTCAGCCAAAGCCTAGTATGTTGTTGGCGGTGCGTCGCGCCGATATCCTTATTTATAATGGCCTTGGGTTAGAGGCCGGATATCTACCGATCTTGATAGAGTCTTCGCGCAACCGGGCGATAGCCACGGGACGGGCAGGTAATATAGATGCGTCAAGGTTTCTTGATATTGCAGAGATAATAGGCGCTGGTGCTCTGGTAGATCGCAGCATGGGAGATGTCCACTCCGAAGGCAACCCGCATTATCACTTCTCGCCCGGCAATGTCCTGCGTGTGGCAGGGGGGCTTGCAGCGGCATTCGCCGTCGCTGACCCTGAAAACGCTGCTTTTTTTAAAGATAACCTAGAGGCTTTTAAAGCAAAGATGGTGGAAAAACGTAAAGAATGGAGTGGTGCTAGCCTTAAAGGCAATAACTTTATCGCCTTTCATAAGCTCTTTGAGTATCTGGCCCGTGATTTTAGTTTTGAAATAATAGGTTATATAGAGCCCCGCCCGGGCGTACCGCCCTCTAGCGGTTATATCCAAAGGTTGGTCGGGCTAACAAAGGATAATCACGTGGCAGCGATCTTGACCGCTAGCTACTATGGTCGTCGCCAGGCTCGCTGGTTGGCTAGAGAGACCGGTACTAATATAATTGACCTGCCCCATGACGTGGGGGCTGGTCTTACCAATACAGATGAAGACTGGTTTGAGTTTATGGACCGGGTCATCCGGGCCATCCGGGCCATTCGGCCTTTAAGTTCTTTAGGTAGATAATAGTCTGTTGAAAATTAGACGGCCCTTCGGGCTTCAAGGCCCTTTGGGCTTAACGTCCAGCAAGTAGATGGTCTGTGTTTTCGATATTTAAAGGCCCTTCGGGCTTAAATGTCATTCGGGTCTTTAAAATAGGAGGAATCGTGGAGACAATTGGTTTTTTAACATACCCGTTTTTGGCATGTGTAATGCTTATCGCGATACATACCTATTTTGGTGTGCATATGCTGGAGCGAGGGATTATCTTTGTAGATCTATCACTTGCTCAGTTCATTGGGCTTGGTATAGCCGTATCGTTTTTGATTGGGCTTGGTGATAATGGAAGCTATCTCTTCTCAGTTGGCTTTGCCGTTATCGGTGCCGCAATACTTTCTTTGTCCCGGTATATAGCGCGCATTACCAATATAGAGGCCTTTATCGGGGTGCTGTATATCTTCTCGCTCTCGGCCAGTATTCTGGTCTTGAGTAGTTCTCCTCATGGGCTGGAAGAGTTCAAGGCCATCTTAAGCGGGAATATCCTCTGGCTCGCTCCGCGTGATATTCTCTATTCCTTTATCCTCTACTTCATTATTGGGGTGATCCATCTTGTCTTTAGGCGCAGGTTCTTTGAGCTGACACGAGAGGGCAAGGGGGGCTATATATGGGAGTTTATATTCTTCCTGAGTTTTGCTTTTGTACTGGTAAGCTCGGTAAAGCTTGGTGGCATACTTCTTGTCTTTGCCATGCTTGTTATCCCAGCCCTTATCGGTAGGCTTTATACCAGAAGGCCGGGCGTGGTCTTGCTCGGCGGCTGGTGCGTCGGCGTTGTGGTGAGTGTTTTTGGGATAATCCTGTCATATTTATACGACCTGCCTACCTCTCCACTTATTATATTATTGTTAAGTCTGATATTCTTTGTTTTGCTGGCAGTAAAGGGCCTTAAGGGACGTTGTAAAGGCAGTAAGCAGGTGGTTGTTTGAAGAGCCCCTATCTTTTAATCTTTAAAGGAGGGGGCGTCTTTTAAAGTTCTATTACTTTGTCTTTGCAGCTTGCCTTTTTGTCATGTATACTCTAGCAAAGTAAAGCAAAACATATTGAGAGGTCGTGGCTATGGCTGTTATAAAGGTAGGGTTTTTGCAGACCAAACCTGTCTTTGGTGATCTGTGTGGTAATCTGGATAGGGTTATCAAAAGGCTCGGGCGTAGTGATACAGCAGGTCTTGAGCTTTTGGTCTTGCCAGAGCTCTTCTCGACTGGCTATCAATTTACCTCTAAAAAAGAGTTGCGTACGTTGGCAGAAGATTTGAAAAGTGGCTATAGCGTACAGAGGCTCTCTGCTCTGGCAAAAGAGCGTAATCTGCATATCGTTGCCGGCCTGGCCGAGCGTTGTGGCAAAAAACTCTATAATTCGCCTGTCTTGATCGGCCCTAAGGGCCTTATATCGGTCTACCGTAAGGCCCATCTATTCTGGAATGAAAAGTCAATCTTTAACCCAGGGGATATCCCGCTTGAGGTCGTAAATATCGGTAAGGCGCGAATCGGAATGATGATCTGTTATGACTGGATCTACCCTGAGGTAGCACGGGCTCTGGCCCTTAAAGGGGTTGATATATTATGTCATCCGTCTAATCTGGTCTTGCCAAATTGTCCGCAGGCAATGATTACCCGCTGTCTGGAAAACAGGGTTTTTGCAATTACAGCCAATAGAGTAGGTACGGAAGATAGAGGCGCTGGTGATGCCCTGACCTTTATAGGAAAGAGTCAGATAGTAACGCCGCGAGGCGAGGTTCTTTTGCGGGCCGCGAGTAGGCGCACGGCTTTTGCAATGGCCAATATTAATGTTGCAGATGCTAGGGATAAGAAAATAACCCCTAAAAATCATATATTTAGAGATATGCGGCAGGATATTTTTTAGGCGCTTAACTGATTTTTTTATTTTAACTTTGTTTTTTATGGCTAGTCTTAGCAATTCTCTATCACAGAAAATTGCTAAAGCCTAATAGGGAAGGCGCGTTTAGTATTTATTTGTCCGTATACTGTATACATTTTTATCCTTGACAATCCTAGCCCTGTGTTTTAGTATCCCCTTGCATAATGAGTATTATGGGGAAAGTAGCCTGTAGTATGCCCCAGTAACTTGAATACCTTAATAACACCGCTTATACTGGTTTACTAAACTTACTAAGGGAAAGAGAATATGCTTCTTACTTACGTGCCAGTACTTTTTATGACAGGCTTCATCACCGTTGTGGCGATTGGAGTACTGTTTGTCAGCTCACTTGTAAGACCAAAGAACCCCTATGCTGAGAAGCTTACGTCATGGGAGTGTGGTATTGAGAGTAAAGGTGAGTCCAATACCGGTCATTATAAAGTCCACTTCTTTGTTATCGCAATCCTATTTATATTATTTGATGTCGAGACCTTGTTTCTATTTCCGTGGGCCGTGATCCTTGGGGATCCGACCATCGCAACGCTAGCCTTCATAGAGATGTTCGTCTTTATCGGGATACTCTCTGTGGGACTTGTATATGCGTGGGGCAAGGGCGCTCTTGATTGGCTGTAGTTTGATCCGGGTGCTGTAAAGACGTTAGGAATTTATTGGAAGGAGTCTATGCTAGTTAAAGGTAATCCAGTTGAAGGTGTAGCGCAGTTTACAACCTTAGATCAAATCTCTCAGATGATTAGAGAGAATCCGGTCACGAATGCCGTCTCCAGTTGGGGGCGTCAGTCTTCGCTATGGCCCTTGACCTTTGGTCTGGCCTGTTGCGCTATCGAGATGATGGCAACGGCCTGTTCGCGTTACGACCTTGATAGGATGGGTATAATCTTCAGGCCCTCTCCACGCCAGTCCGATGTGATGGTCGTCGCCGGGACTATGACCAAGAAGATAGCACCGGCTGTTAAGCGTCTTTATGATCAGATGTCAGAGCCTCGCTGGGTGATCGCAATGGGCGGCTGTGCCTCGGCAGGTGGCCCTTATAATACATATTCAGTCGTTCAGGGTACAGAGCTTGTCATCCCTGTTGATGTATTTGTCCCGGGTTGTCCTCCGCGCCCTGACGCTCTACTCTATGCTTTTTTGCAGTTGCAGGAGAAGATCAGGAAGGAAAACCCCGAACTCCTTAGAAGGCGAGGAGGTGGCGGCGCGTGAGAGAGCTTACGGAATTAGAAGAGAATACACTGATCGTAACCTTTAAAAAGAGGTTCGCTGCCGATATCCTCGGTACAGTCGTAGACCGCGTCAGGGCCGAGGTGACGTATACGATAAAAAAGGAAGCAATCCTCGGCGTCTGCCATTCACTTAAGAGTGAGCCAGACTTTAAGATGAATGCTTTGAGTGATCTGATAGGTGCGGAAAGTGGCGAGAGCTGCCCGCGCTTTGAGGTTATATATCAGTTACTGGCGATGGAAAGTAGGTTGAGGCTTCGCTTGAGGGTACGGGTTAAAGAGAATGAAGAGATTGATTCCGTGACCAAGGTCTGGCGCAGTGCCGGTTGGGCGGAGCGAGAGGCATACGATATGTTTGGGATTGTATTTAAAGGTCATCCGGATCTTAGGCGGATTTATTTGCCGGAGGACTTTGATGGTTTTCCGCTAAGGAAAGATTTTCCGCTTAGAGGATATAAAGACAAATATAACCCTAATGGCGAAGAAAGATAAGGCAGCTTGAACAGTATATTATGATAGACGATAAAAAAAATATTCGAGATGAATTTGATGACGAAGAGGCCGTAAGTACTAAGGAGATGACCCTTAGTTTCGGTCCTCAGCATCCTTCTGCGCATGGCGTGTTGCATCTGCTTCTGGGTCTTCAGGGCGAGAAGGTTACGTGGGCTGATCCTGATATTGGTTATCTGCATAGAGGGACCGAAAAGATTGCCGAGAACCTGCTCTATCATCAGTTTGTCCCTTATACCGATAGACTCGATTATATGAGCTCGATGAGCAATAATCTGGGCTATGTGCTGGCAGTAGAGAAGGTAATGGATCTGGAGGTCCCTGAGCGTGCACAGTACTTGCGTGTGCTTTGCGCCGAGCTCTCTAGGCTTGCCGGGCATCTGGTCTGTATCGGCGCGTGGGGCGTTGATCTCGGGGCTATGACGGTGCTTCTGTATGCCTTCAGAGAAAGAGAGATGATAATGGATCTCTTTGAGATGATCTGCGGGGCGCGTATGACGCTCAGTTATATGAGGATCGGCGGCGTGCGGTGGGATGCAAACGAAGAGTTTCTTACAAAATGCAAAGAACTTATGGAGTATATGCCCGAGCGTATCGATGAGTACGAGAGGCTTATAACAGGCAACAGGGTTTGGATAAAGAGGAATAAGAATGTCGGGATAGTCTCTGCCAATGATGCGATTGATCTGGGGCTTACTGGCCCTAATCTGCGAGCAAGCGGTGTTCCTTGGGATATTCGTAAAGATGAGCCGTATCTTATCTACGACAAGCTTGACTTTGAGGTCCCGGTCGGCTCGGTAGGTGATTGTTTTGACCGCTATCTGGTAAGGATCGCCGAGATGCGCCAGACCATACGTATAATAAGCCAGTGCCTTGAAAAGCTCCCGGAAGGCCCTGTTGTCGTGGATATGCCGGAGATAGTACCTCCGCCAAAAGACGAGGTCTATAACAATATGGAAGAACTTATCCATCACTTTAAATATGTCTCGCACGGCTTTAAGGTTTCTGAAGGCGAGGCCTATCACGCGATAGAAGCACCTAAAGGCGAGCTTGGTTTTTATATTAAGAGTAACGGCGGAGAAAAGCCCGAGAGGCTTAAGATCAGGTCTCCGACATTTGTTAATCTTCAGTCAACGCACCACTTGGCAAAGGGCGAGTATATGGCAGATGTCGTTGCTATCATATCGAGTCTGGATCCTGTATTTGGGGAATGTGATAAGTAGCTGATTTGCAGAAAAATAGTTTTATGGATGTTGAAAAATGCTCTCGGATTGCGCAAAAGAAAAAATAAAGAAGATATACGGCAATTACTCTGACCTGCACTCGGTCTCGATGACGGCTATGCAGATAGTTCAGCGTGAGATCGGTCATCTTACTAAGGAAGACCTTATTGAGATCGCCGAGATGCTGGATATGAAGCCTATAGAGCTTGATGAGATCGGCGGTTTTTATACTATGTATAATGTCGAGCGTCCTGTTGGTAAGTACCACGTACAGGTCTGTGAAAATCTGCCGTGCGCTCTGGTAGGGGCCGAGCATATCATAACGGTTATAGAGAGGCATCTTAAGATAAAGGTCGGTGAGACCACGGCGGATAAGCGGTATACGCTTTCTCGGGTGCAGTGTCTTGGCAGTTGCGGCACAGCCCCGATGATGCAGGTAAATGAAGAGTTCTATGAGGATCTCACCGAGCGTAACGTAATAGAGATACTGGATGGTTTTGAGTAATGGCTGTGGAAAAGATACTCCTACATAATGTCGATAAACCGAACTCCCATAAGCTAGATACCTATCTGGCCGGTGGTGGTTACGAAGACCTTCGTAAGGCCCTTGCTATGGGACGAGATGATCTCGTTCAGCTGGTAAAGGACTCGGGGCTTCGTGGTAGAGGCGGTGCGGGTTTTCCGGCTGGCCTTAAGTGGAGCTTTATTCCGAAGGATCCGTCACTCCAGAAGTACCTCTGCTGTAACGCCGATGAGGGTGAGCCCGGGACGTTTAAGGATAGGATTATCATTGAGAAAGATCCGCATCTACTTATAGAAGGGATGGCTATAACCTGCCATGCGATAAATTCGGATAAATCATATATCTATATTAGGGGTGAGTTTGAGTACGGTGCGCAGATCCTGGAGCAGGCAATAGAAGAGGCCTACGAAAAAGGTTATCTCGGTAAGAATATAATGGGCACGGATTTCTCGCTTGATATGTATGTACACAGGGGTTACGGGGCATATATATGTGGTGAGGAGACGGCACTCCTGGAATCTATTGAGGGTTACCGGGGCCAGCCTCGTAAGAAGCCTCCGTTTCCGGCACTTGCTGGCTTGAACGGTAAGCCTACGGTCATCAATAATGTTGAGAGCTTGGCGTGTATTCCGGGGATTATCAGGAAGGGCTCTAAGTGGTTCGCGAATATGGGGCCTGAGAAGAGCCCGGGGCCAAAGCTTTTTTGTGTAAGCGGTCATATTGAAAAGCCCGGCGTCTATGAGTTGCCGATGGGTACAACGGGCAGAGAGATAATCTATGAGGTCTGTGGTGGCATAAAGGCTGGTCGGAAGTTCAAGGCCGTGATCCCGGGTGGTGTTACGGCACCGATGCTTGTTGAAAAGGATCTGGACCTTTCCATGGACTTTGATACTATGGCGCAGGCTGGTAGCATGCTCGGCTCTGGTGCTGTTATTGTTATGGATGATACTACCTGTATGGTAAGGACATCTTATATAATCAATAGGTTTTTCAGCCATGAGTCCTGCGGTAAATGCACACCGTGTCGTGAGGGTACTATCTGGATGACGCAGATACTTGAACGCATGGAGAACGGCGAGGGGCGTCCCGGGGATGTTGAAGAGCTTGAAAGGCTCTGCGACAATATCTTTGGCCGTACCTTCTGTCCGCTTGGTGACGGTGCTGTGATGGCCTTGCGGGGTTGCTTGAAGCACTTCAGAGAAGAGTTTGTCTATCACGTTGAAAATGGCCGGTGCATGGTTAAGGGCGGCTTTTAAAGAGGTATTTTTAATAAGTTATGGTTGAAGCAGTAGACGATAAATTAATCCTTGAGATAGACGGTAAAGAGGTCCGCGTACCTTTTGGCACGCTTATTCTTGACGCGGCCAAAGAGGTAGATGTTACTATACCTACTTTCTGCTATCAGGCGCGTCTTTCCGGGATCGGCTCTTGCAGGATGTGTATAGTAGAGATTGAGGGGCAGAAAAAGCTTCAGCCTGCCTGCATAACCCCTGTTATGGACGGGATGAAGATCGCTACCAATAGCGAGACTGTTGTATCGGCCAGAAGATCTATGCTTGAGTTTCTCCTCAGTAACCACGCTAAGGATTGCCCTGTCTGCGATAAGGCCGGTGAGTGTGAGTTGCAGGATATGGTCTATTCGCACGGGCAGAGAAAGAGTAAATTTGAAGAGAAAAAGATTAGCCTTCACGTGAAGGACTATATAATAAGCCCTGTTATTATTAAGAACTCCAATAGGTGCGTGCAATGTGTTAGATGCGTCAGGGTCTGTCGAGAGGTCGTTGGCAGGGGCGTTCTGGGCTCGGTAGGGCGAGGGGCTTATCAGGAGGAGACGAGCTTTAGAAAGGGCGAGCTTGATTGCGATAGCTGTGGCATGTGTATAGAGGTCTGTCCTGTTGGTTGCTTTATGAGGTTGCCTTACAGGTATAAGGCAAGGCCTTGGGATCTGAAGAGTGCTATATCTGTATGCCCGTACTGCGCTACAGGCTGTAAGACTACTTTGCAGGAACGTGACGGCGAGGTCGTGCGTTCTATTGCCTTTAAGGGCCTTGGTTTTAATGACTGGCTGATGTGCGCCAGAGGACGTTTTGGATATGATATTTTAAATAGTGATAAGAGACTTACCAAGCCGCTTAGAAAAAAGGGCGACGGTTTTGAGGAGATTAGCTGGTCCGAGGCCATGGGCATGATAAGTGCCGAGTTCGCAAAGACCTCGCCAGAGAAGCGTGGTGGTGTTGCCACGGCGTCTTTGCCTAATGAAGAGCTATTCTTTTTTCAAAAGCTGATGCGCGAGGCGATGGGTACGCCAAACCTAGATTCCACTTCACGCTGGTCTGGGGATACGGCAGGGGCTTATATGGCTGCCACGGCTATTAATGAAGGTGGGCGGACTATCTATAAGGCAGTAAACTCTGATACCGTCTTTGTTCTGGGCACGCAGCTTTCGGAAGAAAACCCTGTTATTGATTATATAGTAAGGCACGTTACCGATAGCGGAAGGTCTAACCTTGTTATCGTATCACCTCGTGCCATGAAGCTTGACGCAACGGCGCATCAGTCTCTTAGGCATACCCCCGGTGAGCTGGCAAAGTTTCTTAACGCCCTTATTCTGTGTCTTTATGAAGGTGATGCGGGCGGGTTGGCAAGTCTTGAGGAAGTGGGACTAAGCAGTAAGGTCTCTATCGCTGAACTGGCGAAGCTTGCCGGTGTTACCGTAGACGAACTTCGCCAACTCTCAATGAGGTTAAAGCGTTCCGAGACGATAAGTATTTTGGCCGGAACCGATATTCTAAAGCTCGACCAAGGGGCTAGAGGGCTCAGGCTCTTAAAGCTCGCTCTGGAGGCGATGGGTAAGAGGCTTCGCATCCTGCCGATCCTCGACAGGGCCAATCAGCGTGGCGCGTGGGGCATGGGCGTTCATCCAAGTCTTGGTCCGGGCTTCAGTCCTCTTTCTGATGATGAAAAAGGTCTTGATTGCTACGGTATGTTAGAGGCCGCGGCAGCCGGCGAGATGGATCTTATGTATGTAATTGGTGAGGATATCGCAGGGATGTATCCGGATAGGGCCTTTGCCGAAGATGCTTTGTCCAAAGTCGGCTTCCTGATTGTTCAGGAGACCTTTATGACGGATACGGCTCTAAAGGCCGACCTGATCCTTCCCGGTGCTCTTGCCGGTGAGAAGACCGGGACATTTACCAATCAGGTGGGAAGGGTACAGAACCTTGCTCCGATTCAGTCACCTCCGGGCGGGGCGCGTATTGACCTTGATATTATGGGGGATATCGCATCAACGGTATCCAAGGGCTTTATGGACGACGGCTGTACGGATATCTTTGGTTGTATTCAGAAGGTAGTGCCTAGCTACCTGAATATCGATAATAAATCAACAGGTAAGGACTGCGGCAGCGTTATCTCTACAGACGTTAGCCTTGAGGCCTTTTTTAACGTGGCAGAGAGCCCGGGGGCAGTGCCAACCGAGGAGTATCCGCTGCGGCTTATAACAGGAAATCATCTTTTTTATTCCGGCAATCTGTCTTCTTATTCTGATATACTTGGTAGCCTTTTAAAAGAGCCAGTGGCAGAGGTAGGGCCTGAGACTGCCAAGGCCTTGGGCCTAGAAGACGGGCAGAATATTAATGTCGCCAGTGAGGGTTATCTCGATAGTTTCCGCCTGAAGATTAGCAAGGGCACTCCTGCTGGGGTGGTATTTATAGCAGAAAATTATGAGGATAAACCGATAAATAGATTTTTCAAGCGTGGCGAGACAATACCACTGGTTAAGATAACGTCTTAAAACCATTAGCCGAGCCCAATGAGGGGTGTCGGGGAGGTTAGTAGCATGGTAGATCCAAAGATTATTAGAACAATACCTTTTTTTGCTGAGCTTGATGACGCTGAGCTTGCTGTTATCGCCGAGATTCTGCATAAGAAGGAGTTCAAGCGTGGCGATACGGTCTGCGCTGAGAGCGAGAAGGGCTCTAAGCTTTATGTCCTTAAAAAAGGCGAGGTCAAGGCCTGCCGGATCGCCCCGGACGGCGAGCTCTTTACGCTGGTCGTGATGAAGGACGGGGATATCTTTGGTGAGATGGGTTTCCTTGATGACCGTCCGCATTCGGCGACACTTGTTGCGATCTCGGATATCGAGGTCTTAACGCTTGACCGTAATGATTTCGAGGGGCTTGTTGATAATCATCCTTGGGTCGTATATAAGCTCTTAAAGAATATCGTCTATACAGTACACGCTATTGTTCGTAGTATGAATACCCGTTATATGGATATGCTTAATTATATGTGGGGCAGAAAACGCGGTTATTAAGTCTTTTGATCTTAGTTAATGTAAGAGGGATCTGAGTTTGAATATTATAGATATGGATTTGTTATTTCAGGTAGTGGTTATTTGCATAAAGGTAGGAGTAGTCGGCATGCTGCTATTTGGTGCGCCAGTTATTCTGACCTGGGTTGAGCGTAAGGTCGCCGGCCATATGCAGGTAAGGCTTGGCCCTATGCGGGTCGGCCCGCACGGGCTTATGCAGGCAATGGCTGATATGATAAAGATGATCTTCAAAGAAGATATCGTTCCTGATAAGGCAGATAAGTGGCTCTTTAAGATCGCGCCTATCATTATGATGGTTCCGATCTTCGCTATCTTTGTTACCATCCCGATTGCCCCATCGATTACGATTCCGATTATTGACTATGAGTTGACCTTCTGGATCTCGGATATGAATGTCGGCGTGGTCTATGTGCTAGCGGTATCAGGGCTTGCCGTCTACGGAATAATCTTTGGCGGATGGGCCTCGAATAGTAAGTACGCGCTTATGGGCGGGATGCGTGCCGCAGCTCAGATGATCAGCTACGAGATCGCGATGACCTTCGCAGCCGTTGGTGTTGTGATGATGTCGGGCTCAATGAGCCTGGTTACTATAGTATAGAGTCAGACAGGCGGTTTCTGGAACTGGAATATATTCTATCTTCCGGTTGGCCCGATCTGGTTCTTTATCTTTATCATCGCCGGTATCGCCGAGATGAACAGGATACCGTTTGATCTGCCCGAGGACGAGGGCTCGCTCGCTGCCGGTTATCACGTCGAGTACAGTGGAATGAGATTTGCGTACTTCGCCCTTGGCGAGTACGTCGCGATGGTCGCCATAGCAATGCTTACCGTTGTCTTCTTCCTTGGCGGCTGGGATGATCCCTTAAATATAGGGTTGCCGCCGATCTTGTGGTTCTTAGGTAAGACAGGGTTTTTGATATACGTCTTTATGTGGATACGATTTACGTTACCTCGTTATCGTTTTGATCAGCTAATGTCGATTGGTTGGAAGATACTTATACCGATCTCTCTGGTAAATGTCCTTGTTACAGGGTTTATGAAAATATGAAGAAAGACTATATAAAAGTTGTCGAGCGCGATACGCCGGGTGTGGTGGATATCATTAAGAAGACCCTCTTTGTGGATTTTATTAAGGGGATGTCGCTTACTATTCGCTATAACTTTACGCGTACTATCTCCATGCAGTATCCGGATAAAGAAAAATGGATACCGTACCAGAGGTTCAGGGGGGCGCATACGCTCAACAGAGACGAGCAGGGGCGCGAGCTCTGTGTGGCCTGCGAGCTCTGCGTAAAGGTCTGTCCGACTGATTGCATCACGGTCGTTCCGATGGAAGATGATACGGGGCGTGGCATAGCCGATAGAGTCGCGAAGGTCTGGCGCGTTGACCTGGCCAGGTGTTTCTTCTGCGGTTATTGTGAAGATGCCTGCCCGACCACTGCGGTACGGCTCGGTAGGGACTATGAACTTGCCTGCATAAAGCTTGAAGATTCTGTCAGGAATAAAGAGCAGCTCTTGAAGCCCCAGCAGATCCCAGAGAACTTTAAGGGTGGGATGGTCGTTAAGGCACGTTACGAGCGCAACAAGAGCGGGCCTAAGGTCAAGGGTAATCTTTTTGAGAAGAGCGATAGTTACTGGTGGCCGATACCGAAAAAATGTGACGACAAATGTGATAACAACGGTGACGGCAACCCGGATAAAGACAAGTAGGGACAAGGTATGATCTTAGAAAGATTATTTTTTATATTATTTGCGGTCGTAGCCATTGCTGCGGCAGGCGGGGTCGTCTGCTTTAAAAACCCTGTGCACAGTGCCTTTTCATTGATCGTCTGCCTTTTGCAGGTGGCAGCCATCTTTGTTCTCTTGCGCTCGCCTTTTCTGGCGGTGGTGCAGATATTTATTTATGTCGGTGCTGTCATGGTTTTGTTCCTCTTTGTGGTTCTGGTGCTGGATATTAAGAAGGCGAGTCTTGAGACCTTTCCCGGACTTAAGCGGTGGCCCGTCTACGTGATACTGCCTGTGATGGCTATAGAATTCTTGATTGTGATCTTTGGTAAAAGCTTTGCGCATATGCAGATGGCAGAGGCAGGAGCAGAGACAACGGTCGAGGTAATAGGCTTGGCACTCTTTACTCATTACCTCTTGCCCTTTGAGATTATCTCTGTATTGCTCTTGGCTGCGATGGTAGGGGCTATTATCATGGCTAAAAAGAGGTGGAACTAATATGATACCGCTTACCTGGTTTATAGGGCTCGGCCTAATCCTCTTTATGATAGGGGTGGCCGGCGTGCTGCTCAGGAAAAATATTATTATTGTACTTATGTCGATTGAGTTGATGCTTAACTCGGTTAATATTAATCTTGTTGCCTTCTCGTACTATTTGGACGACATACGAGGGCAGATATTTGCGATATTCACGATAACGGTAGCGGCAGCAGAAGTAGCCGTTGCCCTTGGTATTTTGATCGCGCTTGTAAGGAACAGGCGTGTATTGAACTCAGATGATATGGACTCGCTTAAAGGATAGGAGCTAATGTAATGAACTGGATACTAGACATACCGTTTGTCGGCTCACATTTGCTGACCACCATAATCTTTGTACCGCTTATAGGCGTCGCCCTGTTGTTGCTAATTAAGAACAAAAATGGGATGAACGATAATGTGGTTAAGTGGGTTGCACTTATTACTACGCTGGTGGAGTTGTTCTTAGGTATCTTTATAGTCCTGCGATTCGATACAACGACCCACAGTATGCAATTTGTGGAAAAGGTCTCGTGGATTCCTGCCCTGAACATTAACTATAGTTTGGGTATCGATGGTATTAGTGTGCTGATGGTCTTCTTAGCGGCCTTTATTGGCTGGGTCTGTATTCTGGCATCATGGAAGGCGATTACTACCAAGGTCAAAGAGTTTATGATCCTTATCCTTATCATGCAGACGGCTATGATAGGTGTCTTCTGCTCAATGGATATTATTCTCTTCTTTATCTTCTGGGAGGCGATGCTTATTCCGATGTACCTGATAATCGGTATCTGGGGCGGGGTTAATAAACTTTACGCCGCCATTAAGCTCTTTATATACATGCTCGCCGGCAGTACCCTTATGCTCGTTGGTATTATCATCCTGTATTATCATGCAGGGCAGACCTTTGATATTCAGGCGATGGCCGCAGTTAGTTACGGCTTTGAGTTCCAGGTATTTATCTTTATTTTGTTCTTTGTAGCATTTGCCGTAAAGGTTCCGACCTTCCCGTTCCATACGTGGCTGCCGGACGCTCACGTGCAGGCCCCTACGGCAGGTAGTATTATACTTGCCGGAGTCTTGCTTAAGATGGGCGCATACGGTTTTCTGCGGT
The DNA here is from genome assembly GCA_024278765.1 of Deltaproteobacteria bacterium. Classification (GTDB taxonomy): domain Bacteria; phylum Desulfobacterota; class GWC2-55-46; order GWC2-55-46; family DRQE01; genus JAJRSM01. Next base: position 30,463 of record JAJRSM010000007.1, on the reverse strand, counting down.
TCTCGTTGCCGATGTTCCCGGATGCTTCGCAGTACTTTAGCGTCCCGCTCTGTATACTCTCTATAATCGCGATAATTTACGGTGCCTTCCTGGCTCTGGCGCAGACCGATATGAAGAAACTTATCGCCTACTCCAGCGTCAGTCATATGGGTTTTGTTACGCTCGGTATCTTCCTGCTGAATAAGAACGGAATCGAGGGTGGTATCTTACAGATGTTTAACCACGGTATAACGACTAGCGCACTTTTCCTCTGCGTCGGTATGATCTACGAGAGGACGCATACGAGGATGCTGGACCGTTACGGATGGGCATCTAAGCTCGTACCTGTTTATGCCTTCTTCTTATTCTTGTTCTCGATAGCTGCGATGGGCTTTCCAGGGACAAACGGCTTTATCGGAGAGCTGATGATCCTGATCGGTGCTTACGAGACACACAAGATTTACATCGTCTTTATGATCCTTGGTATAGCACTGGGTGCGGCATACATGCTCTGGATGTATAAGAGGATCGCCTTTGGCACACCTGTCGAGGGTTTTGGGCACGGCGGGGTAACGACACCACCGAAGTACCCGGCACCAAAGAAAGGTACTATCAAGGATATTAATATCAGAGAGTTAATCCCTATCCTTGCATTCCTGGTCTTTGTCTTCTGGGTAGGGCTTCATCCAATGGACTTTTTGAATCTGCTGCATGTCTCGGTCGACAACCTGGTTGAGCAGGTAGGCGCGGTAGCAGCAAGCGGAGCCATTAAATGATCTTTAGTCTTTTAGATGTTCTGGCACTTTTGCCGGAGCTTATACTCGTTGCCGTGGCCTGCATATTGTTGGTCCTGGATCCGCTAATCAAGAAGTGTAGCGGGCTGGCAGGCGTTATCTCGGTTGTTACTATTATCGCCGCTGCTATTGCTACGTATTGTATTGCCTCCGGGGATCTGGCCGGCGGGAGCTTCTTTGCAGATATGCATAAGATAGATCTCTACTCGGTATTTTTTAAGATGATCTTCTACGTTGCGACCGTGCTGGTTATGTTAATGTCCTTCCAGTATGTTAAGACTAAAGATATAAATATGAGCGAGTATTATATCCTGATGCTCTTCTCGCTCACCGGGATGATGATACTTGCTTCGGCGGTCGATCTCTTGACTATTTATGTCGGCCTTGAGCTTATGAGTATACCTGTTTATGTCCTGGCGGGCTTCAAGCAAAGCAGTCGCAAGTCCAACGAGGGTGCGATGAAGTACATCATCCTAGGTGCATTCTCCTCGGGAATATTGCTTTATGGAATATCGTTTATTTATGGCTTGACCGGCACTACGGATCTGGCCGGAATCGCCGTGGCCTTGAAAGACCCGGTAACGAGTGTTCCGGCCCTGAGTATCGCGATTGTTATGTTGGTTGCCGGTTTTGCCTTTAAGATCGCCGGAGTGCCGTTCCATATGTGGGCCCCGGATGCATACGAAGGCGCACCGACTCCTATCACGGCCTTTATGTCGGTAGGAGTCAAGGCCGCGTCGTTTGCCGTAATGGTTAGGGTCTTTATGGTCGGTCTTGAACCTTTATATGACCAGTGGGTCATTATCCTGATCGTCATCTCCGTCCTTAGCATGGGTTACGGAAACCTCGTTGCTATAAGTCAGAAGAGCATAAAGAGGATGCTTGCTTACTCCAGTATCGCGCATGCGGGCTACGCGCTGCTTGGCCTTATCGCCGGTACGGCAGAGGGCGTCTCAAGCGTGCTCTTTTATATGGCCGTCTATGCCGTGATGAATATCGGGGCCTTTGCCATAATAATATTGTTATCGGTAAATGGTCGGATCGATCAGTTAGATAGTTACAGGGGGCTTGGCAAGACCAATAAACTGGTCGCACTCCTGATGATGATCTTACTCTTTTCGCTTGCGGGGATACCGCCGATGGCAGGCTTTATGGGTAAGTTCTATGTCTTTAAGGCACTCTTAAGTCAGGGGATGGTCCCGCTTGCGATCTTTGCCGTTTTGATGAGTTCTGTCGCGGCCTACTTCTATATCAGAGTCATAATGGTTATGTATATGAAAGAGCCCGACGGCGAGTTTAAGATGTTCAAGCCGGCGTGCCTGTATTTTGTAATATTACTGACGGTAGTTGTTACTATATGGCACGGCGTCTATCCGACTTTATTGATTGATCTGGCAAGACTTGCATCCAGTATAATTTAGCAAAAGGAAATTATGGAAACAATTGTATCTATAAAGCCGCTACTGGCGACCCTTATACCTGCTATCTCGGTAATACTCATCTTGCTATCGAGTAAGAGCCCGAACCTGCGCGAGGCATGGAGCTTTATCGCAGCGATTACTACCTTCTTGATAGTCGTCTCCATGCTGCCGTTTGTAATGTCGGGCGGGATAATAGAGTATACGGCCTTTACCATCTTACCGGGGATAGAGTTTAAGCTGCGCGTAGATGGCCTTGGTGTCTTCTTTGCCTTGATCGCCTCGTTTTTGTGGATAATAGCGACGGCCTATTCCATCGGATATATGCGGGCCGAGAAGGAAAAAAGTCAGACCCGTTACTTTAGCTGCTTTGCCATAGCGATCTGCTCGGCCATTGGTGTTGCCTTTGGTGCTAACTTATTTGTACTCTATATCTTCTATGAGGTATTAAGTGTTACGACCTATCCGCTGGTCGCCCATCATGAGGACGATGCGGCATTTGCAGGCGGCCACAAGTATGTAGTCTATCTGGTAGGGCTCGCAAAGACCGCGTTGCTTGCGGCCATTGTCATAACTTATATGACAACAGGTACGCTGGACTTTAAGGTCGGCGGAATATATAACACCGGGATGCCGGCATTCCTGGTAACAATAAGCTATATCTGCTTTATTGCAGGGTTTGCTAAATCAGGGCTTATGCCGTTTCATAACTGGTTGCCCGGGGCCATGGTCGCGCCGACGCCGGTCAGTGCGCTTTTGCATGCCGTGGCTGTTGTTAAGGTCGGTGTCTTCTCGGTCGTTAGAGTTCTTACCTGCGTATATGGTTACGAGGTCATGGACTTCTTTAACCTCGGGATACCGACGGCGATATTTGCTTCGATCACTATTACGCTTGCCTCTATTATTGCGCTTACTAAAAACGACCTTAAGGCCAGGCTCGCCTATTCTACTATAAGCCAGCTGGCCTATATAATATTTGGCGTAGCCCTTATGTCTTCAAGCGGTGCGCTTGGCGGTATTTTGCATATCGGTAACCATGCGGTCTCTAAGATTACGCTCTTTTTCTGCGCGGGCTCTATCTATGTCGCCTCGCATATCAAGAAAATCGATCAGCTCGACGGCATAGCCACGAAGATGCCCTTTACTATGGCGGCCTTTACTATCGGCTCTTTATCGATGATAGGCGTGCCTGGAGTCGCAGGCTTTACCAGTAAATGGTTTTGGACTATGGGTACGATGGAGGTCGAATCGGTCGGGCTTCTGATGGTGCTTCTTGCAAGTACTGTCTTGAATGCAGCGTATTTTCTGCCGATTATTTATAGGGCGTACTTTAAACCAGCACCTGTCGGCGATCCTCATTTTGATAAGATCAAAGAGGCACCGCCCTTTGTCGTCGTTCCGCTTACGATTACGGCCGTACTAACGGTATTTTTTGGGATATATCCGCATTTCTTTATATCTATAATAGAGGCCTTCCTGGTGGGTGTGGTTTAAAAGCCCTCAAGAGAGGGTATAAGCCCTCAAGAGGGTATAAGCCCTGAAGAGGGTATAAGCCCTGAAAGTCGGGCGGTCTTTAGTAGCTGATGTGGTGAGGTAACAGGTATGTTTAATAAAATAAAATATGTTTTGTTCTTTCTAATGGGACTATCGCTGGTCATCGATGTCTTTATGCCGAGAGCTCACGTCTATTATTGGTGGGATAATATCCCTGCCTTTTACGCGCTCTTTGCTTTTGCATCGACTATATTGCTTTTAGTCGTTTCCAATAAGATAGCCGATCTCTTCCTCAGACGTAAGGAGGACTACTATGATTAACTGGGTACACCCGGGACTTATAGTTATTATCGGCTCGCTTTTGATTCCTTTTATGCCAAAGGGAAAGATCAAGCAGGGCTATCTGCTGCTTTTGCCGCTGCTGGCCTTTATAAGCGTAGTGCTTACGCCGGAAGGCACGTATGGGGTCTATACGTTCTTAAATGAACAGGTCGTCTTCGGGCGAGTTGATAAGCTTGCCAAGTGCTTTGCCTTTATCTTCACGCTTATGCTCTTTATAGCCATGATCTACGGCATGCGGCAGAAGGAGAACGGCCATCATATCGCGGGTTTCTTCTACGCAGGTAGTGCTCTGGGTGCGGTCTTTGCAGGAGACCTTTTATCTTTCTTGTGTTTCTGGGAGATAATGGCCTTTGCATCGGTCTACCTCGTAACATTTAATAAAAACAAGCGTTCTTATAAGGCCGCTTATAGATATATACTCGTCCATGCTACCGGTGGCGTGATACTGATGGGTGGGATACTGCTTTACTACTTTGAGAACCACACGCTTGCCTTTAACCTTATGGAGTTTTCAGGGTGGCCGACCCTGCCGACAGGCCTGATACTGCTGGGCTTTGCCATCAATGCTGGCTTCCCGCTGCTTGGCGGCTGGCTGCCTGATGCCTACCCTGAGTCAACCATACCTGGTGGTGTTCTTATGGCTACCTTTACGACAAAGACAGCGGTCTATGCGCTGGTCAGGGGCTTTGCCGGGGCCGATATCCTTATCTGGATAGGTGCTATTATGGCACTATACGCCGTTGCCTACGCTACGGTTGAATCGGATATGCGTAAACTCTTTGCCCATCATATTATGAGTCAGATCGGATACATGGTCGTCGGTATAGGGATCGGCACAAAGCTTGCCGTAGACGGTGCCGTGGCTCTGGGCTTTACGCATATCCTCTATATGGGGCTGCTTTTTATGGCCTCTGGCTCGGTTATATATGTCACAGGTAAGAGAAACCTGAAAGATACCGGTAATCTCTATAAGAAGATGCCGATAACCCTTATATTCTTTATGATAGGCGGCTTTGCCCTCTCCGGTGCGCCGCTCTTTGCTGGTTTTGCCAGTAAACCGATGATCCTCTCGGCTGCTGCCGAGCAGCAACTGACGATCCCCTGGATCTTACTGATGATAGCTGCCGCCGGTACATTCCTCTCGACGACGCTTAAGATGCCTTATCTTGTCTTTTTCGGTAAAGATAAGACAAAGAATCTGGATGTGCCAAAGCAGGAGCCGCCGCGCAATATGATGATCGGTATGACGCTTGCTGCAATCGCCTGTATTGTCGTCGGTGTCTGGCCGCAGGGGCTTTACAGCTTGCTTCCATACGGTGGTAATTATAGCCCGTATACCATCGACCATGTCGTCTGGACCGTACAGTTGATGCTCTTTACCTGGTTCGGCTTTTATCTGCTGCTTAAAATGATCAAGGGTAAGCATATGATTAACCTTGACTTTGACTGGATCTACCGTAAGGGCGCAAAGGTCTTTTATCAGCTTGTTGCAAAGACCATTGTTACCCCTGTTGATACGGTTGTGAGTACGATCTATATGCCGCTCTTTGTCAGGCCCGGGCAGTGGATAGCCAATAAATGTTTTGTCTTTGACTATGACGTAATCGACGGCGTTGTCAGGTGGGTCGCCCGTAGTGCATCGTCCTATTCGATCTGGTCGTCGAAGCAGAGCCTTAGGTTTGACCAGCGTATCGTAGACGGCTTGGTCAATGGGGTGGCTGGCTTTATGACCGGTCTTGCCGGGGTGCTCAGGCGTTTCCAGACAGGAATGGTCCGCGACTATGCCTTTGCCGTAATTATCGGGCTGGTTGTATTGGTAAATATTTTCTTTTTTGTTGTAATAAAGTAAGCCGGGCAGATGGGTTTAACCTATAGTGTATAGTGTGGCGATGGGGCTAGAGGGGCAAGAAGCACAAAGTAGGTGTTTCTTGCGCTGCGGTGATCGCTCTGAAGATCAAGTTCTTAACCCTGTTATATGCCATTTTTTCAGCTAATATTCCTATGAAGATAAAAGTCCTTGCCCCTGCAAAGTTAAACCTCTCGCTCAGAGTAATCTCAAGACGCGAGGACGGCTTTCATGAGATATCCTCTCTTATGCAGCCGCTCACGCTATCGGATTTGATCACAATAACAATTGATGACGGGGCGGGGATTACCATTACCTGCGACGACCCTGATATTCCCATTGACGGGCGCAACCTTGTGCATAAGGCAGCGCGGGCCTATCTGGACGTGGCCGGAATCGAGAGAAAGATCCATATTCATATAGAAAAGAATATTCCTGTCGCAGCCGGGCTTGGCGGGGGCAGTAGCGACGGTGCCTCGACCTTAATGGGGCTGAACGAGGCGTTAGGCGGGCTGCTCGGTCGTGCGAAACTCTTTGAAATCGCTGCTGATCTGGGCTCAGACCTGCCTTTTTTTCTTATGCAAAGCGCAGCCGTCGCAAGTGGACGCGGCGAGCTGCTTCGGGCCGTTAAGCTACCTGAATACTCTTATATCCTTATAAATCCGGGTTTTGGTGTCAGTGCCGGCTGGGCCTATAGTAATTTAACCTTGACAGAAACGCCACATAATATTAAGATCAAAGATTATGAGGAGTCTGCTGAAAGGCTATGCTACATTGGTGGTCTCCTTTTAGAGCGTCCCTCTAATGTTCTGGATTTATTAGAGAATGATCTGGCCTTGGCAGTCGTTGCCGAGCACCCGGAGATTGCCGAGCTTCTTTTGGCGTTACGCAAAAGTGGCGCAGATGGCGTATTGATGAGCGGAAGCGGGCCGACTGTATTTGGTCTTTACCTGACTAGGGCGCGAGTTGATCAGGCATTAGCGGTATTAAAGAAAGGCCTTGCAGGACGTAATTTTAGAATTATAGCTGTGCATGGGATTTAGTCTGGCAGCCGGTTTTTTTATCAAAGACGGTTTGTTGCCAAGGGGCATGGACTTAAGTGGTTGTTAGGGGCGATCCCTTTTATAAGATCTTTTATTGGGGCGTAGCCAAGCGGCAAGGCACGGGGTTTTGATCCCCGCATGCGTAGGTTCGAATCCTGCCGCCCCAGCCATTTAATCTAAATATTTTTCGGGTCTTAGAGTTTTTTATAGTTTTAAATATTTCTGTAATTTGTCTGTATAATTATCAGTGCTGTTATTGGTCTTTTAGATAAATATTTACCGAGGAGTAAGAGGTGCTGGAGAGAGTCAAGATATTTAGTGGAAATTCTAATAAAGAGCTTGCAGCTGAGATATGCGAAGGGTTAGGCATGGAGCTTAGTTCTTCTGAGATAAAGAAGTTTAGTGACGGCGAGGTCAATGTAAATATTAAAGAGAGCGTCAGGGGGCAGGATACCTATGTTATCCAGTCGACTTCGCCTCCTACCAATGACCATCTTATGGAACTGCTGCTTATGCTCGATGCCTTTAAGAGGGCCTCGGCCCGTTCGATCACAGCGGTAATACCTTATTACGGTTATTCACGTCAAGACAGGAAGGTCGCTCCGCGCACTCCGATCTCGGCAAAGCTCGTGGCAGATCTTATTCAGGTGGCCGGAGCTACACGAGTGGTATGTATGGATCTTCATGCTGGTCAGATCCAGGGATTTTTCAATATTCCGGTCGATAATATTTACGCGACTCCCGTTTTGCTTGATTATATGAATGAGAAGTTTAGCAATGATGACGTAGTTATAGTCTCGCCGGATGCCGGTGGTGTTGAACGAGCCAGGGCTTTTGCAAAGCGGATTCACGCAGGGCTTGCTATAGTAGATAAAAGACGTCCTGAGGCAAATGTTTCTAAGGTTATGCATGTTATAGGCGACGTTAAGGGTAAGACCGCGATACTTCTCGATGATATGGTAGATACGGCTGGAACACTGACGCAGGCAGCAACGGCACTTAAGGAGCACGGTGCGAAGGTCGTTTATGCCTGCTGTAGCCACGGTGTCTTATCGGGGCCTGCCATTGAAAGAATAGATAAGTCAGACCTTGAAGAGTTAGTCGTTACAAATACCGTGCCACGGCGCAACGGTAATAACTCGAGTAAGGTAAAGTACCTTTCAGCAGGACGTCTGCTGGCAGAGGCGATAAAGAGGATACACTGCGGAGAGTCTGTGAGCTCTCTTTTTGTATAGAATATATTTCCCGTAAAAGGGTTTAACTGTAAGGGAGGAGTAGAAAGGAAATGGAACAGGTTAATTTAACGGCATGGCCACGCCCAGAACTCGGAAAAGAAAAGAATGGCAGGCTTCGTAAAGAAGGTTTTGTACCAGCGGTCCTATACGGGCCGGGCATTAAAAATACAGTGAGCTTAAAGATGAGTACGCGTGATGTCTCCAAGGCACTTAGTACGCATAGTAGCGGTAATATGTTTATTAATCTCGCAATCGACGGGGATAAAGAAAACAGAACGGTCCTGATCAAGAAGCTTGATAGGCATCCTGCAAAAGAAACCCTAGTGCATATTGATCTGATAAATGTTCTGATGGATCATGAGATTCACGCCGAGGTGCCGATTGTCTTAACAGGTAAATCATTCGGTGTCGCGCAGCAGGGCGGTATCCTTCAGCAGGAGCATCGCTCAGTAAAGGTTGAGTGTTTGCCATCCGTACTTCCTGAGTCAATAGAGGTCGATGTTACTTCTCTCGAAAATGGTCAGTCCTATCACTTGAAGGACTTGAGTATGCCTGAGGGCGTAAAGCTTATGGAAGACCCTGAGCTTACGGTCGTGCTTATCGCTATACCAAGAACAGTTGTTGAGAAGACCTCTGAAGAGGCCGAGGCAGAGCTTGCCGAGAGCCTTAAAGACGATAAGGCAGAGGGCACTGAGGGCGAAGAGAAGAAGGACTGATCTTATTAGTTTTTATTTTATATAACAAAAAGGGAGGCATTTGCCTCCTTTTTTGCGTTGTAGTAAGGAATGTAGTCTAGGGCAAGGTGTTGTTTATTGGTGCTGATCTTCGATTTGGATTTTATAGGGGCGGATGCCCCTCTTTCTACGTTGTAGGAAGGAGTAGCAAGAGTTATGGTGCTCTTTTGGTTCTGATCTCTGCTTTGGACTTTATAGGGGCGGATGCCCCCTTATAGGGGCGAATGCCCCCTTTTCTACGTTGTGGGGTTGTAAATAGCAAATCTAGGATCAATCTTTTGGGCATTGATTTTGGATTTGGATTTTAGAGGGGCGAAGCCCCCCTTTCTACGTTGTAGGATTGTAAATAACTAACCTAAGATTCATCTTTTTGGCATTATTTTCTGCTTTGGACTTTGGAGGGGCGGATGCCCCCTTTTTGCGTTGTGGGTAGGTATAAGCATAGGGTTCTGTTTTTTTGGGGTACTGCTTTCTGCTTTGGACTTTGGAGGGGCGGATGCCCCCCTTAGAGGGGCATCCGCCCCTTTTTTATTCTTGTCAGTAGCGAGATAACAGGTCTATACTGTTTAGTAGGGACTGTTTAGTCTAAATTATCGGGTGATCTCCTTGTGTGGTTTTAAATGTACGTTGTAGTTGGGCTTGGTAATCCCGGGCCGTCATATCTATATACTAGGCACAATATCGGCTTTATGACTATTGATAAGCTTGCGGATCTGCGCGGGGTCAAGGTCGATAAGAACGCAGGGAGTTATCTCTGGGGACGTATGCGTATGGGGCAAGAAGAGGTCTTGCTTGTTAAGCCCCTGACATTTATGAACCTGAGCGGCGAGGCAGTCAGGGAGGTCCTTGCCAGCAATAATCTTCAGATGGATTCTCTTTTTGTCGTATATGATGATGTGGATCTGGCCCCGGGCAGGATTCAGCTAAGGCAAGGCGGCGGCAGCGGTGGGCATAACGGTATTGAGTCGATTATGGCAGAGCTTGGCGGTGCCGAGTTTAAGCGGTTGCGTATGGGGGTTGGCGGCAGGGGCCAGGGCGTACTGGTTGATTATGTACTAAGTCCTTTTGACGATTCTGAGTTAGAGGTTATCGACCACGAGATACGGCGCGGAGCCGGTGCGATAGAGATGGCAGTTAGGAGAGGTTTTAAAGAGGCGATGAACGAGTACAATAGAAGACCGGTTGAAGAGAAACCCGTAGATCCTGATAAGCTATGATGTAGAGTTGCTTCTTGCGCCGCGTGGTCGCAGGGAGGCTGGTATTGTTATTGAGTAGGGGGCAGTAATGGAAGGGATAGTAGCAGCATCGCCCTTTGTGGCGTTAGGCGTCCTTGTATTGACCTTTCTTATATATCTCTATGTAAAGAGCCAGCCTGTCGGTAATGAAAAGATGGTCGAGGTAGCCTCGATGATTCATGACGGGGCTATGATCTACCTTAAACGTCAGTACTCTATACTTGTCTGTGTAATTGTTGTTATTGCGATTATTATCGCTTATTTTATAGGTTTTGAATCTGGACTTGCCTATTTTGCCGGATCTGTGCTGGCGATGCTGGCGGTTTTTTTCGGTATGAAGGCCGCGACGCGAGCTAATCTGCGTACCGCCGAGGCGGCTCGAAGTTCAGCACCGAGTCCGAGAAAGGCCCTCTTTGTCGCTTTTATGGGCGGCTCTGTTATGGGGCTCTCTGTATCGGCCCTTGGTTTGCTTGGGTTAGGCGTCTTTTTTATTTATTTTGGTACTCCCGAGTCGGCCTATATAATAAACGGCTTTGCAATGGGTGCTTCGACCACAGCACTTTTTGCCAGGCTTGGCGGCGGGATCTTTACAAAGTCCGCTGATGTCGGAGCGGATCTGGCCGGTAAGATAGAGGCCGGTATCCCTGAGGACGATCCTCGCAACCCGGGCGTTATCGCCGATAATGTCGGGGATAATGTAGGGGACGTCGCAGGGCTTGGCGCAGACCTGTTCGAGTCTTATGTCGGCTCGATTATCGCTACTATAGCAATCGGAGCTACGGCACTGGCCGGTTCCAGGGTAGAGGCTCTGGGGACTGCCAGCGCATTGATATCTCTGCCGATAATGCTGGCCGTCGTCGGACTTTTGGCCTCTGTCGTAGGTATCGGCGGAATGCGTTTTATGGACGCTTTGCGTCCTGCGATGGCTTTGCGGCTGGCGACCTTGAGTGCGGCTATTTTATTTCTTATCGGCGCGTGGTTTATGATTGGGCTTGCGGGCGTATCTGTTAGCCTTTATTATGCGGTTTTGACGGGGTGCTTGGCAGGCGTTGCTATTGGGCTTACAGCTGAGTACTATACCGGGGGCATGCCCGTGCAGCGTATCGCAAGCTCCAGCCGTACAGGGGCTGGGACGAACCTGATAACCGGCCTTGCCACGGGTTTTGAGAGTGTTGTCTTACCGATTATTGCTATTGTGATTGCGATTTTTATCGCGCATTATCACGGCGGTATCTACGGGATAGGGATCGCTGCTGTGGGGATGCTGGCGACGACCGGTATGGTTATGAGCGTCGATGCTTACGGCCCTATAGCCGATAACGCAGGTGGCATTAGCGAGATGAGCGGGCTTGGCGAGGAGGTAAGGGCGGTTACCGATGGCCTCGATGAGATAGGGAATACAACGGCTGCTATAGGTAAGGGCTTTGCGATAGGGTCGGCGGCACTTACTGCCTTGGCTCTCTTTTCGGCCTATACGCTGGCGATCAGTAAGGTCCGTGGCGAGCCATTTATAATAGATATTACAGAGTCGCTGGTTGTTATAGGGCTTTTTTTGGGCGCGGCCCTGCCGTTTCTTATAGCGGCCCTTACGATGACAAGCGTGGGGCGTGCTGCTGTTAAGATGGTAGAGGAGATACGTGGTCAGTTTCGCAGTATTCCAGGGCTTCTGGAAGGTCGTCCTGGTGTAAAGCCCGATATCCAGAGGTGCATTAATATAAGTACAGACGCAGCACTTCGTGAGATGATAGCTCCGGGGCTGATCGCAATACTGGTGCCTGTATTAACGGGTTTTTTGCTAGGCCCGGAAGCACTTGGCGGAATGCTTGGTGGGGTGACGGTCGTAGGGGTGCTCTTGGCACTCTTTATGTCTAATGCCGGTGGTGCATGGGATAATGCAAAAAAATATATAGAAAAGGGTGCTTACGGCGGTAAGGGTAGTGATACGCATAAGGCCTCGGTCGTCGGCGATACCGTCGGCGATCCGTTTAAAGATACCTCCGGCCCTGCGATGAATATTTTGATAAAATTAATAGCGATAGTCTCGTTGGTTATAGCTCCGCTTCTTTAGGTGTAGCTTTTTAAGAGGGTTTTAAAGGCCCGCCTTCTTAAATAAAAAACAAGGCCTGAAAGGTGAACTGGAAATGGGATTTAATTGTGGAATAGTAGGACTACCCAACGTCGGTAAATCAACGATCTTTAATGCTATGACAAGTGCAGGGGCAGCGGCATCGAACTACCCCTTCTGTACGATTGAGCCAAATGTAGGGATGGTACCTCTGCGTGATAAGCGCATGGATGCACTCGCTGCGATAGTAAGTCCTGAGCGAATTATGCCAACGACCGTTGAGTTTGTGGATATAGCAGGGCTTGTAAAGGGTGCGAGCAAGGGCGAGGGCCTTGGCAATCAGTTCCTCGGCCATATTCGTGCAGTCGATATGCTGGCTCATGTCGTCAGGTGTTTTGAAGATCCCGATGTCGTGCATGTCGATGGTAAAGTAGACCCTGATAGCGATATAGATACGATAAGTACCGAGCTTATGCTCGCAGACCTGGACGCAGTCGAGAAACGCCTGCTTAAACTCCCAAAGCTCGTTAAATCCGGCGATAAAGATAGCGTAAAGGCACTGGATGCCTGCCAGAAGGTTAAGGTGCAGCTAGAAGCCGGCCAGCCCGTAAGGACGCTTCCCGAAGGCGTCCTGGAGGGGGTCGCAGACCTCAATCTTTTGACAGCTAAGCCTATAATATATATAGCCAATATGAGCGAAGACGATATCGGAGGGCTCTGCCCTGAGGCCCTTAAAGTAAAGGCCATAGCAGATAAAGAAGGCGCAGGCTTTGTCTCACTATCCGGTAAGATTGAGTCGGAGCTTGCGGAGATGGCCGGCGATGAGCGTGCGGAGTTTCTGGAAGACTTAGGTATCGAAGAATCAGGGCTAGACCTGCTCGCGGCACGCGCCCATGATACGCTCGGCTTGATAACATTCTTTACCGCAGGCGAGAAAGAAGTACGCGCGTGGACCGTGCCAAAGGGTGCAAAGGCCCCGCAGGCAGCAGGCGTTATACACACAGATTTTGAAAAGGGCTTTATTCGCGCAGAGGTTATGGCCTGTGCGGACTTCGTTGCCAATAAAGGCGAGGCCGGATGTAAGGAAAAAGGCCTCTTAAAGGTAGAAGGTAAGGACTATCTCGTCTGTGACGGCGATGTAATGCACTTCCGCTTTAATGTTTGACCACGATAGAGAGAGGAAAGTCCTTGATTTAGGACTTTCTTTGTAGTATAAATACTCTTTGGCTCTACAAGGGGCTGAAAAGTACTATGTAGTAGAAAAAACCTTGCCTGATAAGGGCGAACCCGACTCTATTAAAGAGCGGGGATCCAAAAGGAGAAAAGATGGATAGACATTTCGAGACCGTCTATATTATCAATCCAGAGATCGGTGAAGAGGCTATTAAGGGTATTACAGCCAAGGCACTGGAACTGGTTGGTAAGCATGGCGCAGAGGACGTGGAAGTAGATGAATGGGGAAGGCGCAGGTTGGCTTACCCAATCGCAAAGAGGAATGACGGGCATTATGTCGTTCTTAGTTTCAGCAGGGGTGAGGCCGCCGGTGCAGGCCCGCTCGTAGAAGAGTTGGAGCTTATGTTTAAGCACAACGAAAATGTAATGCGTTTTCAGACAGTTGTACTTAAGAAGAGAGCAGTCAAACCGGTTGAGGCCGAGGTTGTTAAGCCAGCCGAGGCTGCTAAACCAGCAGAAGCAGCAGAGGCTGCTAAGCCAGAGGGAGGTGCCGACAATGCCTAACGGAAGCGGAAGACCATCAGGAGGTGCGCCGTCAGGCGGACCGGCACGCAGGCCATCAGGACCCGGCGGTAGGCCACAGAGACCGGCAGGGCGTTTTGCAGGAAGAAGAAACTTTAGCAGAAGGCGTGTCTGTCGTTATTGTGCAGAGCCTAAGCTTTCTATAGATTATAAAGACGCAAAGGCCTTAAGGCCTTTTCTCTCAGAGAGAGGCAAGATCGTACCTCGCAGGTTAAGCGGGGCATGTGCCAAACATCAGAGACAAATCAGCACCGCCGTAAAGCGTGCTCGCGTACTGGCTATAATACCTTTTTCAACAGTATCACTAGACTGATAATCCGCCTGTCCGACCTGGGTTACTTTATGATCTTTTGTAATGGTCGTGTCTGTAGCTTTATTAGAGTTGGCCTGTGACGGTTAAAGGAGTTTTAACGAGATGCAGATAATACTTAAAAACGATATGGAAAAGCTTGGTAATACAGGAGAGATAGTAAATGTCGCTCCTGGTTACGCAAGGAACTATCTTATTCCCAGAGGTATAGCCATTGTGGCTACCAAGGGAAATAGAAAGCAGTTTGAGAGCGAGCGTGAGGGCTGGGAAAAGAAGGCCGAGAAGCTCAGAGGCGATGCTAATTCTCAGAAAGACGCGCTTGAGGCCCTGCAGCTAGTATTTAAGAGAAAGGTCGGCGAGGAAGGTAAGCTCTTTGGTTCGGTTACATCTATGGATATAGAGGCCGAGCTCAAGGCACAGAACTTTGAGATAGATAGAAAGAAGATCGTCCTTGGCGATCCTATCAAATCCCTTGGTTCTTATAAGGTTCCTTTTAAGCTTCATCCCGGAATTAAGGCAGTGCTTAATGTCTCTGTCGAGGACGAGGCACCGAAGAAAGCCCCTGTAGAGGAAGTAGCTGAGCCAGAAGCAGATGTAGCCCCGGAAGCAGGTGCAGCTTCTACTGATGAAGCTGCAGCAACAGAGGCAGCTTCCGCTGAGTCAACAGAAAAAGCATAGAGTTATAGAATAATATAGAACAAAACAGAACCGTCTGGGACTGCTACTGGCCATCTTGGATGGCTTAGGTAAAGAGTCTCAGACGGTTTTTTTATTTGAGAGTTACGGGGTTTGGTTATGGCGGTAAGTTTACAGGAAGAGAAAGACAAGCGTTATAAGGTCTTGCCTCATAATCTGGAGGCCGAGAAGGCAGTCCTTGGCGGGGTGCTTCTGGATACAGACGGCATAAACAAGGTCCTTGAACTCCTCCGCCCGGATGGGACTGATTTTTATAGCCCTGTACATGCCGCCCTGTTTAAGGGGATGGCGACGCTCTTTGAGCGTAATACCCCTGTAGATATTATCACCTTATCAGATCTTTTCTCCGACTCTGATGTGCTCGACTCTGTCGGCGGTATATCGTATATAGCGTCTATTGTCGAGGCTACCCCTACGGCAGCTAATATAAATTATTATGCAAGGATCGTTAAAGAGCGTTGTCTTTTGCGTGAGCTTATCGGAGCGGCTACCCAGATTGTGACGCGCGGCTATGAGGGCGGCGACTCTATCGAGGATTTTATCGACGAGGCCGAGACTATAATCTTTCGTGTCTCGCAGGATCGCGCGAAGAAATCTTATTACGCCCTTAAAGACATAATTAAAGATACCTTTGAGACCGTAGAAAAGCTCTACGCTAATAAGAATCATATAACTGGTGTTGCCAGTGGGTATAAGGATCTGGATAAGATAACCTCGGGCTTGCAGCCCTCGGACCTTATTATACTTGCCGGAAGGCCGAGTATGGGAAAGACGGCCTTTGCCCTTAATATCGCCGAGAATGCAGCGATAGATCAAGGCGATCCGGTGGCATTTTTCTCGCTAGAGATGAGTAAAGAACAGCTTACCCAGAGGATGCTCGCTTCTCGTGCAAAGGTCGATCTGCAAAGGCTTCGCAATGGCCGCTTAAATGACGAGGACTGGTCAAGGCTCGCGACAGCCGCCGGGACTCTATCAGAAGCTCCGATCTATATAGACGACACTCCGGCGCAGAGCTCTCTGGAGTTGCGTGCAAAGTGTCGCAGGTGGAAAAATGAGCTTGGCCTAAAGCTTATAGTTATAGATTACTTGCAGCTTATGCGCGGCAAGGGGCGTGTCGATAGTCGCGAGCAAGAGATTAGTGAGATATCAAGGTCTTTAAAGGCCCTTGCAAAGGATCTTAAAATCCCGGTCATAGCTCTGTCGCAGTTATCCCGGCGTACCGAGCAGCGCGAGGATAGCAAACCGGTCTTGTCTGACCTGAGAGAGTCCGGAGCTATCGAGCAAGATGCAGACGTAGTTATGTTCGTCTACAGGGAATCGGTATATAAGCCCTGCGATTGCCCGGCTGATCTCTGTACCTGCGGCGTTAGGCGCAAGGCCGAGATACTTGTAAGGAAGCAGCGTAACGGCCCGACCGGCGATGTGCATCTGACCTTTATGCACGAGCATGCAAGGTTTGAGGACCAGACCCAGGTAGATTACGGTGATATCCAAGACGAGTGGGTCGAGTAGTCTTGCTTGTTTTAGATACCCTTGACCCATAGTCTAAAAAAACCAATAAAAAAGTATATTATTTTGACTATCTACGCTGATCTAGCAGTACCTTTGCCGCTCGACGGCTTCTTCACCTATGAGGTGCCCGAGCAGCTGCGCCCTCATATAAAGGTCGGTCAAAGGGTCTTGGTCCCTTTCGCAGGCCGTGTTATTACGGCCTACGTCGTGGTCCTTAAAAAAGAAGCTAATCTGGATGCCGAGGTAAAGACAAAGCGTATTCAGGATATTCTCGATACCGCCCCGCTCTTTGACGCAAAACATCTTAAATTCCTCCGTTGGATATCTACTTATTATATGGCAGCTCCGGGCGAGGTCTTCCCGCTGATCCATCCGCCGATGCTGAACCTGAAGAGTTGCAGGCATCTGAGCCTGACTAAAGAGGGCGAGCAGATGCTTGCTGAAGGCAACGCAGGAAAGGCAGCTTCGCTGCTTAACGCCGTAGGCACGGGCGTGGCCGTGGCCACGCTTCAGAAAAAAATAAAACAGGCGGGTTTTTATGGCTTTGTAGGGCGGCTCAAACGTGACGGCCTGATAAAAGAAGAACTAAAGATAAAGGGCGGAGCAAAGGCCAAGACAGAGAGAACGGTTGAGTTGGCCGTTGATATTGAAACTGCGTTAGGTGATTTAAAAAGGTCTCCGCTCCAGATGAAGGTCGCTGAGTTTTTGGCTGAGCACGGCAAGACTACTTTTAAGGTGTTAAGAGATAATTTCGGCTCGGTAGATTCTGCGGTAAAGGGCCTGAAAGAAAAAGGCGTCGCCGTGGTTGGTGAGGTCGCGGTAGAGCGAGATCCCTTTGCAGGGCTAGCGGCGCGTCCCTCTGATTTCGTTCCGACGCAGGAGCAGACGGTTGCAATAGAGAAGATCTTTTCAGGGCTTGGCAAGGGTTTTGCGCCTTATCTTTTGTACGGCATAACAGGGAGCGGAAAGACGCTTGTATATCTTAAGGTAATAGAAGAGGTCGTAAAGAGCGGGCGGCACGCTCTGGTCCTGGTTCCTGAGATAGCCCTAACAGGTACGTTGTTTTCTTATCTGACGGGGCTCTTTCCGGGTAGGGTCGCTGTTGTTCATAGCTCTTTGTCTGAAGGCGAACGATATGATCAGTGGCAAAAGATTCGTTCCGGTCAGGCCGATATTGTAATCGGAGCTCGTTCGGCCTTGTTTGCGCCTTTAAAAAATATCGGCGTTATTATTGTTGACGAAGAGCATGACCCGTCGTATAAGCAGTCTGAGAGTCCTCGCTATAATGCACGGGACGCTGCCTTGATGCTCGGTAAGATCTTGGGGGCTACGGTTGTGCTGGGTTCTGCAACGCCTTCGCTTGAGAGTTTTACCAATGCAAGGGAAGGGCGTATAACGCCGTTGCGCCTAAGTGGGCGGGTCGGTGGCGGGACTTTGCCGGAGATAGAGTTGCTTGATATGAGAGGGATAAAGGATGTCATCTCCGAGCGGCTGGAGCATTTAATGCAGGAAGCTCTGGACAAAAAAGAGCAGGTAATTCTTTTTCTTAATAGACGGGGGTTTTCTAATTTTTTTATATGTAGGGACTGCGGTGAGGTCATCAGATGCACCAACTGCGAGGTTAGCCTGACGCGCCATAAGGGTGATAACCTGCTTAAGTGCCATTACTGCGATATGACGATGGCGACGCCTGCGGCCTGTCCTTCTTGCAAGAGCGGCGAGCTTGCAAGCCCGGGCCTTGGTACGGAAAAGGTCGAAGAAGAGGTGCGCAGGCTCTTTCCCGAGGCGCGCGTAGCGCGACTCGATAGAGACACGACGCGTCGTAAGGGCTCTCTTATGCGGATTCTCGGTGACGTTGAGGCTGGTCGTATTGATGTCTTGATCGGTACGCAGATGGTCTCAAAGGGGCATCATTTCCCAGAAGTAACGCTAGTTGGTGTGATATCAGCAGATACGTCTCTGAATATGCCGGATTTCAGAAGTGCCGAGCGGACCTTTCAGCTTATCTCGCAGGCCTCTGGTAGGGCCGGTAGAGGAGAAAAACCGGCCCGTGTTGTTGTTCAGACCCTTAGCCCTCATAATGATTGCTTAAAGAGTGCCGCCGGCCATGACTACGAGGGGTTTTTCGAGGCCGAGCTAGCCCTTAGAGACGAGCTTGGCTATCCGCCGAAGAAGAGGCTTACTGCCATTCGGATAGAGGGCCCTAGTGAGGTTGCGGTCCTGCGGTTTTCTAAGACTTTACAGAGGGCAGCACGGGCAAGTGAGCAACAGGTAAGGGGCGAGGTCATGGTGCTTGGCCCGGCCCCTATGCTGATTGCGAGGATAAAGGGGCGGTATCGCTTGCAGATGCTTGTAAAGGCTGGGGATGCAAAGCTTATGAATCGCTTTCTGCGGTTATTATTGTCGGGCCTTGGTAAGCCGCCGTCGGGTATAGGACTTGTGGTCGATATAGACCCGTTAATGACGGTCTAGCTTCTGCTATTAAAAGAGCTCTCTTTAGGGTATAATATAATATTAAGTTTTTATTTAAGGAGATATTTTCAGTGGCTTTGAGAGAGGTTTTGAAATATCCTGATCCGGCACTTAAGGTCAAGGCGGCTGTTGTTGACGAGGTAGATGACGACGTCCGTGCACTTATAGCAGATTTAATCGAGACGATGTATAAAGAGGCCGGCCTTGGCCTCGCCGCAACTCAGATTGGTGTTGCTCGCCGTGTTATCGTTTTAGATGTTCCGGATAAAGAGGTCGGAGCGGATGCAGAGATAAAGAGTGTATCAGAGATAAAGGCAGAGCGAGCCGTTGAGGAGCTGGCTAATGAGGGCGAAGATGGTCAGCCAGGACATGCCCGGTATTTGCTAAAGCTAGTAAATCCGGAGATAATAAGTGCTGATGGTGAGGTCGTCTTTGAAGAAGGATGTCTGAGCCTACCCGGCATCGTAGCAGATGTTAGAAGGCATGCGTGTATCCAGTTGAAGGCCCTTGACGAAAATGGTCTGCCTGTCGTAATAAAGGCTGCGGGCCTTATTGCGATAGCATTGCAGCATGAGATAGATCACCTCGATGGCGTGGTCTTTATAGATAGGGTCAGCAGGCTTAAGCGAAGTCTCTTGATCAGGAAGTATAAGAGGTTTATGGCCAGTGAGGGTGAAGACTAGTGATGGTAAAGGCCGAGAGTAGCGAGCTTGAGTAGTGTTGAGGTGCGGGGTATTAAGGTGCTTTTTATGGGTACGCCAGAGTTTGCTGTGCCAAGCCTTGCGGCACTTATAGAGGCGGGCTTTGATCTGGTCGGGGTTGTGACTCGTCCGGAGCGGCCAAAGGGGCGCGGGCGCAAAGCCGCGCCGACCCCTGTTAAGGTACGAGCGCAGGAAAGCAGTATTAAAGTAATCGAACCGGAGCGGCTAGGTGATGCATTTTTAGAGGAGATCACGTCACTTGCACCTGATTTTATTGTTGTCGTTGCCTACGGTAAGATCCTGCCAAAGGCCGTCTTGGAGGTGCCAAGGCTCGGTGCGATTAATCTGCATGCATCTCTTTTGCCGGCATATAGAGGGGCTGGGCCGATAAATCGTGCGATAATAAACGGCGATAAGGTCACAGGGACGACCACTATGTTTATGGACGAGGGTATGGATACCGGCGATATGCTGCTTACGAGCACTCTGGAGATAGGCACGGGCGAGACGGCAGGAGAGCTGAGCGAGCGTATGGCAAGTGACGGTGCGCCGCTTCTGGTAGAGACCTTAAGGCGACTTCTAAAAGGCGATCTAAAGGCTACTGCGCAGGATAGTGCAAAGGCCAGTTACGCCCCGATGCTTAAAAAGGCCGATGGTCTGATCGATTGGACCTTGACTCCTACTGAGATTAATAACCGGCTGCGAGGGCTCAGTCCGTGGCCTGGAGCATATACGACAATCAATGGTAAAACATTGAAGATTCACAAGGGGCGCGTGGCAATGGAAGCAGGAGTAGATTCAGGCCTCGGCGTAATAACGAATATTAGTAGCAATGAAATATCGGTTGGTTGCTTAGGCGGCGAGTATATAATCGAAGAGCTTCAGCTTGAGGGTAAGAGGCGTATGACCGCAAAGGAATTTTTGATGGGTTATAAGTTGGCAGGGGGAGAGAGGCTTGGATAAAGGGCGTGAAGATGCTTCGTCTCAGACAGGTCCGGGCCTGCCTGAGGCAGGTGGTGACGCACCAGAGGTGACGGGAAGCGTAGAGTATAAGTTTGAGAAGGGGGTCTTCCTGCTTCTTCTCGGGCTCTGCGCCGTTGGCTTGCTTGTTGTGGGTTTCTTTTTCTGGTACGTACCGACGGTCGGGCTCGGTAATATCCATCCCGTACTTCCGTATGTGCTGGCGGCTATTATTATCGTCGTCTGCGGTATTGTCTTCTGGGGTGCGATAGGGATAGCACTCTCTCTTATAGGTGGGCGCAGCGTTACGCCGTCGTCCAGATACAGGGGATTTCTGGTTAAGTTATTTCTTCCCGCGATGGTTCTCTTTGGCGGCCTATTCAAGATACCGAGGATCAAGATAGAGCGTGCCTTTGTAGAGATAAATAACCGTATGGTCCGCTCGATGGTCGCAGGCGGGCGGCGTTTTAATCCTGAGAAGATAATTATCTTGATGCCGCATTGTATCCAGTGGGAGGACTGCAAGGTAAAGGTCACAAAGGACGTTGCAAACTGCGTTAGGTGTGGCCGTTGTGAGATAGCCGAGCTCTTGACGCTTTCCAATGAATACGGTATAAAATTATTTGTTTTAACAGGCGGCACGATTGCTCGTCGTAAACTTAAGGAGTTTCGTCCTGACGCAGTAGTTGCTGTTGCCTGTGAGCGAGACCTTACAAGCGGGGTGCAGGATGCGTACCCACTGCCTGTTCTGGCTGTTATCAATAAAAGGCCGCATGGCTATTGCATGAATACGGGCGTTGATATCGCAGCGATCAAAGGGGCTATTGAGGAGCTTTTAGGTAGATCCGGCAGGCCTACAATAGAGGTGAGCTCTTGACGTTCTGAGGCTGTGTGCCTATATTATATCTAGATATCTGAGGGAGGTTTTATTATATGAGTTATGTAAAGACAACTATACTTTTGGCAGGCCTTGCGGCCCTGTTGATATTCTCCGGTGCTGCTCTGGGTGGGCGTTCCGGTGCTATAATCGGACTGGTCTTCGCAGGCGTTATGAATTTCGGTACCTATTGGTTCAGCGATAAGATTGTTCTTAAGATGTATAGGGCAAAGCAGGTAACCGAAGAAGATCAGCCAGATCTTTACGCTACCGTTAGGGTGCTCGCCGAGAATGCCGAACTACCGATGCCAAAGGTCTATATGATGGATAAGGATACGCCAAATGCATTTGCCACCGGGCGCAATCCGTCTCATTCTGCCGTTGCTGTTACAAGCGGACTTATGAAGCTTCTGTCCAGAGAGGAGCTTGGCGGGGTAATAGGCCACGAGTTAAGCCATATTAAAAACCGCGACATTCTGATATCAACCGTAGCGGCGACCGTTGCCGGAGCTATAAGTTATATGGCTCAGATGGCGATGTGGGCTTCGCTGTTTAGTGGCGGCAGAAACAACAGAGAAGGCGGTGGCGGTCACCCTGCTGTCCTTATTGTAATGATGATAGTCGGCCCGCTTGCAGCGATGATTATTCAGATGGCGATTTCCCGTTCAAGGGAATACGCCGCAGATAAAGGTGGGGCAGATATCACGGGCCATCCGCTATATCTGGCAAAGGCTCTGGAAAAGCTCGAATACTATAATAAGAAGATCCCTATGCCAAAGGTAAATGACGCAACGGCCCATATGTTTATCGTAAGTCCGCTATCTGGTAAGGGCGGTATGCGTAAATTGTTTTCGACCCATCCGCCGATGGCAGAGCGCATAAAGAGGCTAAAGGCCATGGCAGAGGCGTAAGGTCTTTATAGAAAACATTAACCTTGAGAGGTCGGGCTGCAAAAAACTTGCAGCCCGACCTTTTTTAAATTTTTTAAAAAATTAGCTCACCCGGTATAAATTATCTCTAATGCAGACAAAAAAAGCCCTTAAAAATATAAGTATTATATTGGTAGAACCCAGAACCCCGGGTAATATCGGCAGTACGGCAAGGGTGATGAAGAATACCGGTCTGAGCGATCTGCGTATAGTTACGCCAGCTGACGACCCGGTGGATCATCAGACCGAAGAGGCCCTTTATCTGGCCTGTAACGCGATGGATGTGCTTGGTAAGGCAAGGTTTTTTCCTACAATCGAGGCGGCCCTAAAAGACGCAAAGATGGTCGTCGGGACGACCCGGCGCACAGGTAAGTTGAGATTTCCTATCTTCTCGCTTGTCGAAGCAACTGAGAAGATAATAAGTCTTGGTCCTGCCAATAAGGTAGCGATTCTTTTTGGCAGAGAAGACAAAGGTCTTAAAAACGAAGAGATAGACCTCTGTGATCTCCTCCTAGAGATACCGACCCATAAGGACCAGCCCTCACTTAATCTTTCTCATGCGGTCTTTGCGGTCTGTCATTGCCTATTTACCTCGGTTGATCCAGTTGAGCCGCCCTTTGAGCTCGCAGAGCGCGAGGTCGTCCTTAATATGTATGCGCATCTGGAGGATACGCTCAGAAAGCTTGGTTACGGAGACCACAGAAAGCACGGAGATTATCTACTCGAGACTATTATGCGCAACTTTAAGAGGCTCTTTGGCCGTACGTCTTTGATGGAGAAGGAGGCCAATATGATACGTGGTATCCTCACCAGTATTGATCAGGCCTTTGGGCGTGGTGCTGCACTGCCGGCTGATAATGAAGCGGGCTCTACAGAAGAGAAAACCAATGCCAAAACCAAGGCCCAAAAAGACGAAAAACAGCTTGTTTGAGGTGCTTTTAGCTTAATAAGGCCTGATAAAGTACAATATTAGCATTAATGAGCAAGCCTTGGCGGACTTTCAGATAAAACCTTGTAATAAAGGGTTTTTTTCAATATAATAAATAGTCAATTTAGTTAAATATAACAGCAAAGGACGGTTACTACTTATGTCGAATGATACGTTTTTAAAGGCCTGTAGGAGAGAGCCGGTTTCTCACACCCCGGTGTGGCTAATGCGTCAGGCCGGACGCTATATGAAGGAATACAGAGACCTCAAGGAAAAGCATACCTTTCTTGAGATGTGTCGTACCCCGGAGCTTGCCTGCGAGGTAACGCTCCAGCCTATCAAGGCCTTTGATCTGGATGCAGCGATTATCTTTGCCGATATTCTCCTGCCGCTCGAGGGTATGGGGATCAACCTTGAGTTCGCAAAGGATATGGGGCCTGTTATCAGCAACCCCGTCAGGAGCGCTAAGGATATCGAGGATATCCGTATCATCGAGCCAGAGGAAGACGTCCCGTATCTGCTTGATGCCATAAAGATGGTCCAGGGTGAACTGAACGGCAAGGTTCCGCTGATTGGTTTCTCTGGTGCGCCCTTTACGCTCGCCAGCTATATAATCGAGGGTGGTGGGTCACGCAACTATGTCCATGCAAAGGGGCTTATGTACCGTGAGCCAAAGCTCTGGCATATCCTGATGGATAAGATAACCGAGATAATAAAGCGTTACCTCGCCGCTCAGATAAAGGCAGGCGTACAGGCTGTTCAGATCTTTGATTCTTGGGTAGGGTGTCTTGGCCCTGATGAGTATAAAGAATTTGTTCTGCCCTATACAAAGCGTGTTATCGACTCGGTAACCGATGTGCCGGTGATTAACTTTTCGACCAATACCAGTTCGTATCTTGATACCATTCGCGCAGCCGGTGGTGATGTGATAAGCGTAGACTGGCGTATCCCTCTTGATAAGGCCTGGAGTACTATCGGATATGACGTAGGTATTCAGGGTAATATCGACCCTGTTGTCCTTTTCTCTTCCATCCCAGAGATTAGAAAACGCGCAAAAGAGATTATAGAAAGGGCAGGCGGACGTCCGGGGCATATATTTAATCTAGGCCACGGAATAATCGTTGAGACGCCGGTCGATCACGTAAGGGCTCTAATAGACTGCGTACATGAGTTCACGCAGACGACCACAGAAGTAAAGTAACGTAATAAAATAGGAAATATAAGGAGATTGTTATGTCAGAGGTAAAGCCTACTAAAGGTGTCTTGCTGCTCGCATTCGGAGGGGCTGATAGTATAGAGAGTGTCGGACCATTTGTTAAAAATATCCTAAAGGGTAGAGAGGTATCGCAGAACCTTATTGAAGAGATAGAGGAGCGGTATGAGGTCATCGGCGGTAAGTCTCCTATGCTGGAGATAAGCCAGGGGCAGGCCGCTGCTCTGGAAGAAAAACTTAACGCACAGAACGACGGCGAGGTCTATAAGGTCTTTCTCGGGATGCTTAACTGGGTGCCATTCATCACAGAGGCCATTGCAGAGATTCAGGCCGCCGGGCTTCGTGAGGTTCAGGCTATCGTAATGACGCCCTTTGCGGTCCCTGTTACGATGGGTGGCTATAAAAAGGCCGTTGCCGCAGCGATTGAAGACAGCGGTAAGCCGCTTTCGGTCGAGTATATAGAAAATTGGCATTGTCATCCGCTCTTTATTGAGGCAATCGTTGAGAACCTTGATGAAGAACTAAAGGCCTTTACCGAGCCAAAGCACGCGCACTTGATCTATACTGCGCATAGCCTGCCGGTCGCAGCCCTTAAGGGTGATAGTTATCAGAGGCTTGTGCGTGAGACGACCTTTGCCATTAATCATTATGTCAACTTTGAGTTCCGGGTAGCCTATCAGAGCCAGGGCCCGAGCGGAGAATGGCTCGGTCCTGATGTTGAGTCGATCGTCATTGAGGCGAGTGCCTACGGTAAAGAAGGTCTGATCGTCGTCCCCTTAAGCTTTGTCGCTGATAACGTCGAGACGCTCTTTGACCTCGATACGAGTGTAAAGAAGATGGCAGAGGGGATGGGGCTCAGATACGGGCGTACACGCGGGCTTAATGCCAGCCCGAAGTTCATCGAGATGCTTGCGCATATCGTATGCAATAAGCCTACAGAGGCGAACCAGAGCGAAGTACAGCCTGTATGAGCCGAGTAGTCGTTATAGGGGGCGGTATCGCAGGGCTTACGACCTGTTACCATATCCTGCAAGAGGCCAGAGAGGCCGGTAAGAATATAGATGTAACACTGATCGACAAAGGCGAGCGTCCGGGTGGTAACATCCGTACCGAGCATATACAGGGCTTCCTTATTGAAGGAGGCCCTGATTGTTTTTTGTCCGAGAAGCCCTGGGCCTTACAACTCTGCCGCAGGCTCGGTCTGGACTCCAGTATTCTGCCGACCTCAAAGCCGCGCGGTAAGACCTACGTCTTCTCGCGTGGTAAGCTGCACCTCTTGCCCGAGGGCGTCATCCTAATGGTTCCGACCAAGATGATTCCGCTGCTTACGAGTTCTCTCCTGACCCTGCGTGGTAAACTGCGTATGGCTATCGAGCCGTTTATCCCGAAGAAAAAGGGCAACGCCGATGAAAGCCTCGGAGAGTTCGTTACGCGTCGTCTCGGTAAAGAGGCTCTGGATAAGATCGCAGAGCCGCTGGTTGCAGGCGTACATGCCGGAGACCCCGATACGATGAGTATCAGGAGTAGCTTCCCGAAGTTCGTCGAGCTCGAAGAACAGTACGGCAGCCTCGTCAAGGGCATGGTAGCGCGTATGGCCTCGATGAAGAAAAAAACTGCCGCCGGCGAAGCCAAAAGCGTCAAGGACGCAGCTAAAAGCGCGACCCCTAAGGGCGCATCATCCGGCACGCCCTCGACAAAACCACGTATGACGATGTTCGTCACCCTTAAAAACGGCCTTGGCGAATTAGTCGATAAGCTGCTTGCAGAGATAAAAGATGTCGAGTTATTACGGGAGACCTCGGTCTCGGATATGACCGAGACCAACGGTGGTTATCAGGTAACGACTGATACCGGACGTGTGATAGATGCCGCTGTGGTCGTTGTAGCAACTCCCGCTTATATTTCAGCGCAGCTGGTACGTAAGATTGATCTGGAGTTATCAAAAAAGCTCTTGACCATCCCGTATGCGTCAACTGCTACGATTTCGATCGGATATAACAAAAAAGACATTAAGCACCCAATGGACGGTTTTGGTTTTGTCGTCCCGGGCTCTGAAGAGCGCGGGATAATGGCTGCGTCGTGGAGCTCAATTAAGTGGGCGGGCCGCGCCCCGGACGATAAGATCCTTATGCGCTGCTTTGTAGGTGGCGCGCGCAGGGCCATCTCGTAGAGCTAGACGATACCGAGATGAAGGGTATGGTAAAGGCCGAACTAAAGGCCATGATGGGAATAGACGCAGAGCCTGTACTATTTAAGATCTTCCGCTGGCGCAAAGCCATGCCCCAGTACATAATCGGTCATGCCGAACGTGTTGCTGATATAAAGGCCCTTACCGAAAAACATCCCGGCCTTTACCTTACCGGCTCTGCCTATTACGGCATCGGCATAAGCGATACCACCAGAGAGGCCGAGGCAACGGCAAAGAAGGTGGTTGCCACCTGTGGTGGGGCACCGGTTGCACCGGAGGCATAGCCCCTTCGGGGCATAGTAAAGTAGCTAGTTCTCGTGCCGAGCGTAGTAAAGGATTATATTAATGTATCTGCCCGTGCGGCGAGCACCCTGCGGTGTGGCACCGGTTGCACCGCAGGCATAGCCCCTTCGGGGCATAGTAAAGTAGCTGGTTCTCGTGCCGAGCGTAGTAGCAAGGAGCTATATTAATATATCTGCCCGTGCGGCGAGCACCTGCGGACAGCAGACTGCCTTCGGCAGGAAGATATTTTTTTAATTTGTCATGCTGAATTTAGTTCAGCATCTGTCTTTACCGCCCCCTTTGAAAAAGGGGGACTGAGGGGGATTTGTTTTGTGAGCTATGCTCATGGATATTTTTTCTAGTTCATGGTTTGTTCCTGCCGGGGCGGCTCACTGCGTGAGAGCAAAGGCCTCTACAGGGCGGGCAACCTCGTCATTCGGACACCTCGTAAAATGCCTGCCCTATCTCGCACCAGCCTGCGGCTGGATGCTCCCTTCCTCGGCATTTTACCCACCCCTCGAATGAGCTTCCTTAGCCCTGCATACGACCACATACCCCCGAGGGGTTTTTAAAGGTAAGGCAAAAACAGGTGTCATTGCGAGGAGAGTAGCGACGAAGCAATCTGGTTTTTTGGATCATTCGGTGCGTCCTCGCCCCGAATGCAAAATCACCTATTTGTCATGCTGAACTAGATTCAGCATCTGTCTTTACATCCCCCTTTGAAAAAGGGGGATAGAGGAGGATTTATCTTTTTTGTCATACCGAATTTATTTCAGCATCTGTCTTTTTCATAGGGCGACCCTTTAGGGTTGCCTTCTTTATTTGGTCTTTTTGTAGGGGGGTGCTACCCCTCCCTTGGTGAGAGAGGTAGGGAGAGAGTTTGTATGTTTTGTTAAAATATTATATACTGCAGCAGACACTAGAGGTTTTGTTTTCAAGAGGTACTTACAACTTAAAGAGTTTAGCAGAAGGAGCAGACATGTGGTTAAGTAAGGTACGAGTACAAAACTATCGCAGTATAATAGATACTGGTTGGTTCGAGGTTGAAGAGGCAAAGACTATTCTGGTTGGCCCTAATGAGGCTGGAAAAACTGCGGTGTTTAAAGCTCTCCAGCAGATTAATGCGCCTGATGATATTGATGGGTTCGATTCATTGCGGGACTACCCTCGCTCTAAGTTTAACGATATTACCACAGGAAAGGTCGACCCGGCTGAAGTTACTGTGGTCGAAGCTCGCTTCACTCTTGAGCCTGAAGATCAAAAGGAAATGCCTAAAGGATTTGAGGACTGTGTCTATGTATTTGGACGTAGGCTTGACAACAGCTTCTGGCAAAGATTGGAAGGAGCCCCTGAATTAATTACCTATAACGATATTAAAAAGAACCTTATACGACTGTGTTCACACGTTGATCCTCGTATTCCTTCAGCCGAAGAAGGTTCTACGGAGCCTGAGACGTCTGGCGATCAGTTAAAAGCTATCACTGAAGGGTGGAGCGAGCTGACGAAGATTAATATAGGTAAGGCGGAGACACTGAGTACGTGGCTTGACAATATATTTACTTATATCGATGAGACAAATACCAAAGAAGAACAACGTTTTGATAGTCTTAAAGAAGCTGTTGGCGTTGCAAGTAAGCGCAGTAAAGCAGTTAAAATACTAAGAGAGCGACTGCCAGTATTTGTGCTGTTTAATAATTATTTTCGAGTTAGGCCTCTTATACATCTTGAACACTTAGCCAGTAGAATTGAGACTGGGGTTCTGGACGACACTCAGTATGACTATGGAAACGAGTGTCTTATGAAGCTCCTTGGGTTTAGTGCTAGGGAGCTATCCAATCTTGGAAAAGTTTCAGAGCCATTAGCTGATAACCCTGAAGCTCTTAAGCAATACAGGGACCAGCTTGACAAGCGTAGATTTCAACTCAATGCTGCGAGTGTTCGTCTTACCGACGAAATTAACAAAGTGTGGTTGCCGGATCCAACTAGATCTGAAGCTGATCGTTTGCGAGTTCAGGCAGATGCACAGTACCTCAAGGTTGTTGTTGAAGACTCCCTTGGTGTTGAGATTGAGTTGGATCAAAGGTCTGAAGGGTTTCAGTGGTTGGTCTCATTCTTTGTTGTGTTCTTTGCAGAGGCTGTGGATGGGCACGAAAACGCCATTTTATTGCTCGATGAGCCGGGACTCAGTCTACATGGGCTCAAGCAACGTGATTTTCGGATAACCATCTCTCGGCTGGCAGAGACTAACCAAACACTATATACGACTCATTCGCCTTTTTTGGTAGGTCCCGATGAACTTGACCTTGTTCGAGTTGTAGAGATGACTGATCGGAAGGTTGGTACTAAAGTCCATACTAAGGTCATCGCAGATGATATTGCAGCTCTTCTTCCGCTTCAGGAAGCACTTGGCTACGATCTAGCTCAGAGTCTGTTTGCTCAAAAGAGGAACCTTGTGCTTGAGGGTTTAACAGATTACTGGTATTTAGATGCAACGTCTCAACTCTTGAGAGATGGTGAAGTAGTTAGTTTAAATGATAAAATTGCGTTAGTGCCTTCCAATAGTGCTAGTAAGGTTGTTTATTATGCGACTATCCTTCACTCCCAAAAACTAAAAGTGGCCGCATTGTTAGACTCTGATGCTGCAGGTGATCTTGCGGCTCAACAAGATAACTTGGTTCATACTCTTGGGAATAAGGCTA
This sequence comes from Deltaproteobacteria bacterium, assembly GCA_024278765.1. Lineage (GTDB taxonomy): Bacteria > Desulfobacterota > GWC2-55-46 > GWC2-55-46 > DRQE01 > JAJRSM01. The sequence goes on along the minus strand of JAJRSM010000007.1, from coordinate 756 downwards.
TACTGCGTACTAAAGACGCATACACTGGTGATGTAGCTAGACCAGAGGTGGAGGATATGCTAAGAGACACTCTAATCAAAGTAGCTAAAGACGATCTTGGATGGGATGTTAGCACTGTTGCATCTGCTCAACCAACTCGGCGCATAGTCGATATATTATCTGGTAAAGTTAGCGATTTTTCTAAATATAGGTTGGCCAAGGCTTTCCTTCGCTGGACTCGTACACACGAAGCAGCGGATTTATCGTCTGATGAGTGTGATCAGTGGAAAACACTGATTGAACATATAAATAAAGCACTAAAATGATTGGTTGGATAGCTGGAAAGAGAAAGTAGACACTTATTAAGTTGTTTTATATTTTGTGGCCTTTGGGGGGATTACCCTCGGCCATCCTGCCCTCGACTCTTCGGGCGTTGACTCCTTACAGGCTTGCCTCCGGGTCTGCGACCCTTCGGCAAGTCAAATCCGCTATCCTGCGTATTTGTCGAACCCCCCACGAGTTGAGACTAGTGGGACAAACGAATCCTCCACAATACGAAATTAGAAAGGGCGATCTGTTTACACAGACCGCCCTTTCTTAATTTGGTGCCGAAGGGGGGATTCGAACCCCCACGAGTTGCTATTGCCCCTGTTTAGTGGACACATCGAAAGGTTAGTGATAAAAAGCTACCATAGGAGGTGTTCAGATGGAAGAGAAACGAGGTCGTAAGAGTTTTGACCGTGAGTTCAAGCGCGAGGCAATAAGTCTTATTATGGT
>JAJRSM010000006.1 GCA_024278765.1 Deltaproteobacteria bacterium | reverse complement strand
GCCCTGAAACCTTAAATCCGTTATCCTGTCTCGTTCCGTAAGGCTAAGATGCCTGTATCCTTTTCCCATAACCACCCAGAGTACCAGCAAAAGGACAGTCCTGCCAGGTGTTGCACTTCCTCATTGAACCCGCGATTCCTTATTTTAAATCCGAAAGATATTTTGCAGAATTATATTGGTATGGCGGGTCTACTAATGGGTGTGCGTGGTGTGCACATACCTACTCAGGAGAAGCGTTATCCCGTCTTAGATATGAGACCGCTTTGTAGTCTCTAATATGGAGGGTTCTGTTATTGAGTGAATCATTGAGGGTTGATCCAGATGCATTTTACCAGGAGTTAAAGGATGAGGGGGTTGGGATAAGGGATATTTTGTGGCCCTTGGCAAATCTTTCTCCGCGAGAAAGGGCAGTCTTTGTTGAGTATCATTATTGGGACACACATATGAAGGTCGTAGCGCAGAGTCATAGAATATCATTAGGGAGGGCCTATGAAATACTCTACAGAGCGGAAAAAAAGATCGCGTCTTCTAGGGCACAGAAAGAGGCGGCGTATACCTGACAGCGAACCCGTCAGTAGCGTGGTAAGGGTAGATTGGACTGAGTATAAGACGCTTATACAGTATTAGAGTCTTGGAGAGGTGCTAGACGGTGTTCGTGCCTATGGCTTTGACGGTGTAAAGGGTCTAGACGTAACAATGGAGATTGCTGGCAACAACGGTCATAGATGGATCACCGAGGATCAGGAGTTATAGGAGGTCGGTATTTCTTGTAGAGGACATATTGAGTGAATTATGGAGGCGTACTATCGAAAGATAGTACGCCTCTTTTTTTGTCTTAAAAAACAAAAAACCTTCCATAAAGTAGCTTTCTAAGGCTAGGGGTAGAATAAGAAAGGCTATTTTATGCCATTAAAACAGTAGCTTACAGTTTTAGGGGTAGAAAAAAAACACCATAGTGTGTCTAAGAGCAGTCGGACATAGATCTTTCAACAACCAAATTGGCGGAGGTAGGTGATGAGTTTAAATTCAGGCAGGTTTTCCACCAGTACAGGCGAAGCAGAGGATTGGCTTAAGTATCATCCAAAAGGTAGGGAGAAGGTGTTGCTTAGAGAGGTCGAGATCTGTAGATATTGTGCAAAGAAGTTCTTGAGTCTTTATCCTTTGAGATGTTGCAGTGATCATGCAGGCCTTGATGAGTTCTAAGTTGTTTTTAATTTTTGTGGATTTAATTTGGTGATGAATATCAGGATATTTTAATGAGGGTGAAATGTGGCAATTGATTGGAAAGGGCTTAGGGAAGATTTTGAGAGAGGCGAGGCAGGCTTTGAGACACTCGCCGCTGGCTATGGTTGTAAGGCCGCGACGATTAAAAGACGTGCAGCCAAAGAAAGTTGGGATGAGGTAGGCCAGAGCGCGGCCAAGGCGGAGCTAAAGAGGGATGGGATTATAGGGGAGCACCGCCTGCTCTGGTCGGTTGTAAAGAGACGGCTTAACACAGGGCTTGAGAGAAGCGATATCGATGAGTTGAAGATAGCAAAGCTTGCAGGGGACGTAATACTTAACCTACAGAAGGGCGAGACGCAGGCATGGGGGCTTATTGAAGATGACGTCAAAACAGATCAGCAAGAAGTCATTGGGATTACCCAAGAGATGGCAGAGCTTACGGTATCACCCGGAGCAGAGGAGGCTTTGGATGGAGACCAAGCGGTTTAAGGTCGTCCCTGCTGGGCGCAGAGCTGGCAAGAGCGAGATAGCAAAGCGAAGGCTCGTGACGGTGCTGCCTATCGTAAAGCCATGGCAAGACCCTCGCTACTTTGCGGCAGCTCCGACAAACGCGCAGGCAAAGCGTGTCTTTTGGAAGGACCTGAAGGCCCTGATCCCGAAGAGCTGGATAAAGAGGGTCTATGAGACGGACCTCTGCATATCGACTATCTTTGGCTCGGAGCTCTGGGTCGTCGGGATGGATAAGCCACAGCGAATAGAAGGTGTCGCGTGGGACGGCGGTGTCCTTGATGAGTACGCGAATATGAAGGAGACGGCCTGGAGTGAGAACGTAAGGCCGGCGTTATCTGATCGCAAAGGTTGGTGCTGGTTTATCGGAGTGCCAGAGGGCTTTAATCACTATAAAGATCTAGCAGATTATGCGGCAAGCGGAATCGACGAGGACTGGGGGCTTTATTCGTGGCTTTCGGCCGATATCCTTGATAGCGCAGAGATAGAAGCAGCGCGTCGTCATCTGGACCCGAGGACCTTTCGTCAAGAATACGAGGCGAGCTTTGAGGGGGCAAGCGGGCGGGTCTACTACGCCTATGACCAGAAGCTCCATAGCGAGGCGGCGATAGAGCTGGACGCAACGCTCCCGATAATCGTCTGCTGTGACTTTAACGTTGATCCGTGCCTTTGGATATTATGCCAGAGCAGGGGCAATACAGTGCGGGTATTTGACGAGATAGCACTGGGGCCGACCAGCACGATAGAGATGGCAAAGGAGCTTAAGGTGCGTTACGGCGACCACGGGCCGGGCTTTATTATCTACGGGGACGCAGCAGGCGGGGCTCGCTCGACAACCGGCAAGAGTGACTACGCGATCTTAAGCGAGTTCGGTTTGACGGATCAAAGGGTAAGGAGGTCAAACCCGAGGGTCAAGGACAGGGTAAATGCCCTCAACAGCATACTGCGCAACTCTAATGATGACGTAAGGCTTCGTCATCACCCCAGATGCAGGTACTTAAAGCGCGACATGGAGACCGTTGTTTGGAACAGTGCTGGCACAGAGATAGATAAGATAAGTCGCGACAGGACGCATGCCTCGGATGCGCTCGGCTATTACGTGGCCTATGAGTTTCCGCTAAAGCATATGCGAGCCGTCAAGGGAAAGAGATTTTATAAATAATTTAGGGTCTTGACTAGCACAGGTGCTTTAAAGTACCTGTGCAGGCAAGATAATGAGAAATCGCTATATAAAACGTTCAAGAATCACAGAGGCCAAATTTCGTAAACTGGTACGTTGTTTTTCCCTTGATCTGGCCTC
>JAJRSM010000123.1 GCA_024278765.1 Deltaproteobacteria bacterium | reverse complement strand
GCCCGTCCTTATGCCTCGTGGCAGAGAGGATCGAATGAGCAGGTAAACGGGCTTATTAGAAGGTACTTCCCAAAGGGTACGGACTTCGCTAAAATAACGGACGAGCAGGTGGCAAGGGTAGAATCACTGATCAACAACAGGTCCAGAAAGTGTCTGGGCTACAAAACACCGCTTGAGGTCGCTTCCGCCTCTGTTGCACTTCGACCTTGAATGTGGGTATGTCTTTTTAAGGTGATTTCGTGAAATGTGTTTCTGATATAGTGGATTCATACTGTTTTTAATTAGTTGCTGAATATTTACTTGACGACTCAATATTCATAGACTGCCTTGGTGGTATGGTAAGCATTGAAGAGACCAGAGCTAGGATTCTTAGCGCGGCTATGACCCGTATTATGCAGTATGGTTACACTTGGTGTGGTACAGGATATTGATTCAAGTGCCAGGACGATCTTTCTTGAGACGAACAGAAGATTCGGTGATAATTGGAAGGCCACTCTAGAGACCTATCTGTTTTTGAATCAGCCCGCAGATGACAGGGTAAACGGGGCTAGAGATGATGATTATCTGGGGCTTGAGTTGGCCTATTATTTTTAAGTGGGTTTTTAGCAGAGCAGAATTTATTGGTCTGGATATTGTTTTGTAATAAGGACTAGTAAAAGCAAGCCCCCCTTTTAACTATAAAGGGGGGGGGGAGATTTAATGCGCAATCATAGTTCAGGGCTTTGACCGTCTCAGGCAGTGACGACCGCTGCTTTATTAATTTTTTTCTATCTTTGTTTTTAACTGTTCAACTAGAATCGAGTATGATTTTTTTCTCAGCACCGATGAGAACTGGGTGCGGTAGTTACGCACCAGACTTACCCCTTCTATAACAATATCATAGATATACCACCGGTCTGCACGCTTCATAAGCCTGTAGTTGATCGGTATCTCAGTGCCTTTACTCAGGACTATCTTTGTCTTGACTAGCGATATGTTCTTTTTGGTCTGTGCCTTTTCATAGAGGATCTTCTCGTTGGTAAAGCCCTCTATCTTTGAGATATAGGATATCTCTATAAGGCTGCGGAATAGCCCGGTAAATTCTTCGCGCTCCTGCGGTGTGCGTTCTTTCCAGTATTTGCCCATAGAGCGCTTGGCCATCGCCTCAAAGTTAAAACCCTTTGAGATAGCATCTCTTATCTTCTCTCTTCTCTCTGCTCTCTTCGCCTCTCCTTTAAGTGAACCGTCGCTGAGGATCCTTATAACCTCATCTACTGTCTGACTAACGACCAAGTCCGGTACTGCCGCTTGGCTGATGCTAGGTACGGCCATAAGGAATACTGCCAATAGCAGTGCTATTAATTTAAGTTTATTTTTACCGTCGATGACGGATCTGTGCAGCTTCATTACAGGGCCTCCTTTTAGATAAAATTATTCTTTTATTAATTGTTCGCGATGCTGATGGTATGCGTCACGTATGAATAAGTATGGATCAATTGCGTTCTTTGTCAGATCTTCGTAAAGGGTCGGATCAAGGGAGGTAGAGTTTACCTTATCGTATGACCAGACGCCCACGCCAGTTAGACTTCTTTCGGCGAAGATATAGCTAGCAGGGTTCAGTAAAAAGTCTCCTATCAGCCCGAAGGTATCACGAAGGCTGGAGGGGCCAAGAATTGGCCACGTAATATAGAAGCCCGGGCCCACGCCGTAATGGCCTATGCTCTGGCCGAAATCTTCTTTATGCAGATATATATTCCACTTATCCCTTGCAGGGTCTCTAAAGCCCAGCAGACCGACGGTGGTGTTGATGCCAAAACGCGCTAGCTCTGTCCCTGCGTACTTGAATTTGAGCTGCAAGAGGGCATTGACCAGACGTATTGGGGTGGCGATATTGGTAAAGAACCTGCGCACGGCTATGCGGCCTTTTTCAGGGACGGCGCGTCCGTAAAAACCAGCCGTTGGTTTAAGTACCCAGAAGTATAGCTTGTCGTTAAAGACAAACATGGCTCTGTTAAAGGGCTCGATAGGGTCGGCTATCGAGGTCAGGTCGTCGTCATCAAAATCAAACTCTAGGTCGTCGAATTCGCCTGTGTTTTGATCGGCGTTACCTAGGGCTATCAGTGTGAATTGTTGGCCGTCTGGCATCTGATACTCGGTGAGCGTTAGAGTATAGCCGCTGCTGTTACTGTCATTGCCAGCGGTCTCTGTCGCACTAGATAATGCTGCCGCACTTGAGATCTTCGGGGACATAAGGACTATAGATGTAAGCGCAAATAATAAGATCGCAACAATGCGGCTGAGTTTTTTTTTTATAGTTGAATGCATGTATTGGCCCCCTTTCCAACTATTACTGCTCAAAGATATATTTACCAATAAGCTCTTCTATACTTATCGATGATTCCGTATCTATTATGATTCCGCCGTCTTCTATTAACTCTTCGTCGCCACCAGGGGTAAGCTTTATGTATTTTTCGCCGATTATGCCTTTGGTCCTAATCGAGGCGATGGTATCGCTGGAAAGAGTGATCTCTTTGAGTATCTGCATATATACCAGTGCCATATCATCATCCAGGACTATATCACCGACCTTACCGACCTCCACGCCTGCTATCTCAATACTAGCACCTTTTCTAAGCCCTGTTACCGAATCAAACTGTGCGGTTGCCGAGTAGTAGCCGGAGTTAAAGAGGCTCAAGTTCCCCAGAGACATCGAGAGGTATATGAGTGCTACGATGCCGAGGATCATAAAGATACCCGCTGAAAGTTCCGTTTTCCTGCTAAACATTGGTCTTCTCCTTGGTTATGACCTCTAAAATAAAATAGAGGTAAGTACGTAATCTACCATTAAGATAGAGACCGAAGACAAGACGACTGCATTTGTCGTAGCACTGCTTACGCCCTCGGTCGTTGGTTTTGCCGTGTATCCGATAAAGGTGCATATCCATGCAATCAAAAGACCGAACGACAGCGCCTTTATAAAGCCGCTGTATATGTCGTGCAGGGTCAAGGTCTTGACCATATCTCCGAAGTATGAACCTTCATTAATGCCCAACAGCAGAACGCCGACGATATAACCTCCAAAGATAGCCACAATGTCGAAGAATGCCGTTAGAAGCGGCAAAGCGATAATGCTGACTATTATCTTTGGGCTTATTACGTACTCTATCGGGTCTATGCCCATCATCTCAAGGGCCGGGAGCTGATCGGTGATCTTCATTATGCCTATCTCTGCCGTGATCGCCGAGCCGGCCCTGCCCGCCACCATAAGCGCACATAGCACCGGGCCAAGCTCTCTGATGATAGAGAGTGCTACGGCTGTGCCAAGCAATGCCTCAGAGCCGAACTTACTGAGCGTATAGTAGCCTTGCAGGGCAAGGACCATGCCGGTAAAGAGGGCCGTGACAAAGATGATAAGGCACGACTTCGTCCCGATAAACTCAAGCTCTTCGGCTATCCGGGTCATCCTTATCGGAGGCCTTACTGCGTAGTAGAGCGAGAGGGCTAGAAAGACCCCGCTGCGCCCCAGTACCTGCACGCTTGATAGGCCACCTCGGCCAAGGAATGTAATGCTGTTAGAGATCATTATTTTGTCTTATCCTTCCATTAAGTCGGCTATAAACTTCTTATCAGAGACGCTAAATGGTATTGGTCCGTCAGGAGAGCCGGTGATGAACTGGATGACCTTTGGATCCGTACTTTCGCGTATCTCTTCTGGCGTACCCGTGGCTATAATTTCTCCGTAAAAGAGGATTATGACCTTATCAGCTATAAGCAACGCCGACTCGATATCGTGGGAGACGACGACCGAGGTCACGCCGAGCTTTCTATTGAGGTCGAGAATAAGTTTGTTGATAACTCCGGCGGATATCGGGTCAAGCCCGCTGGTCGGCTCGTCGTAGAAGACTATCTTCGGATCCATTATGATGGCCCTTGCAAGCCCCACCCGCTTGGTCATGCCGCCCGATAGTTGTGAGGGCATGAGAAGCTCGGTGCCGCGCAGCCCTACCATCTCAAGCTTTATCTTGATAAGTGTCTTTATTACTTTCTCTGAAAGGGACCTGTGCTGGCGCAGAGGAAAGGCGATGTTGTCAAAGATATTAAAGGAATTAAAAAGGGCTGAGCCTTGAAAAAGCATTCCCATCTCTTTGCGCATCTCGTAGAGTGCCCGTTTGCTGAGTCTGGTTACATCCTGGCCGTTAAACTCTATACTGCCGGAGTCGGCCTTTTGCAGCCCGACTATCTGCTTTAAGAGCGTACTCTTGCCCGAGCCCGAGCCGCCGAGAATGACGGTGATCTTGTTGGTCTCAAAGTTGCAAGATACATTTTTGGCAGTGGCAATCTTGCCGTAGCTGTGATTAAGGTTGGTTATAGTTATCATGGCTATCCCGGAGTAAATTAGCGATTGTAGTAATGATTGATAATTTGCGGTGACACGCGAATTAATACTGGAGAAGCCCCCCCGGCCCTCTAAATATATAATCGTCACTTGGTGCTCTGAACTTGATAATAAACTACGATAAATTTAGGTTTTTATTTATTTTATTCATTAAGTACGATCTTTGTAAAGTTATTTACGATAGTGCTTGAAAAGATACGCTATCGTTGGTAAATATTAAGTATATAATGTATCATTAAATATCTTTTTGCTGTTAGCGATTTTAGATGAAGGCATTTTAATTATGGGGGCAAGCGTCTGTGTTTAAGGTAAATTGCAGAAGAGATGAGATGATAGTCGTCGCCGATCTGGAGGGAGTCTTTGACCATAACGCAGAGGAAGAGGTCTGTAAGTTAAGCACGGGCTGTGCACCAACAGGGGACGACAGTGTTATCTGGAACTTCAAGGGCGTAACCGACCTGACAAGCAGCGGTATAGCTATACTAATAAATGCCTGCAAAGACCTTGAAAAAAACTATCAGAAAGAAAAGGACGATAGCCCGGTTGAGGTACGCTCGGAGAGGTGCGGGGGCGAGGCCAGGAAGGCCTTTAGCCGTACAAAACTATCGAATCTTAGCCCCAGAGTCGTCGACGCGCTTACCGTGCATAAATTAGTAGATGCCTTTGATATACACCCCGATGAACTGGCCGCTGTAAAACAGATACGTATGGATCTAGAGCAACGCGGCGATGGCGATGCCTTTACTCGCTTATTTGAGCGGATTGACGTTCAGCTCAAGGCCCGCTTTAAAGAATTTAAGGAAGGCGGCAGGATGCCGGATAATCCTGGCCGTTACGACGCAGATGCAAAGACGCTTAGTCGTTGCGGAATTTTTCTGCATACAGAACATATCTACTTCGCAGGCTCGGTTCTTGACGTAGAGCTTCTTCTCTTTGATGACGAAGACGGGGGGGGCGGCAGCTATTATCATGCCGATGCCGATGCGATATCTGTTAATTTTGTCGGCAAGGTTGTCTGGGTGGCAAATGAAGAAAGTCAGACCGATATATATCCAGGTATGGCACTGAGCATAGTCTCTATGGAAGAAGACGTCAAGAATATGCTGGAAGGTTATCTGGCCTCTAGGGGAGTCTAGGTAGCTGCGTTGTGAGGAGTTTATAGGGTGGGATGACCCTGCCAATTTTGTCATTGCGAGCGTAGCGAAGCAATCTTGTCTTTTATTATGTCAGGATAAGACTTTCAATTTGTCATGCTGACCGCCTGAGACGGCCACAAGATTCATTTCAGCATCTGTTCTGTTTTCAGAGTATGGATAAAAGACAGATCCTGAATCAAGTTCAGGATGACATGTTTCGTAGCCTTGTGCTGCGCATAATACGAAACCATATTAAGGAATTTGCTGTCTTTTAATGACCTATTAGGTTAAAATAAAGGCTTATTGTTCTATACTGCAATTTAATGTCAACTACTTAAAAGATAAGGCAAAGTGATCAAGGTGTCTATACAATCAACGATTTGGCCAGCAAGGTTTTTATCGGTCACGGTCTTGTTTTGTCTTATATCTCTTTTTATCTTCCCTGTAGCCTCTTTTGCTACTTCGTCGGTATTGACCTCGTCAGCATTGACCTCTTCGGCCAGTAAGGTGGATGCCAAGGTTGTCTACGACCATTGGTGTGCGCAGTGTCACGGCTACGAGGGCAGGGCAGACGGTATAAACTCGACCCCTGATATGGCGATAAACCCTAGAGACCATACTGATCGTAACTTTATGATTACCCGCTCTGATGACCAGTTCGAGGACGTTATAAGGGGTGGCGGTACGCGTGCGGCAAAGAGTCCGCTTATGCCGCCGTGGGAGCATACCCTAACAGACGCCGAGATAAAGTCGCTGGTCGCCTACCTGCGGGTGCTCTGTAAATGTGAGTATGAAGGCGTTGTCTCGCATGAAAAACTGCGGGGGGTCGATCCGGACTTTAAATGATACCTTCCTATAAAAATATCGCACGAGTCTTTTTGGTTTTTCTGGTGGCCTTTGGGCTTTTCTTTGCCTTTGGGGGCGTCTCGGTCTTCGCAGAGACCTGTATCGGATGTCATGCAAAGCCGAAGTATGAAAAAAAGGACGCTGTTCGGCTGGCAAAGTGTCTGCAATGTCACGGGGACGCAGGACATCCGTTAAAGGACCAGCATGGCAAGGTATTATCAAGAACCGCGCCAGCAAAAGGTTCTATTGATATTAAAAAGCATCCAAGGCTGATTAAAAGTAAAAAACTTAGCGTAGCGGACTATCAAAAGATGATACGTATTCCGCGCGGTGAGTTCCTTATGGGCTCTGACGATAGGTTGCGCGATGAAAAACCAGCACTTATATCTTATATAGATGGCTTTTATATAGACCGTTATGAGGTTACCAATAAAGACTATAAAGAATTTATAGATGCAATAGGCGTAACTGACATGGAAGGACTTCCCAATCACTGGGACAGCGGGGCGGGTAAAGACCAATATCCGCCAGAGAAGGCCAATCACCCTGTTGTCTTTGTCAGTTGGCACGACGCATCGGATTATTGCCGCTGGCGCGGAAAGAGACTGCCTCGGGAGACGGAGTGGGAGAAGGCCGCACGTGGTACAGACGGGCGCGTATACCCTTGGGGAAATAAGTGGGATCTGGAAAAATCCAATAATCCGCTAAAGGGTATAGAAGACACCCTACCTGTGGGGTCTTTTGAAAAAGGCAAAAGTCCTTACGGCCTATATGACATGAGCGGTAATGTATGGGAGTGGGTAGATGACGAGTATCAGCCGCACGCAGGCTCTGAGTACGTAAGCCCGGAGTTCGGCAGTAAGTACAAGATGCTAAAGGGCGGTTCGTGGTGGGACTGTATGTTCTATGGTTGCGGTATCTCGGCACCTACATATAACAGGTCTTTCTTTGACGCAAACACCAGAAACGATAGCTTTGGCATTAGGTGTGCAGCCGATTAAACCGCCGGTAAAATGGCTGCGCTCTAGTATAGAAATTAAAGCAAGTAGGAGAATATTATGAAAAAGGTTTTGTATACATTTATGCTTATAGGGTTTGGCCTGTTGCTGAACTCGTGTATGGAAAAGGAGATTCCAAAGATAGACGGTATGGTCTTTATCCCTGCCGGCGAGTTTGTTATGGGTAGTGACGAATCAGATGAAGAGGCCCTCGGTAAAGAATTTGGCCTTAGAAAAGAACGGTATTATGAAGATGAGATGCCAAAGCGTAAGTTAAAATCAGAGGCCTATTATATAGACCGTTATGAGCTTACAGTTAGTAAATATAAAAAATATCTAGAGGTAACAGGTGCTACGGCCCCTCCTAACTGGAAGAACGGCGAGGTGCCAAAAGACAAAGAAGAGCATCCTATAACCTACGTAACGTGGTTTGAGGCCAGCAACTATTGCAAGTGGGCGGGGAAGAGGCTGCCGACCGAGCGTGAATGGGAACGCGCGGCCAGAGGTGATAACGGTAATATATATACCTGGGGCAATGAATATGACGAGGCAAAGGCTAACCTCAATAGCGGCGAGGTAAAGCGCATCGGAAGCTACGTAGATGATAAGAGTCCGCACGGTGTATATGATATGGCTGGCAACGTTATGGAGTGGGTAGGCGACTGGTACGACGCATATGACGAGAGTTCGAGTTTTAATAAGGACTATGGCGGTGATAAGCATAAGGTCCTGCGCGGAGGGCTAGGCGGTATGAGCGGGCACTACGTAATAAATAAGATATACGCCAGAGGGGCCAACAGGAACTACTATATCCCCGGTGGCGCCGGTGATGACGGCGGTTTTAGATGTGCAAAGAGCTACGAAGGAGGCAAGTAGCGCTTGCTAAAGGGCAGAGCCATATTTGTTCTATCCATTATTGTGGCGGCCTTTTTGGTTGCTGGCTGCGGTAACGCACCCTCTGATGATGGTGGCAAGGTTGCGAGCATAAAGGCAGAAAAGGCCGCAAGAGAGATGCTAGAGGTCCCTGCCGGCAAGTTTATATATGGCGGTAAAGAAGGGCAGAAGGTGACGCTTAAGTCCTTTACAATAGATACCTACGAGGTGACCAATAGTCAGTTCAAAGAGTTTGTAAAGGCAACCAAGCGTAAAGAGCCGAGAGGCTGGTTTATATACGGTTATAAAAAAGCAGAGGCCGATCATCCTATGACCTTGGTTAGTTTTAACGACGCAGATGATTACTGCGAGTGGGCGGGGTTGCGTCTTCCTACAGAGCAGGAATGGGAACGCGCGGCGCGTGGCACTGATGGACGCCGGTATCCTTGGGGCAATGAATGGGCGAGTAATAAGGCCAATACGAGTCTTTCAGGTATCGTCGGGACGAGCCCGGTAGGCAGTTACCCGGAGGGCAAGAGCCCGGTCGGAGCTCTAGATATGGCAGGAAACCTATGGGAGTGGACAAGCTCTGATTTTGATGACGATCAAGTGGCGGCTACGGTCAAGACAAAGGTCGTGCGAGGCGGTTCCTGGGGGTTAACGCACCGCTTTGCCAGTACGTATTTTCGCGTTGGTTATAACCCGACGACCGTGATAAATAATATTGGTTTCAGGTGCGCGAAATAATTAATTAATATAGGTGTTTTATCTTTTTGTAGTGTTTTTTATGTAGGGCAGCCCTTTAGGGTTGCGTCTTTTAAATGATGATCGTAAAAAGACCGGGAAGGCTGAAGCCTTCCCGGTCTGTGTTTCAAACCTTGCCTGTTTCTCAGGGTTTGCTGCATCACTTTCTTGTCTTTGCGAGCGCAGCGAAGCAATCTGGTCTTTTGTTTTCTGTGCTGGATGAAAGGTATAGATTGCTTCGTCGCTACGGGTCTATGACCCCGCGCTTCTCGCAATGACTATAATTGTAGGACTTAGAGTTGTTTGAAGACTACAAAGATAGCGCGGGTCCAATGAGGAAGTGCAACACCTGGCAGGACTGTCCTTTTGCTGGTACTCTGGGTGGTTATGGGAAAAGGATACAGGCATCTTAGCCTTACGGAACGAGACAGGATAACGGATTTAAGGTTTCAGGGCAAGAGTCTTCGAGAG
>JAJRSM010000122.1 GCA_024278765.1 Deltaproteobacteria bacterium | reverse complement strand
GATATATCGTACAAGGGATGAGGCCAAGGCTGACCTCTTTGATTACATCGAGGTCTTTTACAACAAAACCCGGCGTCACAGCTACCTCGGTCAGCTGAGCCCGCATGACTTTGAAATGGCTTCATCAGGTAAAGGGTAGTTCTCTACTAAACTGAGGGAAGTCCAGCTATTATATGTCGAGTTGTATACAGATTTGATTTACTTTTCCATTTAGCTTCTTCTTTGGGCACAGCCTCAATCCACTCTACTAGAGCGACATATTCAGATAAATCAGGATTATTTAAGTTGTCAGTCATATTTTTACATTTTAAGGAGTAATCTATTAATCTTTTTTTGGCGATAACAACATTTTTAATCATCTCAGCTTCTTTTTTAATACGTCCAATTCCAACAAAACCTTTTCCCTTCAGATAAGCTGCAATTATATCACCAGGATTTAACCCTTTTATCGCATCTCGCCAACGCTTGCCTTGCCCAGCAGAAATAAAACTATACTCACGATAGTCATCCCAACTCCTATTTACTCCATCTCCAACATTGTAATAGTAGAGACCATTTTGATAATCAAAACCATTAAGTTCGAGATGTAGCGTATTATGTGGTCGAAATTTATCTGAAAAATGACCAGAAGACTTGTTAGTCAAAAGTTTCCCTAATTTCCATAGCATGGTTTTTTCAATTAACAAAGCTTCTTTCTCGGTTAATCCAGCTGCAACTACTCTTATTATGGGTTCGAGATGAGCTTTCCTTATTGCTTTTATTCTTTTATTTTTTACTGAATCAGAAGAGTCGTAAAGATGAGCTGTTTTGCGTGACCCTTGACCTTTGCCGTAATAGAATTCTTCATGGTTGCGAGGGTCAATATAAACATATACATAATAGTGGTTTTTCATAGACTGCTCCTATATATTCTTTGGCAAGAAGGTTAAGGTTCAAGTTGCAAACTTGAACCAACATAAAAAAAACAGATGCTGAAATAAATTCAGCATGACATATTAAATAGATATTTGCCCCGTAGGGGTTTTAGCCCTCACGCAGTGAGTGCATGCGCACGGGTACTGCGCACAGCAAAGTTTATTAATAGAATTCCTTACTACGCATAGCTCTTAACTTTCTAATGAATATGCTGCGGCGCATGCCGCTAGTCGCGTGGTACTGCCATCATCCGGTCGAGCGAGGCCTTGGCTTTTTGTTGAATCTCAGGGGCGACCGTGACGATGTTGCTCATATCGCGCAGGCTATCGCGGACGTCTTCGAGGGTAGTGAGTTTCATGTTGGGGCAGATCAGGGCCTTTGACGGACTTATGAATTCTTTATCTGGGTTTTCCTTACGCAGTTTATATAGGATACCGATCTCGGTACCGATTATGAATTTCTTGGCCGTACTTTCTTTTGCGTATTTATACATACCAGAGGTCGAGCAGACGTGATCTGCTACGTCCACTACATCCGGGCGACATTCGGGGTGGCAGATAAGGACGGCCTCCGGGTGCTCGGCCTTAGAGCGCAGAGCGTCTTCCAGGGTAAAGTTCTCATGAGTCGGGCAGAAGCCGTCCCACCAGGATATCTTTTTTTCTGTAAAGCGAGCGATATAATGGGCGAGGTTGCGGTCGGGGACCATATAGACCTCGTTGCCTGCAACAGACTCGGTTACCTTAATCGCATTACCAGAGGTACAGCAGATATCGGTCAGGGCCTTTACCTCTGCCGTTGTGTTGACATAGGCAACGACCGGGATATCTGGATTTTTTGCCTTCTCCGCAGCTAATTGTTCTGCATTTATCATATCTGCCATCGGGCAACCTGCATCGAGACGCGGCAGGATAACGGTTTTTTCTGGGGCTAGAATCGCAGCACTCTCTGCCATAAAATGCACACCGCAAAAGACTATAACGTCGGCTTCACTATCAGCTGCCGCCTGACTGAGTCCGAGCGAATCGCCGGTCAGGTCGGCTATCTCTTGGATTTCATCACGCTGATAATTATGGGCGAGCATTATTGCGTTACGCTCTTTCAGCAGTGCTCGGACTTCTTTTTTAAGTTCTTCCAGTTTCTCCGGCTTCATAGGTCTTATTGAACTCCTCTTACGTAATCTATATATAGACACTTAATGGCGAATTATATATGATAGGGTATCAAAAAAGCAAGGAAAAGGGAATCTGTTAGAGACTATCCTTTTTCGTTAGGGGATATTTGCGATGGCTATATCAGAGAAAGATAGAGAGACTTTGCTGGCACTGGCCCGGGCGACTATTGCTGCCTCGGTAGGCGGCGTTGAAATACCACGTTTTGACCTTAAAAGCCCTGAAATGAAGCTGGTTTGCGGGGTCTTTGTAACGTTACACAAAAGAGGCCGGTTAAGGGGCTGTATAGGCAACTTCGACCCCTGCGACCCGCTCTATCAGAACGTTACCGAGATGGCCGTAGCCGCAGCTACGCAAGACCGCCGCTTTGACATAGTAACGATGGAAGAACTCGCAGAGATTAATATAGAGATCTCGGTCCTGAGTCCACTTAGAAAGATCACAAATACAGATGAAGTCGAGATCGGCAAACACGGCATATATATGACCAAAGGACGTATTCGCGGCGTACTACTGCCCCAGGTTGCAATAGAGCAAGGCTATAATAGAGAAGAATTCCTTAACGCAACCTGTGAAAAAGCAGGGCTCTCGCCTACTCGCTGGAAGGACGGCTCGGTAGAGATAGAAATCTTTGATGCCGAGATATTCTCTGACTCACTGCGTGAGAGCTAAATTCAATAGATAGCTTTTTTTCTATGCGTTACACTAAATTTTATTAATACATTTGCTGTACGCAGAGAGTTTGCCTTAACATAGGTGGCAAACCTTTAACAAGACTCTGTCTTTGTCCCGAAGGGACTATGCCCCGCGGCGAGCGGTGCTGCACACAGCAAAATTCATTACGCATGTGGGTTATCCTCACGCATGTGGGTATGGTATACTCTTTTTTTTAGATGTCAAAGAATAGTTATACAGAAGAAACTACGAATATTAAAAAGGCCTCTGCAAGCATTGTCTCGCTTGGTTTAGGGCAGCAGTTTGTCTTAAGTGGCCTTGTCGGCTCATCCCGAGCCTACTTTATCGCCAAGACCTTTCTAGATTCTTTTCTAAAAGCAAAGAAATCATTACTAATAGTCCTTCGTAGTCAGGACGAGGCCGAGGCCATGGCCCGTGACCTTAACTTCTTTCTCGGTCGTGGTAAGGTCCTTTTTTATCCGTCCTCCGAGCTCCTACCCTTTGAACGTCAGACGATACACCCTGAGATTTCAGCAAAACGCGTCCTTTTTCTTCATAATATCTGCAAGGCAGGCGTCGGTGGTCAGACTGAAGCAGAAGAAGAGGGGCAGAAGGGCGAAGGCCCTTTCATAGCCGTTACTGCTATTGCGAGCCTTATGGAGCGTGTCGTTCCGGCCCGTGCTCTGGAAAAAAAGATCATAAAGCTCGAGCTTGGCAGCATATATCAACGAGAAGACCTTTTAACCAGCCTCAATGAGATGGGGTACATACGCCTGAGTATGGTAGAAGAGCGTGGTGAGATAAGCCTGCGCGGAGGTATCCTTGATATATACCCTCCGCCTACTGCCGATAACGCAGGTTATCCGCTCAGAATCGAGTTCTTTGATGACGAGGTCGAATCAATCAGGAGCTTTGACCCTGTAACGCAGCGCTCGATGAAAGAACTGCTTGAGGTTACGATTCTACCGGCTAAAGAGGCTGATCTTTCCAGAGAAGCTCGGGCACGGGCACGGGAAGGACTCCTGCACAGAGCCGAGGTCGCTGGCATAGAACGTGCCGAGTGGGACGAGCTCTATAGCGAGCTGCGCGACGGCACCGAGGTGCGCGGCGTGGATACCATCCTACCGCTATTCTACGATGGTCTGGAGAACGTCCTTGACTACCTAAAGCGCGACTCTGCCATTATGCTTATTGATCCAGAGGCCTGCCGCTCGGCCGCAGAAGAATTTGAGACAGAGGTCGCAGAACGCGCAGGCCAAAGCCCTCTCTTTATCGAACCCAAAGAGCTATATATAAAAGAAGCCGAAATCGCAGAGATGCTTACAGGGTTTGCCCTTGTTAAGGTAGAAACCACCTTCGCAGAGAATACAGAAGCTGTCGCAGGTGTCAATATAGAGAGCCATACAAACCTAGGGCTACGCCGTGATATAGCAACGCAGAAAGACTTATCACCGCTGCGAGAAGCAATTAACGAGTGGCGACAAGCCGAGCAGACCGTCTATATTACGGCCCACAACCACGCACAGGCCCTGCGCATGCAAGAGCTACTAGGTGAGACCCCTACAAGGACGATCAAGAGTGCGCAGCTGCTGGCGGCCCGTGCAGCCGGTAAGTCGCCAAAAGGATGCATAACCATCGCCGAAGGGGTGCTATCAACTGGCTTTCGTTGTGAAGCAGAAAATATTATAATCGTTAGTGAGGAAGAGGTCTTTGGCGAGCGTGTAAAGCACCGCTCGCCCCCATCAAAGAAGCTCGATACATTTATCAATCAGCTCAGAGACCTGAGTGAAGGCGATTATATCGTGCATAAAATGCACGGGGTCGGTATTTATAAGGGTCTAAAAAGACTCGTAGTTGATGCTATAGAGAACGACTTCCTACTGCTTGAATATCAGGGCGGAGATAAACTCTACCTGCCTGTCCAGCGTATGGATCTCGTAACACGCTATAACGGTATAGAGGGGCGTACCCCTGTCGCCGATAGGCTGGGCGGTAAGGGCTGGGAGAAGAAAAGATCAAAGGTAAAAAAGGCCGTTGGCCAGCTCGCCGTCGAGCTGATAAAACTATATAGCGAACGTGAGGCAAGTATTGGCTACGCCTTTCCAAAGGCCGGGCCGTTATTTACCGAGTTTGAGGCCTCCTTTGAATTTGACGAGACCCCGGATCAAGACCAGGCCATAAAGGACGTAATAAAGGATATGCAGAAGAGCCGCCCAATGGACAGGCTTGTCTGCGGTGACGTTGGCTACGGTAAGACAGAGGTCGCCATGCGTGCGGCCTTTGTCGCGGCCCTCGACGGCAAGCAAACCGCGATCCTCGTACCGACGACCGTCCTTGCGCAGCAGCACTATATTACATTTAAAGACCGCTTCGCAGCATATCCGGTAAATATCGATATGCTCAGCCGCTTCCGCTCTCGCAAAGAGCAGAACATAACTGTAGAGGCACTCAAGGCCGGTAAGGTCGATATAATAATAGGGACGCACAGACTTCTGCAAAAAGATATCTCCTTTAAAGACTTAGGCCTCGTAGTAATTGACGAAGAGCAACGCTTTGGCGTTAAGAACAAAGAAAGACTCAAAACCCTTAAAAAAAACGTAGATGTCCTGACACTAACGGCTACGCCTATCCCGAGGACTCTGCATATGTCGATAGCCGATATCCGTGAGTTGAGCATAATAAATACTCCGCCCGAGGACAGGTTGGCCATCACCACACGCATAATACGCTTTGACATTGCTACGATCAGAGAGGCAATCGCACGTGAACTGCGCCGTGGAGGGCAAGTCTTTTTTGTCCACAACAGGGTACATAGCATCCTTGAGATCGCCGCGCAACTGCGAGAGATCGTCGAGACCATCCGAGTCGCGGGTAAAGGCGGGTCTCAAAAAGTACGTATCGGAGTTGCGCACGGACAGATGGCGCAGGGCGAGCTGGAAAAAGTAATGCTGGCCTTTATAAACAGAGAATACGACATACTGCTCTCTACCACTATAATCGAATCGGGCCTTGATATACCATCGGCCAATACCATAATAATCAACCGTGCCGACCGCTTTGGTCTGGCCGAGCTCTACCAGCTACGCGGGCGTGTCGGGCGCAGTAAGCACCGCGCCTATGCGTATCTTATCTGCCCGGATAGCTCCAAGCTCACAGCGGATGCGCAAAAGCGCATTGATGTTATTAAAGAACTCTCAGAGCTTGGCTCGGGCTTTAGGATCGCCGCCTACGACCTTGAAATACGCGGAGCAGGCGAGCTTCTGGGCTCTTCTCAGTCCGGCCATATTGCAGAGGTCGGCTTTGAGGTCTATACCAGCCTGCTTGAAGAGGCTGTACTAGAGCTTAAAGGGCTGGCTCCTGTTAATGAAATAGAACCGGAACTGAAACTCAACATCTCTCAATATATCCCGGATGACTACATACCTGATACCCGTCAGAAGATCGGTATATACAAGCAGCTCGCTACGGCAAAGACGACCAGCGAGCTCGATCTTCTGGAAGACGAACTGATCGACAGATACGGCAAACTTCCCGAGGTTGTTGAAAATCTCTTGCAAGTATCAGGCCTTAAGCTTTTACTTAAGGCCATCGGGGCAATAGAGCTATCGCAAAAGGGCACACGCCTGCACCTAAGCTTTGCAACAGATCAGAACGAGACACAGCCCTTATCAGAAGAGGCTCAAAAACGCCGCGATCATGCAATTATGCGAGCCATAAAGCTTGCCAAAGAAAAGCCAAAAAACTTCAGACTAACCCCTGACTCTAAACTTATATACTTTGCAGGAGGCACGAGCACTACTGACGAGACCAACAACACCAAGAGTGAAAAAAACCCTGCAACTGCTGCAAAATATCTATTGAAAGAACTGGTGACACAGTGATAGAATTAGAGGATTATGAAAGATCAGCCTTTAAATAATAAAAACCAGAGCACCTCGCACATCTCACCGTGGAAGCCGGCGCTGCTGGCAATAACCCTATCTGCGTTTCTTATAGGTACGGTCGGTTGCGACCAATCTCAACAAAAGACCGACTCTCTTAAAAGGCCTGCTATTACGGTCGGTAAAAAGACCTTCTCGGCAAAAGAATTTGAAAAAGAGATGGCACGTATGCTGCCGGCAGGCCTTGAAGAAACAGAAGAAGGGCACGTTGACGCCTCGCCCCCTGATCTGGAGGGGCTTAGAAAGAACCTCGTCAACCAGTTAATAGAAGAGCGCCTAATCCTGCATGAGGCCGAAAAACTCGGCTTTACCATCAGCGAGCAAGAGGTAAAAGAGGATATGAACACGCTCTGGGAAGACCCGACAGACGAAGAGTTCAAGGCCGCGATAATTGAAAAATATTCAAGCATTGATAACTGGAAGGCTGAGATAAAGAGGAAACTCACCATTAAGAAAATCGTCGAAGAGCTCGTTAACTCAAAGATCTCTGTAAGTACAGCTGAGGCCAAGAAGTACTATGACGGGCACCGAACTACTTATACGATTCCGACTCAGGTGCATGCGCGGATGATCGTAGTAGATACCAAGCAGGCCGCAAGAAACGCCAAGAGAAGGCTCGCCAGAGAGAGCTTTGAGGACGTAGCCGCAGATATATCAATTGGCCTTGAGGCCGCGACCGGAGGAGATCTGGGCTTCTTCGGCAAGGGCGATATGCCACCTGAGTTTGAAGAGGCCGTCTTTAACCTGCCCGTAGGTAAGATTAGCAGTATCATAAAGACGCCTTACGGCTACCATATCTTTAAAGTGGAAGAAAAGAAAAAAAGCGGCACTCAGAGCTTTGCGATAGTTAAAGAAGAGATCAAGGCCTTTCTCAAAAGAGAAAAATTCGAAAGAGCGTACCGCAGATGGATTGCCACACTGCAAAAGAACACACATATTGAAGTCAATGAAGATCAACTTTTGATGCTACAACCCACCAAAGATAAAGAGGACGAGAGATGACTATAATTAAGAGACCTATAAATATTGCCTTAACACTAACCCTTATGCTGATGGCCATGGCCGTATTGCTGCCAACGACCGCCGGGGCCGTAGTAGTAGACAGGATAGTCGCCGTGGTAAATGATAGCATAATCACCGAGACCGAGCTTAACGCTGCTACTGCCGTAGCCGTCGGAGGATTGCGCAGCAACGAGCCGCGCGAGTATCACGTACATACAAAAAGTATCGTCCTTGATAACCTTATCGAGAGCTCGCTGATCAAGCAGGACGCGGAAAGAATAGGGGTAGAAGTAAGCGAGCTTGAGATTGACGAATCCATTGGTAGCGTCCTTGAACGCAACGGCATGACAAAAGACCAGCTTATTGAAGCCCTTAAAGCAAAAGACCTGCCATATCAAGAATACAGGAATCAAATTCGTGATGAATTAATTCGCGTTAAGTTTATGAATGCTCGCTTTCGCTCCAGAATAAAAATTAAAACAGCAGAGCTGGAAGAATACTTTTATCAACATATAGACGAGTATTACGCGGAGCCAAGCGTTAGGCTTGCCGTCCTGCTCCTTGCCGATAACGGCAAAGAGATCGTTCAAGAAAAACTCAAGACCATAAAGCTTGGACTCAAAGACGGCGAAGAATTCACAGAACTAATCAAGCAATTTTCCGACGGTCCAACAGCTGCGCACGGCGGTGATATCGGATATCTGCATGAAAACGAAATATCCCCTCTAATTAAAAATATCGCGATGAGCCTCAAGGTCGGCGAAATAAGCAAACCCGTACGGGCCAAGAAGGGAATATATATCGTCCAACTAATAGACAGAAAAGAGAAAGAGCCAAAACCCTTGGCAGAAGTCCAGGGGCAGATCCGTAATATTATCTACCAAAAAAAGATGAAAGAACGCTATGTCTTCTGGCTCGACAATATGAAGAGAACAGCCTTTATTGATGTGAGGCTCTAAGGGACGCAACAAAATATATCTAAATGAAGACCACAAAACCTACTATAGCCATTACAATGGGTGATCCCGCAGGGGTCGGCCCGGAGCTTGTACTAAAGGCCCTTGCCTCAAGGCGCGTTAAAAAAGCCGCCGCCCCTTTTGTTGTCGGCGACTTCGCACTGCTTAATAGAGTTGCAAGACAACTCGACCTGCGCCCGCCAAAAGACAGCGAGGTCTTTAACCTATCTATGCTTCGGGCAAAAGATGCTCGCCCCGCACGCCCGACAAAAGAAAGCTCCAAGGCGATGATAAGCTATATTACAGAAGCAGCCGCTATGGCAATGGACAGGCGCGTAGATGCTATCGTCACAGGCCCTATCAATAAAGAAGCAGCCCTACTCTCGGGCTTTACAATGCCCGGCCATACCGAGTACCTTGCCAAACTCACAAAGACAAAAGACTATGCAATGATGCTCGGCGGCCCTACGCTTAAGGTAATACTCGTTACGATCCACGAACCGATAAAAAAACTGCCTAGGCTCGTAACTGAAGAACAAGTCTTAAAGACCATAAAAATAACACATAACTCTTTTAAGAAATATTATGGCCTGAAAAGGCCACGCATCGCTGTCTGCGGCCTTAACCCGCATGCAGGCGAGGCAGGCAAGTTCGGCAAGGAAGACCTTTTAAAGGTCACGCCAGCGGTCAAGAAGGCACGTCGCGCCGGCATAGATGCGATAGGGCCGCTGCCATCTGATACGGTCTTCTACCGGGCCGTAAAGAAGAAAGACTTTGACGCCGTAGTCTGCATGTACCACGATCAGGGGCTTATCCCGCTTAAACTCCTGCACTTTGAGGACGGCGTAAATACGACGCTCGGCCTACCTATCATACGCACCTCGGTAGATCACGGTACGGCCTATGATATCGCAGGCAAGGGAATCGCCAGCGACAAAAGCATGATAGCTGCGATAGAGGCCGCATCCAAGATGGCAAAGAAGAAAAGGTGAAATCTATGGACTCTTATATGTGGTTAATTTCTCTAATAAGTGCTCTTTCTGGTGCCTTGATAGGTGCTGTTGCAGGAGGCCGTGTTACTTATTATTTCAACAAAAAGCATGCCCATGAATTAGAAGAAAAGCAAAGAGCCGCACTGGCAATGGCTCTTTCTACAGAGCTTAAAGCACTTTTAGATCTCTACATAAATGTATGTGGAAAAGAAATTGAGCATTCCAGTGAAAATAAAAACACATCGCCCTTAACAGGTATACTAGACATTTCACAAAATTATTTTAGTGTTTTTGACAACGTATCTGGTCAACTCAGCCTGTTAAATAAAGACACAGCCCTTGAAACCATAAATACTTATGTAAATCTAAAAGCCTTTTTTGAAGAATTAGTTCACTATGGAAATTTAACAAGGCGATACTATGAAGCTTGTTCTGGAAAACCCTCTATCGCAAACATGGATGAATACAAAAAAACTAACAAACAAATCGATGATTTCTTTAAATATTTACAGCAAAGACACTTTCAGATAACTAGCATGATAAAAGAAACAACAACCCTACTTGACAAGCTTTACTAAAACATTCCCATCCCTTGATGGGAGGGGTAAAAGGAGAGGGGGGAGAGGGGGGCGAACAGGCAATATTAATTCACCCCGCTCGGTCTCTTCCATAAAAAAATAGAAATGAGTAAAAAGACGGTCACTGGAGACGCAGATACTTTAAACCTCCCCCTTTTTAAAAGGGAGATTGAGAGGGATTTTGAAAAACGAGATCGCTTCGCTTTGCCCCTTCGCAGGCGGCTTGCAATGACAAAAATACTAATATAAATTTATCCGGAACTATAATTTAAAAATGAAGAACATAACCTTAAAAGGCGCACGCGTACATAACCTCAAGAACATCGACCTTGAGCTGCCGCGCGAAAAGCTAAGCGTCATAACAGGGGTATCGGGATCGGGCAAGTCGTCTCTGGCCTTTGATACTATCTACGCCGAAGGCCAGCGTCGCTACGTCGAGAGCCTATCGGCCTATGCCAGGCAATTTCTAGAGCAGATGGACAAGCCAGATCTAGAAAGCATCGAAGGTCTATCCCCGGCCATTGCCATCGAGCAGAAGACAACCAGCAAAAACCCACGCTCGACCGTTGGTACGGTAACAGAGATCTACGATTATCTGCGCTTGCTCTTTACCAGGATCGGCACGCCGCACTGCACCGAGTGTAAGGCCCTTATAACCAATCAGACGATCAGTCAGATGGTAGAGCGCGTCCTGACTACTCCTGCCGGATCAAAGATCCTTATTCTCTCTCCGATTGTTCGCGCAAGAAAGGGCGAGTACCGTAAAGAACTCGCCACGCTCCTTAAGACCGGCTACACGCGCGTAAAGATAGACGGCGAGCTTATGAGTCTAGAAGAACCCATAAGCCTTGACAAACGGCGCAAGCATACGATAGAGGTCGTTATAGATCGCATAATACTTCGCCAGAGCGTAAGGGCGAGGCTCGCTGAGTCTCTTGAGATCTCCACCTCACTCTCCGGCGGCTTTGTTCGTGTCGAAGACCCAAACGGCAAAGAACTTTTTTTCTTTAACGAGAGCCTCTCTTGCATAAAGTGCGGCCTGAGCTTTCCCGAACTTACCCAATCGATATTTTCCTTTAACAGCCAGCAAGGCTCTTGCACCAAATGCAACGGCATGGGCGAGAGCTTTCACTTTGACCCGGACCTAATAATCCCTGACCCTACTCTCTCAATCGATAAAAATGCAATCCTGCCCTGGGCCAAAAAAGGCGGCAAAGGTATGCTAACGCGCTACACTCAGGCCATAGACGCGCTTGCGGCTCACTACGCATTTGACACATCTCTTCCATACAAGGAGCTACCACCTCGCGTCCGCGAGATCATAATGCACGGCTCAGGGGCCGAGGTCATACACTTTGAATACAAAAAGGGCCGCAAGCATTACAGCTTTCACCAGCCCTTTGAAGGTATCGTTGCCGACCTAGAGACTCGCCACGCAGAGCTTGAGCAATACGCAGGGCCTATCAGTAAAGGTGCTTCGCGCGATGAACTGAAGCGCTTTATGAACTCGCAGCTCTGCACCCTTTGCCATGGCTCGCGCCTTAAAAAGACCGCCCTTGCAACCCGCATTGGTAATAAATCCATCTGGGATATAGTGCAGATGCAGGTCCTTGACTCGGCCCTCTTTTTTAAAGAACTTGAGCTAACCCCAAGAGAGCAAGAGATAGCACGTCGTATAATTAAAGAGATAACCGAGCGTCTTTCTTTTCTTATTCAGGTCGGCCTTGATTACATTACGCTTGATCGAGGAGCCGCGACGCTCTCGGGCGGAGAGGGCCAGCGAATAAGGCTCGCTACCCAGATCGGCTCGGGGCTGGTCGGCGTCCTGTACGTTCTGGATGAACCGTCAATCGGACTCCATCAACGCGACAATATGAGACTTATCGCCTCGCTGATGCGGCTGCGCAATATGGGCAATACCGTCTTGGTCGTTGAGCACGACGAAACAACGATCAGAAATGCCGACTTTGTCGTTGATATGGGGCCGGGAGCCGGAGAGCTCGGCGGTGAGATCGTAGCAAAGGGAACGCCCGCCGAGATTATAGCAAACCCGGCATCAATTACCGGCAGATATCTATCAGGCTCGCTCTCCATACCTGTTCCTAAAGAGCGAAAAAAACCAGATGATAAATTTATAACAATGACCGGGCTTCAAGAAAACAACCTTAAAGACCTGACGGTGAAGATACCGCTTGGCATTACGACCTGCGTAACCGGCGTATCAGGCTCGGGCAAGAGCACGCTCATCATAGATACCCTTTACCGCCAGGCCGCTCGCAGGCTCTACGGCTCGACAATAAAGGCAGGCAAGGTCACGTCTATTACCGGCCTTGAAGATATCGACAAAGTAATAGATGTAGATCAGTCGCCGATTGGCAGAACTCCGCGCAGCAACCCAGCTACGTACTCCGGGCTCTTTACGCCCATCAGAGAACTCTTTAGCCAGTTGCCGGAGGCTCGCATGCGAGGCTACGGGCCGGGCCGCTTCAGCTTTAATGTTCGCGGAGGCCGCTGCGAGGCCTGCATGGGCGACGGCCTTATAAAAGTAGAGATGCATTTCCTCCCCGACGTCTACGTACACTGCGACGTCTGCGAGACAGAGCGCTATAACAGCGAAACCCTAGAAGTCCGCTACAAAGGTCAAAACATAACCGAATGCCTTGAGATGACGGTGGATCATGCCTTAAATTTTTTCAAGAATATCCCACAGATCAAGAGTAAATTGCAGGTTCTCTCGGATGTCGGCCTTGGCTATATAAGGCTTGGCCAGAGTGCTACGACATTATCAGGCGGCGAGGCGCAGCGCATAAAGCTTGCGCGTGAGCTAAGCAAACGCGCCACGGGCAAGACCCTCTATATACTAGATGAACCAACGACAGGGTTGCATTTTGCCGATACAAAAAAACTCATAAATGTCCTAGCCAGCCTACGAGACGCGGGCAATACAATAGTCATAATCGAGCATAATATGGATATAATAAAGACATCGGATTACGTAATAGATCTTGGCCCCGAGGGCGGCAAAAATGGCGGTCTGATAATCGCAGAAGGCACACCCGAAGAGGTCTCAAGGGCAAAGAACTCACATACTGGCCGCTTCTTGCAAGAAGTCCTCGCTGATTGCCAGCAAATATCGGCATCCAATTAACCAGAGATAAAATTTAGAGCAACTACTTAGCAGTAACGAAAGAGCCCACTGACCTAATCGACCAGTGGGCTCAAAACACATTCACTCTTAATTATATTATTATTTTTACGACTTTCTTTTTCTTCTCCAGACAATAAGCCCTGCTATACCCGTACCGAGCAATATATAGGTTGATGGTTCTGATGTTACAATAGGTGCAGTTGGACTACAGCCGCCATTAGCCATATCGCCGTCGCAGATTGCTAGACCATAATATATTTCGTTTTTACTTAAGTTATTCTGATATCCATCTGTAACCATCCCGTATAATAGTACCATCAATAAATAGAGTTCTCCGTTATACTGATTAATCAGAAAGGAGGACATATTATGAAGAAGTCGCGATATACAGATACGCAGATCGTTGGTATCTTGAAGGAGGTTGAGGCAGGGCGCCAGGTCAAGGAAGTATGTAGGGAGTACGGCATATCCGATGGGACGTACTATAATTGGAAGTCTAAATACGGCGGCATGGAGGCATCCGATATCAAGAGG
>JAJRSM010000121.1 GCA_024278765.1 Deltaproteobacteria bacterium | reverse complement strand
TGACAGAATGACCGCGCTCTGTCATCTGTTTTACCGCCTCTTGCTTAAACTCTTCTGTATACCTCTGATTGGACATAGACACACCTCCGTTTGTTTGCAATTGTACCATCAAATGTGTCTACTAAAGCGGGGGAAGTCCAAGGTCTGTGCTAGTAGAAGGATAGGTACTACTATAAGTCAGAATAAAAAAAGGCAAAGAGGCGTCAATGACGCCTCTTTGCCTTAGTAGAGTCTTTAAGATAAGTATGCAGTCTTGGTTAATTATGGTTAATCATCGCAACCGCCTTCGCAGGCCAAAAAGACATCAACATTACGGGCATCCGAATAGGCATTATCTGTTCTGGTCTTTGTTATATCAGAGATACCTCCGAGTGTGCTAGCGTCGCTGCCAAAGAAGTTTCCGATTACCGTACCTGAAACGGTTCCGTCAATTGCGACGGTGGCTGTGCCGCTGAAGTCGGCGCCTGTTATTGTGCCTGCGGCGCTAAAGCCTACGGCGCTGGTGACGTAGGTAGTGCCGGTAGTAGAGTCGGTATGAGTAGCTATTACTCCGTCTGAGCCGCTATTCCATGTGCCTGTCCATGTTGCAGCGGCGAAGTCGACATAAATGCTGACATCAGCACCGCCTGCGGCTATACCGCCAAAGTTGATATTGCCCGCTATCTCGCCTCTGGTTACCATATCGGCAAGCGGCGTGGTGTTGCCTGCTATAAACGGGCCTCCGGTCCAGTCAGGGTCGGAAGATGTGCCCCATCTGACGTCTTCGCCTCCCCACCACTGATTATCTGCTCCAACGATTACTTGTCCGCTCCCATCTACCGTATGGCCATCGAATTCATTGTCATTGTAGCCATAGAAATGGGAAAGCGAGGTGCTGCTATCGGTAACCGGGATGTCTCCGGAGTTATAGTATTCGCCTGCGATATCATTTAGATCTCCGTCGGTCAGTCTGGTCAGGGCGTAGGCTACAGAACCCTCTGCACCGTCCGGTGCGTCAAAGCCAAGCGTCATCCGTGTGGGTACGGGGCCGCCTCTTTCGTGGGAGGGGGGGTCGTCGGGTGTACTGCCCGGTATTACATTTGTAGACCGATAGGCCATGTATCCGCACCAGTCGCCGCCCTGGCAGGCATCTATTGCCAACTCTATTTCCTCCCCTTCAAGTGTATATTTGGGACTATACTCCTCAACACTCTCCGGGCGGTAGTAGTTCGAGCCGTCAGAACGCATGCCCGGCATCGGTGCGATGGCCAAAGGACCTGCGGCAGGCTGGATAAACTGCTTCCAAGGCCCCCATTCGGTAGCTGAGTCCTCTGCTATAACGGTATTGCCGTAGGTCTTGGTCTTTTTCCATTCTTCTTCATGATACTGCTTACCGCCCTTGGCAGCCATTGCCGGTCCGCTTAGAAGTGCGAAGCAGGCTACTGCGAGCCCAGTATATAGAAGCCCCTTTTTTATGTTGGATCTATTCTTCTTGTTCTTAATAAGCTTCATTTACTGCCTCCTTGATTTTTAAAACCCTATTTCCTATTTTTCAGGAAATCCGTTTGTTCTTATCTCGTCTCTGTGAGACCCGACCAGAGTATTGATTCTCTGGTTAGGTTCGCCTGTGGCGAGAGCAATAACCTCATCTGTGCAGTGCCTTGCGACTATCCCCACCCGATAGACGCCTCTGCTTAGAAGAGGAGGGAGAAAATGTAAAAAACATAACTTTAAAGAGACTGCGTTATATTCATGCTTAGTTAGATATGCAAGAACCATACCAAAAAAACAGTCATTGGTAAGGGCCTGAAATCTTTAAAGTTTTTAGGGTGCGGGTAAAAAACTTTTTTAAATTCTACAAAAGTGTAAAAAAAACCGACACCGGTATAAGTCAAAAAACTCTTATTTTACAAGACCTTGCTACTTTAGTACTAATCGGCTGTAATTGCTTAAGAGTCGCGTTAACTGTCCGTTCGGGTAATGCTAGGGCAGTCTGCTGTATTGTTGTATTTTTGCGGTAAGAGAGGTGCGGTATGCGTCTCTCTTACCATCAGGGCTTTTATCTAAAGGTGCGGGTCATGCCAAGGCTTATGACCTCGCGGTCGTAGTCATAGATGGCCAAGTTTGAGTCGTTTTCCGTGTAGGTATAGCTGGCCGTTATCTTCCAATCCTCTAATGTTCCTTTCTTGAATGTGTGGTTGACGCCAGCGTCATAGCGTTGCTCGGTCTCGTCACGTTTTTTGGCAAAGAGCGGCTCAACGCCGTCGTATTTGGAGTCCTTCTGACGGAATCTTGCGTAGAGCGAGCCGTTGTTCCATGCCACCCAGTTTGCACCGGCCAAGACCTCTGTGCCGTCGTTACTAAAGCGGCTAATATCGGCACTCTCGTTGAAGATCCTTGCTCCGACCTGAACGGCAAACTTGCCGTTTTTAAAGAGGCGTCCATAATAAAGACCGGTTGATGTGTAAAGACTGTCTCGGTCGTTATCTAGATCCTGCTTAAATTCACGTCTTATAAGGGCTGCGTCCCATGTAAGCTCGCTCTTTTTGAATTGTTTTGAGATGCTAGGGGTTACCGAGTAGTACTGACCTTTTCGCTTGTCCCCGATTAGGATCTGATCTATTCCGAAGTTTACGTTAGCTCTCCAGGACTGTAGTACTGAAATGGCAGGTCCTGTGCTGAAGCTTATAATGTCAAGGTTGTAGTCATTCTCATGGAAGTACTCTTTCCTGTATAGGTTGGCCTTGGTCATCCAGCTGAAGCGTCCGATCTTATCGCCTGCCTTAAAGGTCTTGGGTGATTGATATCTGTGGCTGAGGCCGGCAGACATATAGACTGCTGAATCGCTCTTTTGAACAGACTCCGGTGTGAGGAAGAGGGTAAAGATGCCGACAGGGACAGTAGATGTGTCTGGTCCGGCATTTACATTGGTGTCATGCAGTATTCCTAAGCCAACCGTGTACTCAAGTGTTGTTTTCTTAGAATAGAAGGCTTCTTCGTCTTTCTTTAGCTGAGCCAGAAAGGCATTGATCGAGAGCTTTACGCTTTGCGGTGTCTTCGGGTTATTAAGGACCTGCTGGGCGTGTCGCTTTGCCTCGGCAAAGTTCATTGCCCTGTAGTATGCTACGGCCAGCTCCAAGCGAACCCTGTGAAGATTGGGCTGTGCGCTGAGGATGGTATTGAAGGCTTCTATAGAGCTATATATGTTGCCCTTCTCTCTCTGGTATAGGCCCTCTTTGTATTCCTTTTCGACCTCGGACTCTGCAAGTGCAAAGGTTGCTGTCAATCCCAGCATTGCAACCGTAACGGCGAGCATGATAAAGGTCTTTTTGATTTTACTGTATATATGCAATTAGAGGCCTCCTGGAGTGTTGGTTTCTTTTGTTGTTTTTGCTAAATTATTGTATCTGTATTTTATAAATCAGAGAGTTGTCTTATCTTAAGAGTTTTAATGTAAACCTACTATGTTATATACATATAAGCCTGCGAAGTCAAGCTGTTTAGCACCTGAGGATTTGAGAATATGTGCTGATCGAGGTCTTTTTATGTAGAGCTAAGCACTGATTTTTAAAGATATAGCTCTTTTTATTTAGAAGACAGGCAGGGCTACACATGGTTTGCTGTTTGCTGCACCAATTTATTGAGGACGAAGTTGGTCTAAATAATCCTTTTTAGCGGAATTGTTATTTATAAGCCGCATTAGTGTAGATGCAGAGATGTTGCAAAAACCTTTTCAATAAGCTCTTCTATTAGCGTTTTGAGCTCTGCCGGGTTCAGGTGCATCTTCTGCGAGTAGAGCCAGTTTTGTCTGAGGCCGGAGTGCTGTGTGGAAGTGTAATTAAGGTAAATACTATAAAGTCACTTTATACTAGTGTTTAATGATGCATGAACTAGGGGGTTGGTGACGGCAGTTTATTCAGGGTGTTAATGCCTTTTGTTTGCGAAGAATTTGCAATATTCAATTAATCTAGTCAAACAGTTTTTTATTTGTAAATGGTTTGTCGTTAGATGGTCTAAGTATTTGCATCTATTTAGTATTCAAGGTAAGAAATGGTTTGACACGTCCTGCCCTATATTATATATTTCTAGTGCTAGGGGTGGATATTCTAATATTGTCACTAATCGGTAATTTCATCGAAATACCTCACTTCAACCTGTTCCATTCACCTTGTTATTTGTCGCGGTCCCGCGCTCTTTTTTGAGTCGGATCTTTAGTATATTTCCGAGAGATTGTTATTTGATCGTTTGCAACTTTGCCTATTATAAACAGTTATGAATAGGGGGTAGTATTATGGCGGATATACGTTACGTCTGTTTATCGGATATGCACTTTGGTGAGGAAGATAGTCTTTTAACAAACCTTAATAAGAAAAGATCGCAAACTGACTTAGCGAAGCCAAGCCCTGTCTTGGTAAAGATGGTGCAGGGGTTGCGCGACCTTATCGGTAAGAACGTCAATAAGTCGATTAAACCCACTCTTATACTTAACGGGGATATCCTCGAACTTGCTTTGAGCAGCACCAGTGATGCATCTATGGCCTATCTGCGTTTTATCGAGCTCGTTATGGAAGAGGGTAATGAACTATTCAAAGAGATCGTCTATATACCGGGTAATCATGATCATCATCTCTGGGAGCTTGCTCGTGAGACCCAGTACGTAAACTTTATAAAGGATAAAAACCCTGAAGATACGCTGAAAGAGCCCTGGCACAATACAAAGATCTTTATTGAGAACTATGAGAAGGCCCCTCCGTCATTTTACCTGAATGCGCTTGTTAAGATGCTGGACCACCTTAAAGATGATAAAAGAGAGGCCGCCGGTAAAGACCCCTTTAAGGTGACGGTTGCTTATCCGAACTTTGGCCTTTTAAGCGATGACTGTAAAAAGAGCGTACTTTTTAGTCACGGTCATTATATAGAGCCGCTTTATCATCTGATGAGCAGGCTGCGGGTAGAGCTATTGGGTGGTGAGATGCCAGAGGAGATCTGGGGGATAGAGGGTGAGAACTTTGCCTGGGTTGATTTTTTCTGGTCTGCTATGGGCCGGTCTCATGGGGCGGGTGCCGAGATAGAGAGGATCTACGAGAGGATGCTTAATGAAGAGGGACGAGGGCAACTGGCAACGATGCTGGCCAAAGCGATAGCACCTCATATTGGTTATGACTGGACAGACTCGGCTGAGGTCAAGATGATGACCCCGGCTATCAATAGCCTGATAGAGAAGGCCCTGAAGCAGGAGAAGACCGAGACCGGGGCAGAGCCACTGAGTGAGAAGGCTAGAAAAGGCCTAGAGAAATATATAGCTGGTCCGCTGGCCAATCAGCAGCGCGATGAACGCTTTATAGCCCCTGAGGTGAGCTTTGTCTTTGGCCATACTCACAAGCCTTTTCTGGACCTTAAGGACTTTACCGGTTATACCAAGCCCGTGGCCCTCTACAATACAGGCGGCTGGATAGTTGAGACGGTAGAGCGTAATACTCAGCACGGGGGTTCTATTGTTCTTATTGATGAGGCCCTTACAGTCGTTTCTCTTGATA
Source organism: Deltaproteobacteria bacterium (assembly GCA_024278765.1). Classification (GTDB taxonomy): domain Bacteria; phylum Desulfobacterota; class GWC2-55-46; order GWC2-55-46; family DRQE01; genus JAJRSM01. Next base: position 9,588 of record JAJRSM010000121.1, on the reverse strand, counting down.
TTTATAGAGAGGATGAGACGCGCAAGGGCAGTACTGTTCAGGTGCAAGAGATACTCAGGGACGGTGCGGCGGAGACCGAGTTCTGTAGGCATATAAAAGGGATTGTCGAGTTGGATAGAAAGTTTTGGGATGATTTTTCAGGGACTATCTTCGATGAGATAGAGCTGCGTGCCAGAGCACTTAGTAAAAGAGTCCGCGAACCTGTCTGAAGAGGGCAGGCCGTACAGTTTATGTGCTAACGGTTTTTAAGGCGCAGGAGAATAGACGATGGTAAATAATACGGTTTTTATAGAGTCACTTGCCGGTTGTATTGAGAAGGTCGTAAAGGGGCGTTGGGGAGAGGGTGCTGTCATCTCTCTAGGTGATTTTATCGGGCGTTTTAGCTTTGATAAGTTTCTTGCAATTTATCTTGAAAATTCTTTTACGGGTATGGCAGGGAAGGCGGAGATCGCAAAGTTGATCAAAGATGACGATCCGATCCTTGCTGTAGTAAGGGAGCGCGGGCGTGCTTTCCTAGATGTTATTTCTTCGCCGGATGAGTTGCTTGCGGCAGCTAGGCCAGAAGAGCTGGAAGGTGCTCTTGGTGATCTAGCCAGGCTCAAGCTCAGGGACCTGGAGGTTGTCGCTAATATCTTGCTTAAATATGCGGTGGCTTGGGGCAGCTACGCCCTTAAAGAAGATCGGTGGGAGGAGATGGGGTACTTCGGCCCGAGAGGCAAGAGGCTTGATCCGCCCGGTGTTGTTAAGAATAATAATATAGCGATGACGACTCAGGGATGTCCTCCGGGTATGTTGGGAAGTGACTGGAATAAGTTCTTTAACCCTGCCTATGAAGCGCAGATGGAAAAGAAGAACCAGCTGTTAAGAGATAACATAAAGGACATCGAGGATTATCCTGATGATCTCGAAGCCGATATTATAGTTATCGGTACCGGCCCTGGCGGCGGTGCCGCTGCCTATGCTCTGAGCATGGAGGCAAAGGGGAAGAAGATAGTCGTTTTTGAGCGCGGCAACCTTTATACCTCTGACGACTTTAATCAGTTAGAGCGAGATATGGTGCCGGCACTTTATAGAACCCCGGGGTTTCGACCAACCGATGAGTTTGGCGTAGTGGTCTTGCAGGGTAGCCTTATAGGCGGCTCTGCTGTTCTGAACCACGGGATCTGTTACGAGGTTCCGCCAAAGGTTACTCTGGACTGGAAGGAAAAGGACGGTACGGATGAGCCTGATATTGCCTCGCAGTTAAAGGCCGGTGGTTATTATAAGAAAGTGCAGGAGATGATCCATTACAGGGAATTAAAGCCCTTTGCACTTAATAAAAACGCCCAGGTACTTTTAAGGGGCGTTAAAGAGATGAACTCGATAGGGGAAGATAAGGAAGAGCTGCACGGTGTCTTTGAGTATCACTCTAGAAATACCCGGGCAAAGATCGAGCCCGATGGTGAGGCCGGTGAGAATTACCATGAACTTACATGCACGGGTTGCGGTTGTTGTCCTCTAGGATGCCGCTATGACAGGAAGCAGAGCCCTCTTATAACTTTTGTGCCTGCTGCGATCCAGAACGGTCTTGACGGAGTTGGCGGCAACGAGGTTCTGATTTTTAAAAATGCAGAAGTCAGCCAAGTCTTACATGAAAACGGCCATGAAAACGGCGAGGTAACGGGCGTGCGTATTGGCAATAAGGAGATAAAGGCCAAGACCGTTGTCGTGTCCACAGGTGCGCTCAATAGTGCAAGGCTTCTTATGAATAGCGGTATCGGCAATACGCAACTTGGGAAAAATATCGCACTGCATCCCTCGCCCTTGGTATATGCGCTCTTTGAGGAGGATATCTATGCGGATTGGGGCGTGCCCATGGCAGCGTCTTATATTGAGAACCAGTTCCCTGAGAAAGACGAGACCTTTCCCGACGGCTTTGGTTATATACTAGAGACTATCTACAGTCATCCCGCGACAGCTGCGCTTACCATGCCGCTAGATACTATGAAAGAGCGTATGAAGGATTATAATAAGATGTCGAGCGTCGCAATTATTCTGCATGATAAACCCGTTGGTGTGATCAAGAATCCGAAGAGCCCATTTACCTGCGTCTCGTATAAGGTAGACGAAGAAGATAAGCAGAAACTCAGGCACGGAATAAAGACGGCCGCACGTATATACCTTAAGGCAGGGGCCAAGGAGGTCTTTACCAGCCACGAAAAGGAACTGGTATTTCGCAACGAGGCGGATCTGGATAAGGCCGATCTCTGCGACTTTGAGCCCGGCGATATATTGCTAGCCTCGGCCCATCCGCAGGGCGGTTGTATGATGGGAAGTAAAGGTAAAAGCGTCGTGGATTATAACGGACATTCGCATGATGTAAAAAATCTGTATGTCTGTGATGCCAGTCTTTATCCGACATCTCTTGGCGTTAATCCGCAGCTGACTACCATGGCTATGGGGATGAAGATAGGCGAGTATATAGCAAAGAAATAGGAGTTTTAGGGATAGAGGGGTGGATTTTTTGTTGAATCTTAATCATGATAGGGCGGTAAGCCAGGGGAGAGTAGTATGTCACCTACTGATGTTTCAGGTAAAAAAATAACTTTAGCAGACCCGTCTCTTAAGGTCTGCAAGATGACGCTGCGTGTAAAGGGGCTGAAGAAGGCGTACTTTGATGCTATGCCGGAGATTTGTATTGACAGGCCTCAGTTGGTAACAAAGTTCAGTAGAGAGAATAATTATTTTGAGAAGAAACGTATAACGGGTCTCGAGAAAGCTCGGCTTTATCGGTACGTCCTAGAGAATCAGAATGCAGTAGTTTTGCAAAATAGTGGTCATAGACAGGGCATGGGTGCGAATAAACCAGTTAAATTCAGTATAGAGCAGAACTCGCTCTTTGCAGGCTCAACGACTAATAAGTTTAAAGGTATTCCGCTCTACCCGGAGTTCATGGCTCTGGCTCTTTGGCCGGAGCTCTGGAGCATCTCAACGCGTAAGAGCAATCCTTTTTATCTAAGTAGTGATGATGCCAGGACGCTTAACCTTGAGGTCTTCCCACATTGGATGGATTCGAATATAAGCGAGCTTGCCAGAGAGAAGAGCCATGAGATAAATGGCAATGGCAAGACGCCGGAGATGAGTCTGATGGAACTCTTGGTCTTTTTTATAGATACCAAGCCAAATTGCATCTCTCATACTATTCCGGACCTAACAAATGCGATTGATAATGGACTAAGCAGCATAATAGACGAGGCGAAAGACAAAGGGGCAAAAACCCCAGAGAAGGCCGAATTTTATCAGTCTTTGATAGAGGTTATGGAGGGGGTTGTTGCTTACTCAAATAATCTGGCGATAGAGGCAGAGCGGCTTGCGGCAATCGAGGATGACGAGACAAAGAAAAAAGAACTGCTGGCTATGGCTGAGATACATAAAAGAGTGCCGGAGTATCCAGCGCGGAGTTTTCGCGAAGGATTGACGACCCTTTGGGTCTGTTGGATGGCCCTGCATATAGAGAACCCCAATCTGGCGATAAGTCTTGGGAGGATGGATCAGTATCTTTTAAAGCTTTATCAAGATGATATCGCAGCGGGCACGCTTACGGTAGACGATGCCGTCGAGCTGCTCTCCTGCCTGTGGCTGAAGATCGGCGATCATGTCCCGTGCATACCAGAGGCCGGAGAAAAGCTCTTTGGCGGTGCCGGCTCTAATCAGGCGATAACTATTGGTGGAGTCGATAGCGAGGGTAAAGATGCTGTAAATGACCTGACTTATTTGATGCTTAGAAGTATAGAGATGATGGGACTTAGAGATCCAAATCTGAATGCGCGGTATTATCCGGGGGTAAGTGATAAGGGAGATCCGAATAAGACTTACCTTAAGAGGCTCGCCGAGGTAAATGTCAATACAGGGGCTACCCCTGCCGTGCATAATGACAGGGCTATTATAGCGGCCCTTACGCGCAGAGGCGAGACAATGGTGCAGGCACGGGACTACGGGATTATAGGATGTGTTGAGCCGGTAAGTGTCGGTCGGACCTACGGCCATACCGGTGCTATCTTGCTGAACCTTACTAGTGCTCTGGAGTTGACGCTATTTAACGGGGCTCATCGTCATACCGGCACAGAACGCCTTATAGGGGAGAAGACAGGAGCACTCGATAGTTTTGCAAGTTTTGATGCTTTTAAAGATGCCTTTATCAAGCAGGCTGGTTGGCTTATCAAGCAGGCAGTGACCTTGAATAATATCTACGGGTAGACGCACCGGGAGTTCTATCCAACCCCGATTATGTCGAGCTTTTTTATCGGACCAATGCAGAAAGGTCAAGATGTGGTCGACGGAGGCGCAGAGATTAATTCATCGGGAGCAGCTATAATAGGGCTTGCCGATGTGGCGGATTCTCTAAGTGCAATTGAAGAGGTTGTTTTTAATAAGGGTACGTACTCACTTGCCGAGGTTGCAGAGGCGATAACGAATAACTTTGAAGGGGCGGGCGAGTTGCATAAGGCACTTTTGGATGCCCCTAAATATGGAAATAACAATAAGGCTGCCGACAGTAACGTAGCCTTTGTGATAGAGCTTATGGAGGAGCTCTTTAGCGGGCATACAAACTACCGTGGCGGTGGTTACCGGGTCGGGTACTGGACGATGACCAGTCATGCGGGCTTTGGGCGGATGATGGGCGCGACCCCGAACGGGCGTATGGCCAGGGATAACTTTACAAGCGGAATAACGCCGGTTTCAGGGGTAACGCCTAGGCTTACCGATACGCTACGCTCGGTTGCGAATATGCCTGTCGCACAGGTATCAAGCGGGATGGCCTTTAATATAAAGTACACACCCGACAGCGATGAGAAGGCTATGATCGATTACTTCTCTGCCTATATGGAGACCTACTTTGAAGGTGATCTGGACGGGGCTGGTATGGCAACGCCGGGCGGGATGGAGATACAGTTTAATGTGATCAATCAGGATACCTTTATTAAGGCCACAAAAAACCCGGAGGAATATAAGAAACTGCTTGTTCGTGTCTCAGGTTATACGGCCTACTTTAAAGATCTGAATCCGCAGATGCAGATGGAGATAATAAACAGGACTGAATATGACGTAAAGAAAGACAAGGCCGTGCCGTATAAGATCTATAAACTTCCAAAGAATTAAAAATGCCAGCCAGGCCAGAGGAGGTCGTGATGAAACTTGACGAGTTGAGTAAAGAGATCAATGGAGAGCTGACCGATGGATTCCTGCATATCTTGCTGGAGAGCATGAGGTTTTGTTTTAATGCGCCCCTTATAGATAATGTCTTTAAGGATATAAAAGAGTTTAGGCGTAATATTGATGGCTTCAGTGGAAGATGCCTTTTTGTAAGTGAGGATAATGCGATCTGCGAGGCAGCGATCTTTAAGAAGAATACAATGCGCGTGGAAAAAGATGTTGCCCCGAGTGATCGTGTTATTAAGAACTGGGATATTATCGTGCGCTTTAAAGATGCAAAGGCACTTAGAGATTATCTTTTCTCACAGGACCAGGATATACTGAACCTTATACTTACTAATGACGTTGAGGTCGAGGGTAACCTGAACTATCTTTTTAAGTTCGGTTTTATTTCAAAAGATTTATTACGCAAGACAGGGCTGGATAGTTGGCAGTTAAATTAATCAACCCTGCGCCGCTGATCGTAGATATCAAGAGAGACAGCCATGAGGACGGGCCAGGTATCAGGAGCGTAGTTTTTTTTAAGGGATGTCCGCTGCGCTGCGTTTTTTGTCATAACCCCGAGTCGCAGGAGATGTGCTGTGAGATAGCCTTTACAGAGAAGGACTGTATGCTTTGCGGCAGGTGCGCAGAGGTCTGTAAGAACGGTGCTATTGATCTGGAGCAGGCCGGGCGTATTGTGCGGGATAAGTGTCTTCGCTGCGGGGAGTGTGTAAAGGCCTGCGTGCCGCACGCATTAAGGCGCATCGGGCAGGTATATTCAATCGAAGAATTGGCTGAGTTATTGCTGGAAGACGAGCCGTTTTACCGCAGCTCGGGTGGGGGCGTGACCTTATCCGGCGGCGAATGCACGGTCTTTCCATATTACCTTGAGGCTCTCTTAAAGGTACTGAAGAAAAAAGATATTAATGTAGCGATAGAGACGGCGGGATATTTTGATTACCAAGTTTTTAAAGAAAAGATATTGCCGTACCTCGATCTTATCTACTACGATATTAAATTTGCCGAAGCAGAGACGCACCTCAGATACACGGGTAAGTCAAATGATCTTATCCTTGCAAATCTGAGGCAACTGATGATGGATCTTGAATCGACAGGTAGTAGTGTGCGGCTTCAGGCAAGAATCCCGCTTATTACTGATATAACAACAGGTAGAGAAAACCTTAAGGCAATTGTGGGTCTTTTAAAAGATATTGGGGTCGAAGAGGTCTCGCTGCTGCCTTACAATCCGCTGGGCTTTGAGATGCTGGCTAAGATAGGAAGAGAGCCTACGACCTTGCCAACCGGCTTTATGAAGCCAGAGGACGAGAAAGAAATCTTTAGTCTATTTAAGGCCATACTGGACCAGACCTACAGAGAGCAGGAGTTTTAATAGGGGATGAGTTTTAATTGAGAGCAGAAGGAAGGAGTTGTTATCTGATTATTTATATATTCGCCGAGAGAGGTCTTTAATTATTCTAAGTAACTTTAATGATGACTGGAGGTTTTTATGTCAAATATTGATCTGGTTCGTGACGACAGTAAGAGACGCAAGCGCAGTGCAGCGGCCAAGCTTGACCGCCCCTTTACCTTTATGGCGGGTTACGACAAAAAGGCATCTCTTTACCGAGAGATTATAGAAAAAGACATGCAGGGGATGACCAACCCTTTGCAGTTGATGAAAAGTTACGAGGCCAAGCTTTCGAAGAAAGTATCATACGGAAATATAGATAAGAAGCTTGACTGGTTATTTGAAAATGGCAGAGTGCCGAAGGCACTTGATGGATATTATCACGGTATAACCGTCGGGATGAAGACGGGTTTTGATAGCTATACGCTGCTCGATACTATCCGTAGTAAGTTTAAGATTGGTAAGGATATTGATCCGACCCAGCTCTTTCATGCAACCTTGCTTTCTAAAAGTACACCGTGGGCTGGGAAGAACTTTACGAAACTGACGCGCGAGAAGGTCTCAGAGCTTACAGGTGGTTTTGATAAAGGCAATAAGACGACTTATCTTGGTATAAATTCATTTAGAAATGAAGAGAAAGGTATTTTAAATAATATAGCTGTTTTTCTTTTGCCGGCGATTATTGAGACCAAGAGTGTCGCACGCCCAAGTGGTGAAAAACAGAGTTCATATATATACGGTAAAGGCGGGCTCTTTATAGCAAAGAAAGATAAATCAGTAGACCCTAAGACACCCGATAAAGAGGTCATGGCACTTAATTATCGGTGGGACGCATTGGATAACAAGTTGCCAAATACCCTGCTGGTTGACGAGATAGTAGAGATCTCCAAGGGGCTTTGTCTTGGTAAACTTTACTTCTCAACGGCGACTCGTTCGTTTGTAAAAGATTACGACCCTAGTGTTAATAAGAAGGATTACAAGTATCGCAATTTTGGTTATTTTCTTTTGATGGACGATACCTGGTTGCACGAGAAGAATATGCTCTTCCCCGAGCTTGCCTATAAGATGGCCGATGACCTGCCAAAGAAGTTTACGACCTTCTGTTTTGAGGATAAGAAAAAAGGCAAGGCAATAAGGGCGAAGGCAAAGCTATCTAAGGAGAGGACTGTGCTGCATTACATGCGTGATCTTTCAAACGGGATAAAAGAAGGGCCTGCTACAGAGGATAAATATTTCAAAGAGGTGCATAATCTTTTTGTAAGCGCGGAGCGTCCTGACGGCGTTGAGGGTTACCTTCGAGGCGGTGTGGTTGCACTTAAGCGCGGCGGCTTTATGCGAAAGTTCGGCACGAACCTGACCAATGATATCTATCCGGCGGTCAGGCTCTTTTCGCCGTGGACGGGTAAGACCTTTACCAATGTCGGCATGGACGACGCTAAGAAATATATAGGTAAGGATGCTGAATACTATAAGGATAAAGGTCAGATCGTCCTCGGTACTAATACCTTTAAGAAGAACCTTGATCTGAGCCGACCGGCGACGGCCTTTATCGAGCAGCTCGATAAGATCGGCATGGTAGTTGAGCAGCCGACTGAAAAAGAAAAGACAGAGGGAATAGATCTTAAGAGTTTCTACTTTATGGCGCACTTTGAGAAATCAATAATGCCGGATTGTAAGGGCAAGGGGGTGCTTCAGTTTAATTATCGCTGGCCAAAGTTTAATACAATGGTGCCGGACTGTTATTGTATCGACGAGCTGGTGCGTATCGCCGACGGACTCTATCTCGGTCAACTCTTATACGCAACCGACTGGGAGGTCCCTTATGACTCGAAGACGAAACCCGGTAAATACAAATACGATAACTTTGGTTATTTTCTCTTGATGGACGCAGAGTGGCAGGCGATAAAGGAGTTTATGGGCTTTGATATGAATCAGATTCTATGAGCTAACCAGAGGTGCTGGTCCGTGATGCGGGCGGGGACTTAAAACCGTGGGGTGTATTATGCGGTACTACGAAAAGCAGGGTCTGATTCTTAAGCGAGGGGATCACGGTGAAGATGTTCTGGAGCTTCAAAGAGATCTTATAACTCTGGCCTATGACATTGCAGAGCCCCCTGATGGTGATTATGGGCCGCAGACCGAGGGGGCAGTCAGGTTTTTTCAGGCAATAGCTAAAGGGCATGTAACAGGCATCGTAGAGACGGTAGTCGCTTCTGCTCTGCACGCGATGGCCTTGGCCCCCCCTGCTACAGATGCGGCACTTGATCTGCCTTTTGTAATTGGTCCTCATTATGATTCGCGCGCAGAAGCAGCCATAGATATGATCGTTATTCACTATACTGGCAGTGGTACGCTTGTTGGTACGGTTCGTTGGTTTCAAGACCCTGCGAGCAGGGTTAGTGCGCATTATCTCGTAGGAAAAGACGGGTCGATGGTGCAGATGGTTCAGGAGGCTGAGAGGGCGTGGCATGCAGGGGCGAGCCAGTGGCAGGGGCGGTCAAATTGTAATAGATTCTCGGTAGGGATTGAGATTATTAACTGGGGACTTTTAGAGAAAAAGGACGACGGCTTTTACTGCGCAATCGATAATCAATATACGCAGAGATATAATGGGCAGACGCCTGTAGAGATTGCAGGCAAGTACTGGGAACCATATACAGATGAGCAGTACGTGGCCTTATCAGAGCTTGTACGTGATATCCGGGAGAGGCGCGGCATCGATCTGGAGATGATAGTCGGGCACACTGATATCGCACCAGATAGAAAGATCGACCCGGGCGCGCACTTTGATTGGGCGAGATTCAGGCAATCTCTGTTGTCTTTGTTGGTCTGAAACCCGGTCTGAGCTTTCGAGGTAGTTTTGTTTTCGCGGGTTCAATGAGGAAGTGCAACACCTGGCAGGACTGTCCTTTTGCTGGTACTCTGGGTGGTTATGGGAAAAGGATACAGGCATCTTAGCCTTACGGAACGAGACAGGATAACGGATTTAAGGTTTCAGGGCAAGA